>JBBREI010000155.1:0-9003 GCA_038203035.1 Burkholderiales bacterium
GCGCCTGCACGAAGGCATGGCGATCGAACGCGTGGACCTCAAGAGCGTGATGGGGCGCGCGCGGCTCGCGGACCTCCTGCTTGAGTCCGACCTCTTCGTGACGGCGCAGCGCCCGTCCGCCCTCCTGCGGCTCGGGCTGAGCCCCGACATGCTGACCGCGAAGTACCGGCGGTTATGCCACGTGGCGATCACCGGCCACCCCGCGCCCGAAGAGGAACTGCCGGGACACGACCTCACCTACCTCGCGGTGCACGGGTTGCTGTCGCCGCCCGCGATGCCCGCGACGCTCTACGCGGACATGGCCGGCGCGGAACGCGCGGTCAGCACCGCCCTTGCGCTCGTCATCGCGCGCGACCGCGACGGTCGGGGCGTGCATGCCCAGGCGCCGCTGGAAGACGGAGCCCGTGCCCTCGCCCAGCCGCTGCACGAGGGGCTCACGGCGCCGGGCACGCTGCTCGGCGGAGGCCTGGCTGGCTATAATCTCTACGCGACGCGCACCGGCTGGATCGCGGTGGCGGCGCTCGAACCCCACTTCGCGGACAACCTCGCCCGCGCCCTTGGCCTCGAGCGCCTCGAAACCGCGGTGTTGCGCGAACGCTTCGCCACCAACAGCGCGGAGAACTGGGAATCGTGGGCGCGCGAACGCGACCTCCCGCTCGTGGCGCTGCGCAACCCTTCCAACGAAAGCCCCTCCTGACATGTTGATTCCGAACAAGGTTTTCCTCGTGGCCGGCGGCGCATCGGGCCTCGGGCTGGCCACGGCCCGCATGCTGGTCCAGGCCGGCGCCAGCGTCGTCATCGCCGACGTGAATGCGGCCGGCGACGAGGTGGCGGGGCAACTGGGCGCCACGTGCAGGTTCGCGCGCACCGACGTGACCGAGGAGGCATCGACGCTCGCAGCGGTGGAGCTGTGCATCTCTTCCTTCGGGGCGATCCACGGCGCCATCAACTGCGCAGGTGTAGCCCCCGGAGAGCGCGTCGTTGGCAAGACCGGGCCCCACTCGCTCGCGAATTTCGAGCGCGCGGTGAAAATCAACCTCATCGGCACCTTCAACGTGATCCGCCTGGCCGCAGCACGCATGAGCACCCAGGCGGCGTTCGAAAGCGGCGAGCGAGGCGTGATCGTCAACACGTCCTCGGTGGCCTCGATGGACGGCCAGATCGGGCAGGCCGCCTACGCCGCCTCCAAGGCGGGCGTCAACGGCATGACTCTGCCGATCGCGCGCGAGCTGGCGCGCTTCGGCATCCGCGTCATGACCATCGCCCCGGGGATCTTCGATACGCCCATGCTGCAGGCGATGAGCGAGGAGGTTCGCGCCTCCCTCGGCGCCCAGATCCCCTTCCCGTCGCGCCTCGGCAAGCCGGAGGAATACGCGGCCCTGGTGCGCCACATCATCGAAAACGAGGTCCTCAATGGCGAGGTGATCCGCCTCGACGGCGCGATCCGCATGACAGCCAAATGACCCTCCCGGGCCATCGGTAAAATGGTCGCCTGGCGCGCTATAATTACACCCTTCGATCCGGCGTCCCATGAGGCTAGCCGTCCATGCTGTTCGATACCCACCTGACAGAGGACTTCGACGCACTTCGCGACACCGTGAAGCGCATGTGCGATACGGAGCTCGCGCCGCGAGCGGCCGAAATCGACCGCAACAACGAATTTCCGGCCGACATGTGGGCCAGGCTGGGCGAGCTGGGCCTGCTGGGCATGACCGTGCCGGAGGAATATGGCGGCACCGGCCTGGGTTACCTCGGCCACCTGGTGGCGATGGAAGAGGTCTCGCGCGCCTCGGCCTCGGTAGGCCTTTCCTACGGCGCGCACTCCAACCTCTGCGTCAACAACCTCTACCTGAACGGCAGCGAAGCGCAGCGGCGCAAGTACCTGCCGAAGCTGTGTTCGGGCGAATTCGTGGGCGCGCTCGCCATGAGCGAAGCGGGCGCCGGCAGCGATGTCGTGGGCTCCATGGCTTGCAAGGCGGAAAAAAGAGGCGATCGCTGGGTCGCCAACGGCTCGAAGATGTGGATCACCAACGGGCCGGATGCCGACGTCGCCATCGTCTACATGCGCACCGCGCCGAAGGACCAGGGATCGAAGGCGATGACCGCCTTCCTGGTCGAAAAAGGCATGAAGGGTTTCAGCACCGCGCAGAAGCTCGACAAGCTGGGCATGCGCGGCTCCAACACCTGCGAGCTGGTGTTCCAGGATTGCGAGATCCCCGGCGAAAACATCCTCGGCGCCGTGAACGGCGGCTCGAAAGTGCTGATGAAGGGCCTGGATACGGAGCGCACCGTGCTCTCCGGCGGTCCGCTCGGCATCATGCAGGCCGCGATGGACCTGGTGCTGCCCTACGTGCACGAGCGCAAGCAGTTCGGCCATGCGATCGGCACCTTCGAGCTGATGCAGGGCAAGATCGCCGACATGTACACCAAGCTGCAGGCCTCCCGCGCCTTCAGCTACCGCGTGGCCGGCGCGCTTGACCAGGGCCGGGGACGCGCCGCGCGCAAGGACGCCGCCGCCTGCCTGCTGTTCTCCTCGGAAAACGCCGTTCAGGTCGCCCTCGAGGCGATCCAGTGCCTGGGCGGCAACGGCTACATCAACGAATTCCCCGCCGGCCGCCTGTTGCGCGACGCGAAGCTGTACGACATCGGCGCGGGCACCAACGAGATTCGCCGCATGCTCATCGGGCGCGAGTTGTTCGAAGAATCGGTTTGACCTGAAAGGCAGGAAGCACCATGGCTGAAAACATCGTGATCGTTGGCGCCAAACGCACCCCGATCGGTTCCATGCAGGGCAAGTTCAACTCGATGACCGCCTCGCAGCTGGGCGCGGTTGCGATCAGGGCCGCCGTCGAACAGGCGGGCGTGAAGCCCGGCGAAGTAGATGACGTCATCTTCGGCAACGTGCTCGGTGCCGGCCAGGGCCAGGCGCCCGCGCGCCAGGCCGCCCTCGGTGCGGGCCTGGACAACACCACGCCGGCGACCACCATCAACAAGATGTGTGGCTCGGGCATGAAGGCCGCGATGATGGCCTTCGACCAGCTCACCTCCGGCCAGGCCACGATTGTGGTGGCCGGCGGCATGGAGTCCATGACCAACGCGCCACACCTGCTGCCCAAGGGCCGCGGCGGCATCCGCTACGGCCACGGCCAGATCCTCGACCACATGGCCTTCGACGGGCTGGAAAACGCGTACGACGGCAAACCCATGGGCACCTTCGCCGACGCCACCGCGAAGAAATACGGATTCACGCGCGAAGAGATGGACGCCTACGCCAAGGAATCCACCACGCGCGCTGTGAATGCGTCCAAGTCGGGCGGCTTCAAGGACGAGATCGCCCCGGTGACCGTCAAGGGCCGCAAGGGCGACGAGGTGGTCTCGGAAGACGAGACGCCCTTCGCGGTCAACGTGGAGAAGATCCCCACCCTGCGCCCCGCCTTCAACAAGGACGGCACCGTCACCGCCGCCACCTCGTCATCGATCTCCGACGGCGCCGCGGCGCTGGTGATGATGACCGAGAGCGAGGCGAAGAAACGTGGCGTGAAGCCGCTGGCGCGTGTCGTCGCCTACGCTTCGAACGCGCACGAACCCGAATGGTTCACGACCGCGCCCGTGGGCGCGATCAAGAAGGTACTCGACAAGGCCGGCTGGAAAGTCTCCGACGTCGACCTCTTCGAGGTGAACGAAGCATTCGCCGTGGTCACGATGGCGGCGATGAAGGATGTCGGCATTCCGGCCGACAAGGTGAACGTGAATGGCGGCGCCGTGGCCCTGGGGCATCCGATCGGGGCGACCGGCGCAAGAATCATCACGACACTGATCTACGCGCTGCGCAAGCGCGGAGGGAAAAAAGGGGTCGCCGCGCTCTGCATCGGCGGCGGTGAAGGTACGGCACTAGCACTGGAGATCCTGTAAATGACCACAAGCACCACTACACCCATCGAGCGCACGCCGAACATCGGCGCCAACCTCGCTGTGGAACTGCGTAACGTCGGCATCGATTCCCTCGAGGCCCTGATGCGCGTCGGATTCTGGGACGCCTGGCTGCAGCTTCGCCGCGCGCACCCGGAACGCAACAGTGTCCCCGCCTGCCTGGCCCTTGCCGGCGCGGTCGCGGGAGTCCGTTGGAATCATCTGCCGCCGAAGGTCCGGGCGGATATCCGTCAACGCGTCAAAGCCGTTCGGGCATGACACGCTCTCGCGCCGGCGCGGCGGCGGCGGCCTCCATGGCGCTGCTGCTCGCCGGATGCGGGAAAGCCGAGGCGCCGAAGGCCGATGCCGCCGTGGAAAGGGCCGCGGCCACCGAACGGGCGAAGCAGCGCGCCTACGGCGGTGCGGAGGTGAAGGCGCTGGAGGACGCGAAGAAGATCAACAACGACATGAACCAGAAAGCCCAGGCCCGCGACCCGGACGCGAAATAGCGATGCTCGCCCGCGCGCATACCGATTTCCTCACCGATGAGCAGCGCATGATCCGCGACATGGCTCGCGAGTTCGCACGCAACGAACTCGCCCCCCACGCGGGCCGCTGGGACCAGGAAGGCTGGCTGCCGGAAGCCACCGTGGCCAAGCTGGGCGAACTGGGCCTGCTCGGCATGGTGGTGCCCGAGGAATGGGGCGGCACCTTCTCCGATTACACCGCCTACGCGCTCGCCATGGAAGAAATCGCCGCGGGCTGCGCCTCCACCGCGACGCTGATGAGTGTGCACAACTCGGTGGGCTGCGGGCCGATCCTGGCGTGGGGCACGCAGGAGCAGAAGCGGCAATGGCTGCCGCGCATGGCCACGGGCGAACTCATCGGCTGCTTCTGCCTGACCGAACCCCAGGCCGGCAGCGAGGCCAACAACCTCAGGGCCCGCGCCGTGCTCACGGATGGAAAGTGGGTGCTCGACGGCTCCAAGCAATTCATCACCAACGGCCAACGCGCCGCGGTGGCCATCGTGTTCGCGGTGACCGATCCCGAACTCGGCAAGAAGGGCCTGTCGGCCTTCATCGTGCCCACGGACACGCCCGGCTTCAACCCGCAGAAGCTCGAGCACAAGCTCGGCATCCGCGCCTCCGACACCTGCGCCATCTCGCTGGAGAATTGCGCCATCCCCGAAGCGAACCTGCTCGGGCCGCGCGGCAAGGGCCTGGCGATCGCGCTGTCCAACCTGGAAGGCGGGCGCATCGGCATCGCGGCCCAGGCGCTCGGCATCGCGCGCGCGGCCTTCGATGCGGCGCTGGCGTACGCGAAGGAGCGCACCCAGTTCGGCAAGAAGCTCACCGAGCACCAATCGGTCGCCAACTACCTCGCCGACATGCACACACGCATCAACGCCGCGCGCCTCATGATCCATCACGCCGCGCGCATGCGCACCGAAGGCATCCCGTGCCTGTCGGAGGCCTCGCAGGCCAAGCTTTATGCCTCGGAGCTGGCGGAATGGGTCTGCAGCAAGGCGATCCAGATCCACGGCGGCTATGGCTACCTCGCCGACTATCCGGTCGAGCGCCACTATCGCGACGCACGCATCACCCAGATCTATGAAGGCACAAGCGAGATCCAGCGCCTGTTGATCACGCGCGACCTCGCCGCATGAGCGTGCCCGCCCCGTCGCACGCCCGCCAGGGGCTGATCGCCTCCTGGGTCGCGCAGATGGTTGGCACCCTGGTGCTGGCCGGTGTCGTCACCGTCTTCATGCGCGGGCTCAAGACGCCGTTCACCACACCGGACGCGGATTGGCAACGCTACGCCATGATCGGCGTGCTGCTGGGCATCGTGCCTGCCCTCCTCTACATGCGTACCTTCAAGCCGCTGCTGAACGCGGACGACAAGGCCGTGCGCACCCGCGGCACACCGGACCCCGCGATACGCCAGCGCCTGGCCCGCGCGCTCGCCATCGGCGGCGCATTGTGCGAGATCCCCATGGCGATGGGCGTGCTGCAACTCTTCTTCGGCGGCGAGATGCGCTGGTTCCTGGGCGCCACACTCGTCACCATCGCATTGCGCCTTTCCTACCGACCCTTCATCAAGGCCTGACCCGTGCCGACCATCAAGAGCCGGCTCGACCCGGGTTCGCCCGCCTTCCTGGCAAACGTCGATCATCACCGCGCGTTGAGCGCAGAACTGCGCGCCGAAGTCGCCCGCATCGCCGAAGGCGGCGGCCCCGAAGCGCAGAAGAAACACGTGGCCCGCGGCAAGCTGCTCCCGCGTGAGCGCGTGCGCGCGCTGCTTGATCCGGGAACGCCCTTCCTGGAGCTCTCGCAGCTCGCCGCCCACGGCATGTACGGCGGCGAGGCGCCGTCGGCCGGCGTGATCACCGGCATCGGCCGCGTGGAAGGGCGCGAAGTGGTGATTGTCGCCAATGACGCAACCGTCAAGGGCGGCACCTACTATCCGATGACGGTGAAGAAACACCTGCGCGCGCAGGAGATCGCGGCGCAGAACCACCTGCCGTGCATCTACCTCGTGGATTCCGGGGGCGCCTTCCTGCCGTTGCAGGATGAAGTGTTCCCGGACAAGGAACATTTCGGCCGCATCTTCTACAACCAGGCCAACCTTTCGGCCGCGGGCATCCCGCAGGTCGCGGTGGTGATGGGTTCGTGCACGGCGGGCGGCGCCTACGTGCCGGCGATGTGCGACGAATCGATCATCGTGAAGAACCAGGGCACGATTTTCCTCGGCGGCCCGCCGCTGGTGAAGGCCGCGACCGGCGAAGTCGTGACGGCCGAGGAGCTGGGCGGCGGTGACGTCCACTCACGAACCTCCGGCGTCACCGATCACCTCGCCGATGACGACCGCCATGCGCTGGCCATCGCCCGTGAAATCATCAGGCACACGAAAACCAGAACCGGGGACGCACCCTCCTTGCCGTCTTCCGGCAAGGAGGGTGCGTCCCCGGGTCCGGATCCACTGTATCCGGCCGAGGACCTCTACGGCATCGTGCCGAAGGACCCGCGCCAGCCCTTCGATGTGCGGGAGGTGATCGCGCGCCTGGTCGACGGATCCGACTTCCACGAATTCAAGGCGCTCTACGGCACCACGCTCGTCACGGGCTTCGCGCATATCCACGGCAGCCCCGTCGGCATCCTCGCCAACAACGGCATCCTGTTTTCTGAGTCGGCGCTCAAGGGCGCGCATTTCATCGAGCTGTGCTGCCAGCGCGGCACCCCGCTGCTTTTCCTGCAGAACATCACCGGCTTCATGGTAGGGCGCAAGTACGAAAGCGGCGGCATCGCCAAGGACGGCGCCAAGATGGTGGCCGCGGTCTCGTGCGCGAAGGTGCCCAAGTTCACCGTGATCCTCGGCGGCTCGTTCGGCGCCGGCAACTACGGCATGTGCGGGCGCGCCTTCAACCCGCGTTTCCTGTGGACCTGGCCCAACGCGCGCATCTCCGTGATGGGCGGCGAGCAGGCCGCGAGCGTGCTCGCCACCGTCAAGCGCGACGGCATCGAGCTGAAGAAGGGCTCGTGGTCGAAGGAGGACGAAGAGCAGTTCAAGGCCCCGATCCGCGACCAGTACGAGCGCCAGGGCCACCCCTACTACGCCACCGCCCGGCTCTGGGACGATGGCGTCATCGATCCCGCCGATACCCGCCGCGTCCTGGGCCTTGCCCTCGCGGCAACCCTCAACGCACCCCTCGAGGAAACCCGCTTCGGCGTGTTCCGCATGTGAAGACCCTCACCCCGACCCTCTCCCAAGGGAGAAGGAAAATATGAGCCTCGCTGTCGAAATCCAGGGCCCCCTCGGGCTCGTCACCCTCAACCGTCCCGAGCGGCACAACGCCTTCGACGGCGCGCTGATCGCCGATCTCACGCAGGCCCTGCGCAACATGGAAGCGGACGATGCCGTGCGGGTCGTCGTGCTGGCCGGCGCGGGCAGGTCGTTTTCCGCCGGCGCCGACCTCAACTGGATGAAGCGCATGTCGGGCTTCTCGAAGGAGGAGAACCAGCGCGATGCCATGGCGCTCGGCGCCCTCATGCGCACCCTCGCCCACCTGCGCAAGCCCACCATCGCGCGTGTGCACGGCGCGGCCTACGGCGGCGGCGTGGGCCTCGTGGCGTGCTGCGACATCGCGGTCGCCACCCAGGCGGCCACCTTCTCGCTTTCGGAAGTCAAGCTCGGGCTCATCCCGGCGGTGATCTCGCCCTACGTCGTGGGCGCCATCGGCGAGCGCGCCGCGCGCCGCTACTTCCTCACCGGCGAACGCTTCGATTCGGGACAGGCCTGGCGCATGGGCCTGGTGCACGAACTCACCATCAACGACGAGGAGCTGGACGAAAGCGTCGGCACCCTGGTCGATGCGCTGCTGGAATGCGGGCCGGTCGCGCAGCGGGAGGCCAAGGAGCTGATCCGCGCCGTGGCGAACAAGCCGGTGCACAGCGAGCTGATCCAGGACACCGCGGAGCGCATTGCGCGCGTGCGCTCCTCGCCTGAAGGGCGTGAAGGCGTGGCGGCCTTCCTGGAAAAACGCAAGCCATCGTGGGTCCCGCCGGAGCCCGAAGCCGAGGAACCCCTCGGTCCCTGAAGCGCGAGGCTAGGCCCGGGCAAGCGCGGCGTTGATCTCCGCGATGATCACGTCGAGGGATTTCTCGCTGTAGCCCCGGTGCATCTTCAGCGCGTGACCGTCGCGCCCGATGATCAGCATGTGCGGGATGCCCTTGAGCCCATAGGCTTCGCGGCTGGCCTTGTTGTAGTCGACGGCCGCCACCGCGGCGCAGGAAATGCCCAGCAGCGACGCGGCCAGGACGTAGCGCAGGGCAGTCATCAACGTGCCTGGAAAGCTCCCCATGATTCCGGGATACTAACGAATGTTCGGCACCCTCCAGTCGAGGAAAATCATGAAGCAGCTGCTGGCCGTCGTCGCCACCGTCGCCTCCCTATGCGCGTCGGCCACGGACATCTCGGCGCGCTCCGCCTTCGTCCAGGGGCACTGGTGGGATCCTGGCCATTCGGGCCACGGCTTCGAGCTCCTGAGCACGACCGGGGGCGTGATGGCGGTCTGGTACACCTACGACGATGCGGGTC
>JBBREI010000156.1:0-8998 GCA_038203035.1 Burkholderiales bacterium
TCCCACAGCGGATTGAACTCACCCTTGCGGATGTATTCGTCGGTGACGGGTGTATCGCTCACGATTGCATCCCCCATTTGCGGATGGTGCGCATCTCGATGGTGCGGAAGATCAGGTTCTCCACCAGCAGGCCGATGATGATCACGCAGAAGAGCCCCGCGAACACCGCGGGAATGTCGAGCACGTTCTTGTTTTCGTAGATGAACCAGCCGAGGCCGCCCGATCCCGACGTAGTGCCAAACACCAGCTCCGCCGCGATGAGGGTCCGCCAGGCGAACGCCCAGCCGATCTTGAGCCCCGCGAGGATGTGCGGGAACGCGGCCGGGATGAGGATCTTCGCCACGTAAGGCACGCCCGTGAGCCCGTAATTGCGCCCCACCATGCGCATCGTGGGCGAGACGCCGAGGAAACCGGAGTGGGTGTTGAGCGCGATCGGCCACATCACCGCGTGCACCAGCACGAAGACGATGCTTGCGTTGCCCAGGCCCAGCCAGATGAGCGCGAGCGGCAGCAGCGCGATGGCGGGCAGCGGGTTGAGCATCGCGGTGAGTGTCTCGAGCAGGTCGTTGCCCAGGCGCGAGGCCATCGCGAGGATCGTCAGCACAAGCGCCAGCACGAGCCCGATGCCATAACCCATCAGCAGCACCTTGATCGAGACCCACGACTTGCGCAGCAGCTCGCCGTCGGCGATGCGCGAGACGAACGCCTTCAGCGTCTCGATGAAGGTCGGCAGCACCAGCGCGTTGTCGAGATAACTTGCGTACGCCTGCCAGATCGCCGCAAGCACCAGCAGCAGGAATCCCTTGCGCAGCCAGCCGTAGCCGTAGATGCGCTCCCAGGTGGTGAGCGGTTTGTGGACCACGCCGAAGTCATGCTCCGGCACCTGGTCGCGGACGTATTCGGCGCGATCCACCGGGGCGCTAGCCATGGTGCACCGCCTCGGGTTCACCTTCGGCATCGACGAACAGCATCTCGTGGATGCGATCGGTGAGGCGCTTGCCGGTTGCGGCATCCTCGGCGTCCGTTCCATCGCAATTGAGCTCGGCCTTCACCTGGCCCGGATGCGGCGACAGCAGCAGAATCCGGTTCCCGATGCGAACCGCCTCGGGAATCGAGTGCGTGACGAAAAGCACCGTGAAGCGCGTGTCCTCCCACAGCTGCATCAGCTCGTCCTGCATCTTGCGGCGCGTCAGCGCATCAAGGGCGGCGAAGGGCTCGTCCATCAGCAGGATGTCCGGCTCCATCGCCATGCCGCGCGCGATCGCCACCCGCTGCTTCATGCCGCCGGACAGCGTGTGCGGGTACGAATCGGCGAATCTCGTGAGGCTCACCTTGTCGATGTAGGCCATGGCGCGGTCCTCGGCCTCCTTCCCCCTGAGGCGCTTCGAAGCTTCGAGCGCGAACATCACGTTCTGCTTCACCGTTTTCCACGGCAGCAGCTGGTCGAATTCCTGGAACACCATCACGCGGTCGGCGCCGGGCTTCTTCACCTCCACGCCCTTCAGCCGGATGGTGCCCTCGGTGGGCGCGATGTAGCCGCCGACCGCCTTGAGCAACGTCGACTTGCCGCAGCCCGAGGGGCCCAGCAGCACGAAGCGGTCCGAAGGGTGCACGTCGAAGCTCACGCGATAGGTCGCGGTGACGTGGTGCTCGCGCGTCTTGTATTGCAGGGTCACGCCCTCCACCTGGAGGAGGGCGCCCGCCGTGGCGTCCTTCATGCGTTCAGCTACCCGACATCTCGTGGATGTCCGGAAAGAAAAGGTCCTTCCAGGACGTCGGATTGCTCTTCAGCGTGCCGATCTTGTGCATGAACTGCGCAAAGGGCAGCACGCGCTCCGGCGCCAGGGTGTAGCTGATCTGGGGGTCGTTCATGATCGCGAGGATCTTGCCGACGTCTTCCTTGCCGCCGCCTTCCTTCACGTAGATCTCGGCCGCGGCGCGCTTGTCCGCGTTGATGAATGCGGTCGCCTCCTTCATCGCATCGAGCACCGCCTTGTAGCTTTTCGGGTTCTCGTCGCGGAACTTCCTGGTCGACCACACCATCAGGAACGTGTTCGGCCCGCCCATGATGTCGTACGAGTTGAGCACCTTGTGAACCGCCGCATCCTCGAGCGCCCGCTGCTGGAAGGGGGGAGAGGTGAACTGCGCGGTGACCTCGCCCGAGCCCGAAAGCAAGGCGCGCAGGCCTTCGGGGTGGGGCAGGTTCACCATCAGGGGGTTGAGCTTCTTGTAGTTGTCGATGCCGTATTCCCTGGCCACCGCCATCTGCAGGTAGACGGTCTGCACCGAAGAGCCGGCGCCGGCCATCGCGATGCGGTCCTTTTCGGTGAAGTCCTTGAGCGTCTTTACCGCCGGGTTGCGCGAGACCAGCAGGTTGGGCATGGACGAGAGTGCCGCCACGCCATGCACGCCGACGTTGCTGCGCGTGCGGTCCCAGAGGATGAACGCGGGGCCGGTGCCCCCGGCCGCGTAGTGCAGGCTGCCTGCCAGCAGCGCGTCGTTGGCCGCGGCGCCCGCGCCGAGCGTGGCCCAGGTGACGGTGGTCGCAGGCATGCCCGACTTGGCGAGGTGCTTCTCCACCAGCTTGTTGGCCTTCATCACGGTGAGCTGCATGTAGCCGATGCCGTATTGCGACATCAGCTTCACCTCGGAGACCTCCGCGGCGGCGAGTGTGCTGGTGGCGACCAGTGCGGCGGCCAGGGCCATCTTGAGTGATTTCATCGCTTGCATGTGTCTCTCCTCGTTTTTTGGAATTGCCTGCTGGTGCGCCCTAGGGTCTTACTCCGTACTTCGGTTTCTGGCCCACCGAAGTGGCCAGCCGGGATTGCGCCGCGTCGATGAACCGGCAGAGGTACGGCCGGGTCTCGCGCGGATCGATGATCTCCTCGACGCCAAATGCTTCTGCGGTGCGCATCGGCGAGGCGTCGGCGCGCAGGCTCGCCTCGATCTCGGCCTCGCGCGCCTTGGGGTTCTCGGCCGCCGCGATCTCCTTGCGGAAGGCCGCCGCCACGCCGCCTTCGATCGGCAGCGACCCCCATTCGGCCGAGGGCCAGGCGATCTTGAGGTCGAGGCCGTTCTTGTCGGTCGCCCCCATGCCCGCCATGCCGTAACACTTGCGGACCACGACGGTGTACATCGGGACCGTGGCCTGCAGGGCCACGTAGACGCTGCGCATGCCTTCACGCAAGGTGGCGGCCGCCTCGGCGTCGCGGCCCACCATGAAGCCGGGCACGTCCACCAGGAAGACGAGCGGGATGTGGAAGCAGTCGCACAACTCGATGAAGTGGGTCTGCTTGCGCGCGCCTTTCACGTCGATTGCGCCGCCATAGACCATGGGGTTGTTGGCGATGATGCCCACCACGCGCCCGTTCATGCGCGCGAGGCTCGTGATCACGGCCTTGCCGAAGGACGGCTGCAGCTCGAGCACCGAATCGCGGTCGGCAACCCATCGGACGATCCTGCGCATGTCGTACGGGCGCCTGCGATTGCGCGGCACGATGGTGGCGAGGCCGTCTTCGCAGCGGTCGACCGGATCGTTGATGCGCGCAAGCGGCGGCAGCTCCCACACGTTCTGCGGCATGTAGCTGAGGTAGCGGCGCACCAGGCCGAAACATTCGGCCTCGGTATCGACGACCTGGTCGATGGTCCCGGCGAGCTCGCCCGCCACCGCGGCGCCGCCGAGGTCTTCCTTGTCGATCTTCTGGCCGAGCGAGCGTTCAACCACCGGTGGGCCGGCGGCGAACACCTGGCTCGTGCCTTTCACCATCACCGAAAAGTGCGACAGGATCGCGCGGCCCGCGGGCCCGCCCGCGGCGGTGCCCATCACCGCACACACCACCGGCACTTCACCCATGAGCCGCACCGACTGCTCGAAGCCGTGCACGCCGGGGAAAACCGAATGGCCGCGGCGCGTGATCGAGGTCACGCTGCCGCCCGCGCCGTCGATCAGGTTCACGAGCGGAATGCGGTACTGGTGCGCGAGGTCCTCGACGAAGCCGCCCTGGCCACCTTTCTTGCGGTCGCCGCTCCAGCTGGTGCCGCCGCGGATGGTGAAGTCCTCGCCACCGACGGCAACCGGCCGCCCGCCGATGTTGCACAGGCCCATCACATAGGGCGCGGGGGTGACACTCACGAGTTTGCCGCTTTCGTATTTGCCGCTGCCGGTGAGCCGGCCAACCTCCTGGAAGGATCCCTGGTCGACGAGCCCTTCGATGCGCTCGCGGATCGTGAGCCGACCACGCGAATGGTGCAGGTCGATCGCGTCCTTGCCGCCGAGCCCCAGCGATTTCTCGCGACGCAGGCGCAGCTCCTCCAGCTCCGGGGCCCAGCCGGTCTCTTCGACGGACTTGTCGGGCACGGCGCTCATTCCTCGACCACCGCCAGCACCTGGCCCTCGGAAACGGCGACGCCTTCCTCGACGCGGATCTCCAGCAACACGCCGCCGTCTTCCACAATCAAGGGGATCTCCATCTTCATCGACTCCAGGATCATGATCGAATCACCCGGCGCCAGCTTCTGGCCCACCCGGGCCTCGATTTTCCAGACCGATCCGGTGACCACGGACTTCACATCGACTCTCGCCAAGGTTGTTCCTTTCAGTTGACGGGTTGGGGAATGCCGCGCGCGACGACCTCGGCGGCAAGCCCGGTATGGTCGGCGCGGTGGCGGCGCAGGGCATCGGCGCCGGAATACACCGCGACGGACGGGATGCCGAGGCCGTTGAGCGCGCACAGCACGCGGGAGGCGACCGCGCCGCGATTGGCCACCAGCACCTTGTGGAAAAGCGCCATGTCAGAAGCTCGTGGGCCAGGCACGCATCATGTGCTGGCCGACGCCGTGGGTGATGCGCAGGCGGTGCACCTGGAGCATGCGGATGAGGTAGTCGCGTGTCTGCTCGGGGCGGATCACCGACTGCACCGCGTAGACCGAGGCCATGTCCCAGACCTCGCTGTCCTTTTTCATCGCCGCGAGTTTTTCCTCGTGGCCGGGTTCTCCGGGCTCCAGGTTGTGGACGATTTTCACCGCGAAGTTCGGATCCATGAAGCTCACCTCGGCCGTGGGCCAGGCGGCGACCTCGTCGGAATTCCTGCCCCCGCCCATGTTGAGGTAGGCCTGGCCGTAGCTCTTGCGCAGGATAACCGACAGCTTGGGCACGGTGACGAGTGAAAGGGCGTTCATGAAGTTCATGATCTTGCCGGGGGCGCGGCGGCGTTCCGCATCGGTGCCGATCACGAAGCCCGGCGTGTCGACGAACATCACGATCGGGATGTTGAACGAGTCGCAGGTCACGATCAGCTTGGTGATTTTTTCGCACGCCTCGGTGTCCATCGCCCCACCCCTGTAGAGCGGGTTGTTGGCGACGATGCCGACGGTGCGCCCGTCCATGCGGGCCAGGCCCGTGACCGCTACCTTGCCGAAACGCGCCTTGAGTTCGAAGAAGCTCCCGGCGTCCACCACGTCCCGGATCACCTTGCGCACGTCGTAGACCTGCGTGCGGCTGGCAGGCAGGTGCGAAAGGATGTTGTCCATGTTCGCGCCGGATTCGGCCGGCACCGGATGCACGGGCGGCGCCTCATTGTGGTGGCTTGGCAGGTAGGAGAGGAATTTACGGATGGCGGCGAGCGCTTCTTCGTCGGTGTCGACCACAAGGTCGGCGACGCCGGTGGTTTCCGCGTGCACGCGCCAGCCGCCCAGCGCTTCGGGATCAACTTCTTCCCTGATGGCGAGCGAGGCGAGCAGCGCCGACGAGACGGCCAGCACCGCGCCCTTGCGCATCACGCTGAAGTCGGCCATCACCGCGTACCAGCTCGCCGAGCCATAGGAAGCGCCCAATGTGGCCGAGGCCCACGGGATCTCGCGCATGCGGCGGTATTGCATGCCATCGTTGCCGAGCAGGGTGCCCATGCCCCGCGAACCCATGTGGTCCGGCATGCGCGCGCCCGACGATTCGCCCAGGAACACCAGCGGTATGCCGCGATCCGTGGCGACGCGTTTCATGTGGGCGATCTTGCGGCCGTTGGTGGCGCCGCTGGAGGCGCCCATCACGGTGAAATCGTTGGAGACGATGGCGGCCTCGCGGCCATCGATGGTGCCGAAGCCGGCGACCTTGCCGTCGCCCGGGCTCCTGTCGGCGATGGCGGGGTTGGCCGAGGTGCTGAAAAGGCCCGACTCGATGAAGCTGCCCGGGTCGAAGATCGCGTCGATGCGCTCGCGCGCGTTGAGCACGCCGGCTGCGGTGCGCTTCGCGAGCTTCGCCTCGCCGCCCATGGCGAGCGCCTTCGCCTCGCGGGCGCGGAATTCCTCCTCGATGCGCGCGCGACGTTCGGCGGCGGTTTCGGGCGCGTTCATGCGGTCCCCGCCTGCGCCGGCGCGGCGGTGGAGGCCTTGCTGGCGATGATGCCTTTGGCTTCGAGCGCGTCGAGCGCGGCCGGGTCGAGGCCCAGCAGCTCCTGCAGCACACGGCGCGTGTCGTCGCCGGTCGCGCGGCCGGCGTGGCGCACGGCACCCGGGGTGGCGGACAGGCGCGGCACCACATTGGCCATGGCCACGGTGTCGAGGTCCGGGTCCGGCGCCAGGGCGATCGAGCCGCGTGCCTTGTAGTGCGGGTCGGCGAAGATGTCGGCAATGGTGAAGATGCGTGTGGCCGGGACGCCGGCGGCGGCCAGCAGGCTCTCGATCTCGGCCAGCGCCAGCGAGTTCGTCCATTGGCCGATGAGGTCGTCGATGGCTTCGTGGTTGGCCGATCGCATGGTCGCCTGGGCGAACCGCTCGTCGCTCGCCAGCGCCGGCTGCCCCATCACCTCGGCCAGGCGCTGGAACACCGCCTTGCCCATGGCGGTGATGTGGATGAACGATCCGTCGCCGGTTGCGTAGAGGTTGTTGGGCGTGCTTTCGGGCAGGCGCGAGCCGGTACGGTTTGCGATGTGGCCGAGTTTCTGGAATGCGGGGATCCACGGCTCCATGAAGCTGAAGGCGCATTCATACAGGGCGGCGTCGATGTATTGGCCGCGGCCGGTGGTGTGGCGCGAAAAAAGTGCCATGGTGGCGCCCCACGCGGCGTAGAGGCCGGTGATGTAGTCGGTCATCGAGGTGGCGATGCGCGCGGGTGGCCGGTCCGGGTCGCCCGTGAGGTGGCGCAATCCGCTGACGGCCTCACCAATCACGCCGTAGCCGGCGCGTTGCGCGTAGGGACCGTCCTGGCCGAAGCCGCTGATGCGCACCATCACCAGCCGCGGGTTGATGTTCGAGAGCGCCTCGTAGCCCAGGCCCCAGCGCTCCATGCCGCCGGGGCGGAAGTTCTCGATCAACACGTCGCTTTTCGCGGCCAGGTCACGCACGATCTGCTGGCCATCGGGCGTGCGCAGGTCCACCGAGATCAGCGACTTGTTGCGGAAGATGCTGGCGGCGTAGAGCGACTTGCCATGGAAACGCTTGCCCATGGTGCGCACCGGATCACCTTCCGCGGGTTCGACCTTGATCACGTCCGCGCCGAAGTCGGCCAGCAGGCGCCCGCAGAAAGGGCCCGCGACGGTGGAGCCGAGCTCGATCACACGGATGCCTGCCAGGGGTCCTGCGGGAAGTGTCGGGCTATGGGTGTCCATGGGGTCCTAGAGGATGTACTTCTGGAATTTTTCGAGGTGCGCCTTGGCGCTCTGCAACCCCGCGCGGCGCAGGCGCTCGGCTTCTTCGGCATGGCCCCGGGCCATCGCCTCCAGCATCGCCACGTGTTGCAGCCGGCCGACTTCGGCGCGGCCGGGCAGGATGAGGATGCGGCGGATGAGGACGCGGGTTTTTTCGTAGATGGTGTCCAGCATCTCGGCCAGCAGCGGGTTGCCCGCCGCCTCGATGATGGCGCGGCGCATCGCTTCGTAATGTTCGATGTAGGGCTCGAGGTCGCCGCGGTCGACCATCACCTTCAGCGGGCCCTTGAAGAGGTCGGCCTCGCGCTTCCACCGGGCCGGGGTGCCGTTCTGCGTGGCCAGCCGCGCGGCCAACCCCTCCAGCACCACGCGCAGGTCGTAGATGCGCAGCGCCTGGTTGAAATCGACCCGGAACACCACCGCGCCGCGGTTCGGGATGCGTTCGACGAGGTGGCGCTGCTCGAGCGCGTTCAGCGCCTCGCGGATGCGGGTTCGCGGGACGTCGAATTCCGCGGCCAGATCGGTCTCGCGCAGCTTGGCGCCGGGCGGGATGTCCTGGTTTGCGATGCGTTCGCGCAGCGCCGCGAGTATCTCGGCGACGGTTTCGGGCGCGGACGGGGTCCGGGGTCTGGTCTTGGCTCTGGCGGCCATGGCTCCTCCAACTACAACTACCAGACCCTACCGGTTTGGTGCCAAAACTGTCAACAAATGTGTTGCCAAACCGAAAACTGGTGTCATAGACGACTTTTGCACACCGGCCTGTGGCCGGGGACAGCAAAAGTCGTCTCTGACACCAGTTTATTTTGAAAAGGCGAAAAAGGTCCGGTCCTCCCGGCTCCCGCTAGGTGGGGGCGCTTCCGCTACCAGACCCGGCAGCGCTTCTGCGCCACCAACGCGGATCCCGGTTTGCACGAGAACGCCTTCTCGAACTCCGGCATGTTGACCATCAACCCGTTCACCCGATATTTCCCCGGTGAGTGTGGGTCGGTTCTGGCCTTCACTCGCAGGCTCTCGGGGCGGTCGTTTTCGCAGGCCCACTGCGAGTAGCCGACGAAGAAGCGCTGCTCCGGCGTGAGGCCCTCGATGTTCTCGAGCTTCTTGTCCTTCGTCTCCGTCTTCCACGCCATCCAGGCCAGGATCAGCCCGCCCAGGTCGGCGATGTCCTCGCCGGAGGTCAGCGCACCGTTGATCCTGATGTCGTCGACGATCGTGTATTGCGAATACTGGTCGCGGATGCACTGCGCGCGCTCCTCGAAGGCCTTGGCGTCGGCTTCGGTCCACCAGTCCTTGAGGTTGCCCTTCGCGTCGAACTTGCGCCCCTCGTCGTCGAAGCCGTGGGTGAGCTCGTGGCCGATGGT
>JBBREI010000157.1:0-8849 GCA_038203035.1 Burkholderiales bacterium
GGCGGCATTGGCGAAACAGTTCTGTAACCGGAGAGGACTATGGACCAAGTCAAAAACACCACCCCATCCGAACACGTTGCCACCGTGCGTGCTGAATCTGAAATTCAAGAACTAACGCTTCTTCAACTTGATATTGCCGGCGGTGGTATTGGTGAGACGGTTCTCGTCAAAGGTCCTTAGGTGGCTGGCCGTTTTGGTACCTTGGAGTGGACAACTCGAAGCGCTTAATTGAAGCCTCAATAGTCTCTGGCCGATGGCTAACAATCACCAGAGCCAATCCCTTCTCGGCAATGGAAATACTAATGCGCCGTTCGAGCGCAACGTCGATCTGATCAAAGGCTTCATCCAGGAAGAGTATTTTTGGGATTCTGTAAAGTGCGCGTGCCAAAAGGACTCTTTGTTTTTGCCCGCCGGATAGCGCCGTTCCAAGGCTGCCGACGATGGTGTTGTACTGCATGGGCATCGCCATGATCTCTTCATCGATCATGGCGGCGCGGGCGCATTCGCGCACGCGCTGGGGGTCGTGCTCCGTATCGAAGAAGCTGATGTTGTCTTCGATCGTGCCCACGAATAGCTGATCGTCCTGCATCACCGCGCCCACGCGGGCGCGATACTGGGCCGTGTCCCAGTCGGCGAGGTTGCGTCCGTTCACGCGGATCTCGCCTTCCGTGGGCTGCAACAGCCCCAGCAGCACCTTGATGAGCGTGGTCTTGCCGCAGCCCGATGGCCCGATGATGGCCACGGTCTCCCCCGGCGCGACCGTCAGGTTCACGTGGCGGAAGACAAATCCTTCGGGCCCGTAGGCGAATCCCAGGTCCTTGGCCTCGATCGTCAGGCTGCCCACCACCACTTCCCCTGGCATTGAAGGTTTCGCCCCCTCGGGCTCCGCCAGTGCGATGTCGGCGATGCGCTCGGCATGCAGGTCCAGCATGCGGAACTC
This sequence comes from Burkholderiales bacterium, assembly GCA_038203035.1. Taxonomy (GTDB): domain Bacteria; phylum Pseudomonadota; class Gammaproteobacteria; order Burkholderiales; family Usitatibacteraceae; genus Usitatibacter. Next base: position 941 of record JBBREI010000157.1, read on the forward strand.
GTTCCACTTGTCTATCAGGTTGATCATCCGCGTGAGGAATAGCAGCTTGAAGCCGATGAAGGCATACAGCATCCCCACGGTGAACTTGCCCTCCATCACCAGCAGCGCCGCCAGCCAGATCACGATGACGTTTTCCAGGCCGAAGATCAGCGCGTTCGAGGCGCGTTGCAGGATGCCGACGTTCTGCACCCGCACGCCGGAGTTGGTCTGGTCCACCACCAGGTTCTGGTAGGCGCTTCGCCTTTCGCTTTCGCGCAGGTTCAGCTTGATCGCCATCATCCCGCGCAGGGTCTCGATGAAGTGTGTGCCGCTGCGCGCCTCGTGCGCCAGCTGTTCGTCCGTGGCATAGCGCTGCGGGTAATAGAAAGTCCATCGGGCCATCCCGTAGAGCAGGGCGGCGCCGACCACCACGAGGGTCAATGTCACGCTGTAGTACGTCATCACGATGACGGTCAATATCACCATGAAGCCGTCGACGGCCGTTTCCAGGAAGGTCGTCGTGAGCGTGCGCTGGATCGCATCCACGCTGCGAAACTTGGAAACTATGTCACCGATATTCCTCTTCTCGAACCAGCTGAGCGGCAGGCGCAGCATGTGGTTGAAGAGGTTTGTCAGCAGCTTGAGGTTGATGTTGGTGCTGAGGTAGACGCCCACCCAGGCGCGCACCGCGGTCACCGCCACCTGGATGATCACCAGGGCGCCGAACGCCACGCCCAGCACCGTCAGCAGGTCGCGATCCCGGCCCACCAGCACGCGATCCACAGTGAGCTGAAGGAAGAGGGGCATCGCCAGGGAAAACACTTCGAGCGCAAAGGACAGCATCAATATCTGCGCCACCGTCCCCTTGAGCCCGGATGCCACGCCCAGCAACTGCCACGAGCGGATCTTCTCGCGCTCGTCCTTCTTCTGGAACTCGTTGGTCGGCGTGAACTCCATCGCCACGCCGGTGAAGTGCCGCGAGGCTTCCTCCAGCGTCAGCACCCGCTTGCCGCGTGCGGGATCGTGCACGGTGATCTTCCGCCCGCCCGCCTTCACCAGCACCACGAAATGGTTCATGTCCCAGTGCAACACTGCGGGCAGCCGCAGCTTGCCCAGCGCATCCAGCGGCACCTGCACGCCGCGCGCGGTCATGCCCATGGTCTCGCCGATCTGGGCGATGTGTTTGAGCGTGATGCCCTTGAGCGAAGGCGAAAGGCGCACGCGCATCGCGGAAAGGTCCGTTCGGTGCCCGTGGAACGAGGCCACCATCGCCAGGCAGGCGATGCCGCATTCCGGCGCCTCGCTTTGCAGGATCACCGGCACCTTGGGGCTCAGCAGGTCGGAGAGGAAACCCACTAGCTCACCCTCTCCCAAGCGAGAAGGAGCGAGCGCTGGAGAAGGTGTCGGGAATTGATGCGCATCTAGAACCGCCCCTTCAACTGCAGCACCGGCTCGAAGATCCACTCCAGCAGCGTGCGTTTTTCCAGCAGCAGGTCCGCATTCACCAGCATGCCGGGGCGCAGCGGGAATTCCTGGCCCAGGGCGGTGACGGATTGTTTGTCGAGCAGGACGTCGACGCGGTAGACCGGTTCCTTCGCGGACAGGGGCCCGATGCGTTCACCCTGCGTCCAGACGTTGCGACCGATGTCGGCGATGGTGCCGTGGTACTGGCCGAAACGCTCGTGCGGGAATGCCTCGTAGCGCAGCACCACCTCCTGCCCCTTCGTGAGGAACCCGATCGCGCGCGTGGGCACCAGCAGCTCAACGTGCAGGCCGCTGCCCTTGGGCAGCACGGTGACGAGTGGTGAATCGGCGGCGATGGATTGCCCGCGATTGACGGCCACGTTGGTGACCACGCCGGCCATGGGCGCCCGGATCACGGTTTCACGCCGCGCTTCCACCTGGGACATGCCTTCGCGCAGCTCGCTCAGCTGGCGGGACAGCTGCTCCACCTGCGCGCGTGACCGCAGGGTTATCTGCGGCTCCTCCATGCGCGCGGTGCCCAGGTCCCGTTCCACCTGGGACCGCTGGCGGCGCAGGGCCTGCAGCTTGATTTCCTGGTCGGTCACCTCGTCCTGCTTCTGCTTGCTCGCCACGTCGGAGACGAACTTGTCGTTGGCGAGGGACTTGAATTTTTCCGCCTGCTCGCGGGTGGAGCGCACACGCGTTTCCTGCAGCTGCATCTCCGCGTCGATCTGGGTGAGCTCGTTTTCCAGGTCGCGGGCCTTGCGCCGGGACTGTTCTGCCTGCTGCACGCCCAGGTTGCGCCACTGCTCCTGTTCCTTTTCCAGGATGGCGCGCCGGCTCACCATCTCCGCGGCCACGGCTTCGCTGGTAGAGCCGCCCGCCACGTTGGTGCGGTCCAGCGAGATCTTGGCCAGGGGCTCGCCGGCGCTGACCTCATCGCCTTCCTTCACCAGCAGCTCGGCGACGCGCCCAGCATCCGGGCTTTGCACCCGGGCGGCGCCGGTATCCAGGGCCAGGTAGCCTTCCACGCGCTCGCGCCGCGTGTATTGGCCCCACACCGCCACCACGATCAGCAGGATGGCGATGCCGGCCGCCAGCAGGGTGAAGACCCAGAAGGGGACGGGACGGGCAATGGTCGCCTCGCCGAGAAACTTCTCGCGCTGGGCGTCTATGGCCTCTTGTCGGAATAGTTGGCGGGGCATGGGAGGGCTGAGCGATTGTAATAGAATCGAACGCGAGGCAGCCCATCCAACAACAGAGAAATCCGAGGAGGAACTGACGTGTCACGTATCGCCTGTTTTGCAGCGGCCGCGCTGCTAGCCACCGCAGCCACGGTCGGTTCCGCGTTTGCCGTCGATTACCCCACAAAATCGGTCAAGTGGATCGTGCCGTATCCGCCGGGCGGCACCACGGACGTGCTGGCGCGCGTGATCGCGCAATGGCTAACCGAAAAGATGGGGCAGACCTTCATCGTCGAGAACAAGCCGGGCGGAGGCAACAACATCGGCACGGAGGTGGCGATAAAGTCGCCGCCGGACGGCTACACGATGCTGCTGGTGAATCCCGCCCACGGCATCAACGCCACGCTCTATCCGAACCTCGGCTTCAACGTCCTGCGCGACGTGCAGCCGGTAGCGGGAATCGTGAAATCGCCCAACGTGATGGAGGTGCCCACGTCGTTCCCGGCCAGGACGGTGAAGGAATTCATCGACTACTGCAAGGCCAACCCCGGAAAGATCAACATGGCCTCGTCGGGCAGCGGCACTTCGGTGCACATGTCGGGCGAGATGTTCAAGATGATGACCGGCTGCGACATGCTGCACGTCCCCTACAAGGGCGCGGGGCCCGCTCTCATCGACCTCATCTCGGGCAAGGTGGACGTGCTGTTCGACAACCTTCCTTCATCCATCAACCACATCAAGGGTGGCAAGCTGCGCGCGCTCGCGGTGACCACGAAGGAGCATGAGCCGTCCCTGCCAGGCGTGCCCTCGCTTTCCGAGACCGTGCCCGGCTACGAAGCGACCGCGTGGTTCGGCGTGGGGATGCCCAGGGGCACGCCAAAGGACATCGTGGACAAGGTGAACGCGGAAGTGAATCGCGCGCTAGCCGACCCCGCCATGCAGAAGAAGCTTGCTGATCTCGGTGGCCGCACCATTCCGGGCACGCCTGAAGACTTCGGCCGCGTGATGGCGGAAGAAACCGCGCGCTGGGAAAAAGTAGTGAAAGCGTCGGGCGCCAAGGCCGAATAGACCAGCAACCGTTGCCGCATTCCGGGGCCTCTTTGCAAGGAGGGCCCCCTCGATGCGCAACCTGGCCATTGCTGCACTGGTTGCTGTTTCCTCTGCGGCGCTAGCCCAGGGCACCCCGGTGCCCCCGCTCGGGCCCGACAACGGGTTCTTCCAGCCCACGCCCTACAACCATCCCGCATTGACGCACGATCCGGCGCTTCCCGCGCAGGCGCCTTCACCGGGATGACCAACGAGCGGGACCGATAGTCCGTTCAGACCAGGCGGCCGTCCTGGTCGATGGTGACGGTGGTCTGCAGCTCGGGGAGGCTGTGGCGCAAGTGCATGGGCCGGAAGGTCCACTGCGTGCCTTCCACCGTGTGGCGCAGGTCTTCGAAGATGCGCCAGCCGTTGGCCGGGGTGAGGTCGCGCGCCAGCATCATCGCCTCCAGCTGCGCCCTGGCGTCTTTCAAGCGCGCGGATACGTCGAGCGCCAGGCCTTCCACGTGCTTTTCTTGTTGTCGCGCCTGCTCATCGCTCATGGCGGAATTCTAACCGGCATAATGCGGCCCACGCAGTCACGAGCTGCGAATGTTTCGACAAGGCCCACCGATGGCGCTGAAGCAGCTGTCCCCCGAGGAAATCCGCGACTGGTCACGCGAGCAGAAGGACCGCTGGTGGCTCGAAAACGTGTTCCGCGGCGACATGGCGCAGCTCACCATCCGTTCCGCCGCCACCGGTTTCCTGCTGGGTGGCGTCCTCAGCGCCACCGCCCTCTACATCGCGGCCAAGACCGGCATCACCATCGGCGTGGGCCTCACCTCCGTGATCCTCGCGTTCGCCCTGTACCGGGTGATGAACGCGGCGGGCTTCGCGCAGGACTTCACCATCCTCGAGAACAACTGCACCCAGTCGATCGCCACCGCCGCGGGCTACATGGTGGCGCCGCTGGTCTCGGCATTGGCCGCGTACATGCTGGTCACGAACACCGTGATTGATCCCTTCCACATGATCGCGTGGATGGTGGTCTGCTCGATCATCGGCGTGCTGCTGGCTTTCCCGCTCAAGCGCCGTTTCATCAACGACGAGCAGCTGCCCTTTCCCGAAGGCCGCGCGGCCGGCGTGGTGCTGGATGCGCTCTACACCGGCGCCGCCGCGGCCGGCATGTTCAAGGCAAAGCTGCTGGCCTATACCGCCCTCGGTGCCGCGACCTACCAGGTGCTCATCAGTGACGGCTGGATGAAGCTGCTGCAGTTCAAGCTGCTGCGCATGCACGAGTGGACGGGCATGAAGGAGCCGTGGAATTTCCACGAGCGCCTCGATTCGTATTTCTACGCGGCGTCGACGTACGTGCCCCGCATCCTCGGCACGGACATCCGCCAGCTGGGCCTGCGGCTCACGCTCGACGTCGCCATGCTGGGCGTAGGTGGCCTCATGGGCATCGCGGTGGCCACCAGCGTGATCCTGGGCGCCTTCATAAACTTCGTGATCCTCGCGCCGATCATGATCCAGGCGGGCGACATCGCCGCGCGCATCGGGCCCACGGGCGCCGTGGTGCCGATCTCGCGCCCGGAGATCGTGAACCAGTGGTCGCTCTGGTGGGGTGTGACCATGATGGTGGTGGGCTCGCTGGTGAGCCTGGCGGGCCGCCCCGAGATCTTCATGAGCGCTTTCCGCAACCTCGGAGGCAGGAAAACCCCGGGCGCGGACGTGCTCAAGCACCTCGAATTTCCGCTCTGGATCTCGGCCCTTGGTATTCCGGTCTTCAGTGTGCTCGGCGCCTGGGTCAGCCATGCGTTCTTCGGCGTGCCGTGGTTCCTGGCTTTCATCTCGCTGCCGCTGATCTTCGTGCTCTCCATCATCTGCACCAACTCGATGGCGCTCACCTCGTGGACACCCACGGGCTCCCTCAGCAAGATCACGCAGTTCACCATGGGCGCAATCGACCGCACCAACCCCGCCAGCAACCTGATCCCGGCGGGCATGACGGCCGAAATCGCCTCGAACGCCGCCAACCTGCTTTCCGACATCAAGCCGGGCTACATGCTGGGCGCCAAGCCGCGCCAGCAGGCCGTGGGCCACGTGATCGGGATATTCTCGGGCGCGATTTTCTGCGTGCCGCTTTTTTTCCTGCTGTTCCTGCCGCCCGATGCCAACGGCGTTCGTTCCGCGTCCACCATCATCTCCGAGTCGTTTGCGTTCCCCGGGGCCCTGCAGTGGAAGGGCGTGGCGGAGCTGATCGCGAAGGGCGTGAGCAGCCTGCCGTATTCGGCGGTGGTCTCGATGGTGGTCGCGGCCATCGCGGCAGTGTTGATCGAGGTGATGCGCATCATCACCAAGGGGCGCTTCCCGCTTTCGGCGGTTTCGATCGGGCTGGGAGTGGTGCTGCCGCCGGAGGCTTCGTTTGCGATGTGGATCGGCGCGGTGATCTTCTGGTTGATGGGCCGCAAGTACAAGACGCCGGGCACGCGCGGGCACTCGTATTGGGTCGATGGCATGGAGCCGATCTGCGCGGGCCTCATCTCGGGTTCGGCGCTGGTGGGGATCGGCAACGCGATCGTCAATGTGCTGATGTAAGTTGCATCGCGCCTTGGGATAGGTGATAGGATTATCACCATCCATGGAAGCCGAACTCACCGCCCGCCAGGCTGAAATCCTCCAGGCCATCCGCGCCCATATCGCGGAACACCAGCACCCCCCCTCGCGCCCGGAACTGGCGCGCATCATGGGCCTGGCTTCCACCAATGGGGTCGCCAAGCACCTGATCGCGCTGGAAAAAAAAGGCGTCCTGGAACTCTCACCCGGGCTCGCGCGCGGCATCCGCCTGAAGCAAGGCCCGGGCCTGCAACTGATCGGGCGGGTCGCCGCCGGCAGCCCCATCCTGGCGATCGAAAACATGCTCGGCCGCTACCCCGTGGATCCGGATCTCTTCAATCCCCGCGCCGATTACCTGCTGCAGGTCAGCGGGCTTTCGATGCGCGACGAAGGCATCCTGGATGGCGATTGGCTGGTGGTCCACCGCACCAGCGAGGCGCGTAGCGGGCAGATCGTGGTGGCCCGCATCGGCGAAGAAGTCACGGTCAAGCGCTTCAAGGTGCGCGGCCACAAGGCGCAACTCATCCCCGCCAACCCGGATTTCGAAACGCTGCACCTCGACCTGCATCGCGACCGCCTGGCGATCGAAGGTGTCGCGGTCGGCGTCATTCGCAACCTGCACGCCACGCGCTGAAGATGAAAGCCACGGTGGCGCAACTGGTGCGGTTGCCGGGCGTCTGGTGCGGAGGGGATCTCGAAAGCGCCCTGCAACCGGTAGTGCCCACGGGCCACGCCAGCCTCGATGCGCAGCTGCCCGGCGGGGGCTGGCCGCAATCCACCCTCACCGAAGTCCTGCATGAAAGCGTGGGCATCGGCGAGGTTTCGTTCCTTGCGGGTGCGCTCGCGCGCGCGGCCCAGGGCCAACGCCTCATCGCATGGGTCAACCCGCCCCACCTGCCGTATGCGCCTTCGCTGGCGCAGTCGGGCCTGGTGCCGGAAAGCTGCCTCGTCATTCGCCCCGCGTGCCGGCAAGACGCGCTCTGGGCGGCTGAACAGGCGCTCAAGTCCGGCGCCTGCGGCGCGGTGTTGCTGTGGATGGAGCGTTTCGCGGAAGAATACGCGTGGCTGCGCCGCCTGCAGACGGCGGCGCAAGCCGGGCGCGCCATGGCGGTGTTGTTCCGCTCCACGCTTGCGGAAAAACACTCCACGCCCGCGCACCTGCGCGTGGTGGTTGGCGCCGGTGCGGGCCACTTGATGATCCGCATCCCCAAGCGGCGCGGCCCGCCGCTGGTGCAGGAAATCTCCCTCCATCACACGTCAACGGGAGAGCTCACATGCTCTGGGTCGCACTCGAGCTTCCCGCCCTCGCACTCCAGATCGCCGAACGCGCCGGTCCTGGTCGCCAGCCGCTGGTGATCGCGCAAGGCCCCGCGCAACGCCCGCTGGTTGCGTGCGCCAATGCGGCCGCCCGCGCCGCCGGGGTGCGCGAAGGCCAGGCGGTGGCGGCGGCGAAGGCCATCGCCGGCGACCTGCGGTCGATCGATCGCGATCCCGAGGCGGAACGCGTGGCGCTGGAACACATCGCGGCATGGGCCTGCCAGTTCACGCCCATGGTGAGCCTCGATGGCCAGGGCATCGTGCTCGAGGTGGAATCGAGCCTGCGGCTCTTCGATGGCCACGCCCGGCTCACCGCGGCGATACGG
>JBBREI010000158.1:0-8836 GCA_038203035.1 Burkholderiales bacterium
CCTTCCTCCTGCACGACGCCGCCCTCTTTGGCGAGGGCGCGCGCGAGCTGCGGCAACTCAACCCCCAAAGCCCCGCGTGGGGCGAGGTGGCGCGCCTCGGGCGCATCCTGGCGCCCGACGTGGCGCTCTTCGGCCCGCCGCAGGGGCCAAGCGTCCACGAACATTACGGCGCCTGGCCGGAAATGCCGAACTGGCTGCATGCGTCGTGGGATCTCACTGCCGAAGTCCGCGCGACCGACTTCCACCGTGCCGTGATGGCGAGCCCGCCGACGGGCGTCGTCGGCGCCGGCCACTAGGGCGACCATGGAACTCGAGCTCCTGCCTTCATGCACGGTGTCATCCGACGAGCTGGCCTTGTTCGCGCGGCGCGTTGCCGTGCTGCGGGACGCTGCGGGCGTACTCAATCCCGCCCAGGTGGCCGCCCAGTTCATGGAGCTGCACCTCGACCTCGAGCGCTTCGTGGGCGAGCTTCAGCGCTCGCTGGTGGTCTCCTCCCTTGACTGGACCGACGAGGACAGGGCGGTATGCCGGTGGATCCACGACATGAACTCCCGTGTCGCGCAGATCGGGCGCAGCGCCATGGAGCGCGCGCGCACAGAGGACGAGCAGGCCGCGTTCCTGCTGTGCGCGTTTACCTTCTACTACACAGGGGAATGCGAGAAGTGGGACGTCGCCCTGCGCGCCCATCACGCACACGACTTCGCCGCGCTCCATGCGCTCATGCGCTGGGCGATCTCGATCGGGCGCGCGCTCGACCATACCCCGCTCGCCCTTCACGGGCGCTCGATCTCGTGCACGCTCGAAGGGCTGTACTTTCGCGCCCTGTTGCTCGCGCGCTTCAGCGCGGGAAACCTGAATGTCAAGCAGATCGAGATCCTCGATGCGTGGATCCTCACCTGGCTTCCCGTCGTTGCCGCTGTGGGCGAAGCGCCGCCCGGTTCGGCCCTGCGAGTGGACCTCGATTCGAGCGCCGGGCTGCAGCGCGGTCCGCGGCAGGGCCCCGGCCCGAGCCTCTACCTGCCCCAGGAGCCCATCGAGAGGGCGTACCGCTCGATCGTGCGCGCATTCCATGAGGGGCGCATGCTTCCGACGAGAGGGCTTTCCAGCGAATTGAGGGTCGAGGAGCACGTGGCCGTGCTCGACCTGGTGCGCAAAGGCCTCGACGAATCGAAGGAAGTGCCGCGGCCCCGCGCGGCGCGGCGCGAGGTCAGCGTCATCGTGGAAATCTTCATCGGGATCGCCGAGATCGAGCGCGAGGCACGCAACCCTTCGGCCCACCTGCCCGGCGCGATGGCGCTGCGGTCGGTCAAGGCGATCACCCAGAGCGGCACGCACGGGCGCGAGAGGCACATCGAGGAAATCTATGACCAGCAGCGCCGCGTCGCGCAGATGCTGGACCGCAGCGAGCGAGGCATGCGGCTGGAAGACCTTGCCGACTCGTGCGCGGGCGCAGTGCCCGGGGACGTCATCGGCGTGAAAATGGACGGGGCCCTGCACCTCGGCAGTGCGGCGCGCGTCACGCCATCGTCCACGGGCGACGGATTGACGCTTGGGGTGAGCCTGTTCGGCCTTGCTCCGCGCCTGGTTCGCGTGGTCCCTGCCGGCGGAGGTTCCGGCGAGGGCGTTGTACTCATGTTCGTGGGCGGGGACGACGCCAGCGGCCGCCACGACGGCTTCCTCGTCGGCGAGCGGTTCTTCTCGGAGGACAAGGTGCTGGATGTCGCGCTGGGTCCCGAGCGTTTCAGCCTGCGCCTGAACCGGGTGCGCGACCGCGGCCGCGGCTGGATCCTGGCCGGATTCGAGATCGTCGAGTCGGAGCAGGCGGCGCGAAAGCCGCCCCAGGCCGCATCCCCGGGCGGGATCGCGAGCCCGTCCTGACGCCTCATCCCTTCAGCGCCGCGAGCACCTCGTCCAGCATCTTCTTCGCGTCTCCGAAAAGCATCCGGTTGTTCTCCTTGTAGAAGAGCGGGTTGTCCACGCCCGCGTAACCGGAGGCCATGCTGCGCTTCATCACGATCGAGGTGTGGGCCTTCCACACCTCGAGCACCGGCATCCCGGCGATCGGGCTCGAGGGGTCGTCCTGCGCGCTCGGGTTCACGATGTCGTTGGCACCGATCACCATGGTGACGTCGGTATCCGGCAGGTCGCCGTTGATCTCGTCCATCTCCAGCACGATGTCGTAAGGCACTTTCGCCTCGGCCAGCAGCACGTTCATGTGGCCCGGCATGCGCCCGGCGACGGGATGGATGCCGAAGCGCACCGTCTTGCCGAGCTCGCGCAGCCGCTTGGTGATTTCGAAGACGGTGTGCTGGGCCTGTGCCACGGCCATCCCGTACCCCGGCACGATGACAACCGTCTTCGCTTCCTTGAGGATCTCCGCGGCCTCCTGCGCGGTGACCGAGGTGACTTCGCCCGCCGGCTGGGCCGCGGCGCCACCGGCCGTGGCCGCCGCGGGTGCGCCACCGCCAAAGCCGCCCGCGATCACGCTGAAGAAGTTGCGGTTCATCGCCCGGCACATGATGTAGGAGAGGATCGCGCCGCTCGAGCCCACCAGCGCGCCGGTGACGATCAGCAGGTCGTTGGAGAGCATGAAGCCGGTCGCGGCCGCCGCCCACCCCGAGTAGCTGTTGAGCATCGACACCACCACCGGCATGTCCGCGCCACCGATAGCCATCACCATGTGGATGCCGAAGAGCAGGGCGATCACGGTCATCACCACGAGCGGCATCATGCCTTGGTCGATCGAATGCGCGCGCATGAAGGCGTACCCGAACCAGATCACCACCAGCAGGCCGATCAGGTTCAGCCAGTGGCGCGCGGGCAGCAACAGCGGCTTGCCACCGATGCGCCCCGAAAGCTTGCCGAACGCGATCACCGAGCCGGAGAGCGTCACCGCGCCGATCAGCACGCCGACGTAGACCTCCATGTGGTGGATCGCCATTTCGGCGCCCGTCATGCCCGCTGAAGCGCTCGGATCGATGTAGCTCGCGTAACCCACGAGCACCGCCACCAGGCCCACGAGGCTGTGCATGAACGCCACCAGCTCGGGCATCTGCGTCATCTTCACGGTGCGCGCGAGATAGAGGCCGATGGCGCCCCCCACGACCAGCGCGATCGCGATCCATGCGATGCCGTTGGGCGAGACGCGCGGGCCGAACACGGTGGCCAGCACGGCGATCGCCATGCCGATCATTCCGTAGAGGTTGCCGCGGCGCGAGCTCTCGGGGTTGGAAAGGCCGCCGAGGCTCAGGATGAAGAGGATGATCGCGGCGATGTAGGAAACGGTGGCCAGGCTCGAGGACATGGTCGTCTCCTATTTCTGGAACATCGACAGCATGCGTTGCGTCACCGCGAAACCGCCGAACATGTTGATGGCGGCCAGCGCGATGCCCGCGACCGCGAGCCAGCGAATGATTTCATCGGGCCGCGCTCCTTCGCCCGCGACCGCCGCGGCCACCGGCGGCGCGATCTGCACCAGGGCGCCGATCACGATGATGCTGCTGATGGCGTTGGTCACGCTCATGAGCGGCGTGTGCAGCGCTGGCGTCACGTTCCAGACCACCATGTAGCCCACGAAACACGCCAGCACGAACACCGTGAAGTGCCCGAGGAACGCCGCCGGCGCGTAGCTGCCGATGAGCAGGAAAAGCACCGCGGCGGCGGCGAACATGATGGTGAGCGTGCCGGCGGCCATGGGGGCGCCCGCGCCGTGGCCCTTCTTCGCGGCGGCCACGGCGACCGGCGCCTTGGCGGGCGCATTGGCGGGCGGCGCCGCCGGCGCCTTGGCGGGCGGCGGCCAGGTCACGGCACCGTCCTTGATCACCGTGGTGCCGCGGATGACCTCGTCTTCCATGTTGACGTTGTAGACGCCGTCCTTCGCCTTGGTGAGGTCCTCCGAAAGGCGGAAGAGGTTGGTTGCGTAGAGCGTGCTCGCCTGCGTGGCCAGGCGGCTCGGCAGGTCGGTGTAGCCGATGATGATCACGCCGTGCCGGGTGACGACCTTGCCGGGTTCGGTCAGCTCGCAGTTGCCGCCCTGTTCGGCGGCCATGTCGACGATGACGCTGCCCGCCTTCATCGACTGCACCATCTCGGCGGTGATGAGCTTCGGCGCGGGCTTGCCGGGGATGAGCGCCGTCGTGATGATGATGTCGACCTCCTTCGCCTGCGCGGCGAACACCGCCCGCTGCGCCTTCTGGAAGCCTTCGCTCATCACCTTGGCGTAGCCGCCGATGCCGGTGCCTTCCTCCTCGTACTCGACGCCCACGTACTCGCCGCCGAGCGAGCGGATCTGGTCGCCCACTTCCGGGCGCGTGTCGTTGGCGCGGACGATGGCGCCCAGGCCCGAAGCGGCGCCGATGGCGGCGAGCCCGGCGACGCCTGCGCCGATGATGAAGACCTTGGCCGGCGGCACCTTGCCCGCGGCGGTGATCTGGCCGGTGAAGAATCGGCCGAAGTGGTGCGCGGCCTCGATCACCGCGCGGTAGCCGCCGATGTTGGCCATGGAAGACAGCGCGTCGAGCTTCTGCGCGCGCGAGATGCGCGGCACGCTGTCCATCGCAAGCACGGTTGCCTTCCTCGCGGCCAGCTTCTGCAGCAGCTCCGGATTCTGCGCGGGCCAGATGAAGCTCACCAGGATCTGGCCCTCACGCATGGCCTGCACTTCGTCGTCGTTGGGCGCGCGCACCTTGAAGACGATGTCGGCGCCGGACCAGACGGCCGCGGCATCCGCGACGACCGTCGCGCCGGAAGCCGCAAAGGCCTCGTCGCTGACGCTCGCGGCATCGCCCGCGCCCGATTGCACGATCACGCTGAAGCCCAGCTTCGCGAGCTTCGGGACGACCTCGGGGACGGTGGCGACGCGCTTTTCGCCCGGGAAGACCTCCCTGGGAACGCCGATCACTTGGGCCATGTGCGGTCCCCACGAAGCGCTCGAACAGCGCCAATCACGACGACAGCGATCATTTCTTCTCCCTTCGGGATGGTTTCTGGCGGACGCGGCAAACGAGACCGGAACGATTCTACTTCCTGCCAAGGATCAAATTAGATTCGACGCCCCGGCCCGGCAGTTGAGCCTCGTCAAGAAAGGAGGGTATTCCCGGAAAACACCGGGACTACGATGCCGGCCTCGCACCCGGCGCGCCGCGCCGCAGCAGCTGCAGCACCACCACGAGCGCCACGAGCCCGAAGCCGACGATGTCGGACGTCGCCGTCGGATACACCAGCGCGAAACCGGCGGCGAGCAGCATCCAGCGCTCGGCGTAGGCGGTACGCTTCAGCAGCCACCCCTGCAGGCCGCTGGCCAGCGCGGCGATGCCGACCGCCGCCGTGAAGGTCACCTGCGCGATGGAGCCCCAGTCCGCGTTGCCCAGAGTCTTGATCGAGCCGGTCAGCAGCAGCCCCGTGCCGCTCGGGTCGAGCACGAACATGAACGGCACCAGGAATGCCGGGGCCGTGTACTTCCAGCATTGCAGCGTGGTCTTGTACGGATCGCCTCCGGTGATCGCGGCCGCGGCGAACGGCGAGAGCGCCGTCGGCGGGGAGACTTCCGACAGCACCGCGTAATAGAAGACGAACATGTGCGCGGCATACTCCGGCACCTTGAGCGCTATCAGCGCCGGCGCGGCGATCACCGCGCAGATGATGTAGCTCGCGGTGACCGGTACCGCCAGGCCCACGATCCAGACGATGAGCGCGGTGTAGATCGCGGTGAGCAGCAGCGAGCCGCCGGCGTAGGCGATGACGATGGAGCTGAACTTGAGACCCAGGCCGGTGAGCGTGACCACGCCGACGATGAGACCGGCGCCGGCGCAGGTGGCCGCCACGTTGAGCACCGCGCGCGAGCCACCGTCCAGGGCACGGACCAATCCCGAGCCGGAGATGCCGCGCCAGAACGGCTCGCGGCCCCGCAGCACGTCGTAGGGGATGAGCGAGCTGTCGCGGTGCAGGAAGCTGGTCGCCAGGGCCACCACGGTCGCCCAGAAGACCGACAATTCGGGCGAGAACCCCATCAGCATGAAAATGACGATCGAGAACAGCGACAGGAAGTGGAACCAGTACTTCTTGGTGAGGCTCCAGGCCGACTCCACCTGTTCGAACAGCACGTCCTTCATGCCGAACTTGCGCACGTCGATCTCGACCATGAGGAACAGGGCGAGGTAATAGAGGCAGGTCGGGATCGTCGCCATCAGGACGACGTCGAGATACGAGATCTTGAGGAACTCGGCGATCAGGAAGGCGGCCGCGCCCAGCACCGGGGGCGAGATGATGGCGCCCAGGCCGCCCGCCGCGAGCAGTCCCCCCGCTTCGTTCTTGCTGTAGCCGACCTTGGCGAGCATGGGCGCGGCCACCGCGCCCAGCGTCACCGTGGTCGCCACGCCCGAGCCCGAAGGGCCGCCGAGCAGGAAGGATGCCAGGGTCACCGTGCGCCCGGCGCTGGACGGCTTGCCGCCCATGGCGGCGAAGGAGAAGTCGATGTAGAACTTGCCCGCGCCCGAGAACTGCAGGAAGGCGCCGAAGATCGTGAACAGGATGATCAGCGTCGAGGAAACGGCGATCGCGGTTCCGTAGATGCCCTCCAGCGTCATATACATGTGACCCACGAGGCGCGGGATCTCGTAGCCCTTGTGTGTCCAGGGCGCCGGCAGGTAGGCGCCGAAGAACGCGTACAGCAGGAAGCAGATGGTGACGAAAGGCAGGATCCAGCCGGTGGTGCGCCGCATGGCTTCCAGGATCAGCAGCCCGAGCGCGACGCCGAACACGATGTCCCAGTCGTTCGGCACGATGGAGCGATCGAAGAAGTCGTCGCCGCCCGCGATGAGGTACACGGTGGTGGCCACGCCCGCGGTCGCGAGCAGCCAGTCCCACCACATGACGCGGTGCCGAAAGCGCTTCGCGACCGGGAAGATCAAAAACGTGAGGAAGAGCACGAAGGCGACGTGGATGGCGCGCAGGTGCTCCGGCCGCACGATCGCGTAGGCGGTGTACAGGTGGAAGAGCGACATCACCACCGCCACCCCGACGACGAGTCCCCCCAGCCAGCCCTTGAGCTTGTTGTGGACGCCCTCCTCGCGCTCGATCATCTCCTCGGCGCGATGCAGCGCGTCGGCGCTCACTTCGGCCGAAGGCTGGTGCAGCCGCAGGATTTCTTCGCTCACCGCATTCCCTTCAAAGAAAAGCCCCGCCAGCGGTCTGGCGGGGCTCCCGCGCCGTGAGCGTCAGTTGATCTTGATGCCCTTTTCGGCGAAGAACTTGATCGCGCCGGGATGCCAGGGAATCGACGAGGCCTCGGTCTTCTGGTTCTCCAGCGTGATGTTCTGCGCCTCCTTGTGCACGCGGATGATTTCGTCGCGATGGTCGAAGACGGCCTTGACGATGGCGTAGGCGGTCTTGTCGTCCATGTTCGCGTGCGCGGCGAGCAGGTTGGTCACCGTGGCCGCCTGGTTGTCGGCTTCCATGCCGTTGTACGTCGCCTTCGGGATCACGTCCTTGATGTAGATGTTGCCGTGTTTCTTCGTCATCTCCGGCACCAGGTGGGCGATGTCGACCATGCGGATCTTCACCCCCGGCGAGTTGGCGAGGTCGGTCACCGCTGCCGTCGGCAGGCCGCCGACCCAGAAGAACGCGTCGATCTTGCGGTCCTTGAGCGCGCTTACCGACTCGGCGACGCCCAGGCGTTCGCGGGTCATGTCCTTGTCCTTGTCGAGGCCCGCGGCCTCGATCACGCGAAAGGCGAATACCTCGGTCGCGCTGCCGCCGGATCCGGTGGACACGCGCTTGCCCTTCATGTCGGCGATCTTGGTGATGCCGGTGCCATCGATCGTGACCACGTGCATGCGGTTCGGGTACAGCACGGCCAGCGTGCGCACCGGTATCGGCTTGCCCGCGAACTTGTCCTGGCCCTTGAGCGCGTCGATCGCCGCATCGGCCTGGGTGAAGGCGATGTAGGGCTTGCCGGTGCCGATCAGTTGCATGTTGGCGACCGAGCCCCCCGTGACCTCGGCGGTCGCCTGCATGCCGGGGATCGCCTTGGACAGCATGGCCGCCATTCCGCCGCCCATCGGATAGTAGACGCCGCCGGTGCCGCCGGTGGCGATGGAGATGTTCTGGGCCTGCGCGCCGGCGGCGAACGCCAGCAGCAGGGCACCGAAAAATCGAATGCCTGGTTTCATGTCCCCTCCCATTAAGGAATCCCGATTCTATTACGAGCTGCCCGCCCCCTGCCGGCCGGCGGCGACCCGGCCGCTAAGTCCTTGATTTTGCTGCGCTGCCGCAAATTATGGTGCGCCGCAACAAAAAACTCGCCAAAACCCTTGACATGAGGAGCTGGCGGCCTAAAATAGCATTTGTGCAGTGCAGCAAAATAGCAGCCCAAACCCCATGAGGACCTACACCATGTTCAAGATCGACCAGTTCGCCGCGGCCAACGAGGCTGCCATCAACCAGTTCACCCATTTCGCCCAGCTCTCCCTCGCCAACCTCGAGCGCTTCACGCAGATCGGGCTCGCCTCCACCCGCGAGAACGTCGCCCAGGCGACCGCCCACGCGCAGGCGCTGGCCGGCGCGAAGGATGTGCATGAAGTCATCGCCCTGAACTCCGCTGCCGTCGAGCCGGTGATGAAGCGCGCCTACGCGTATTCGCGCACCGCCTACGAGACCGCCGCCGAGTCCAACAACGAGGTCAAGCGCGTACTCGAGGAGCAGGCCGCCGAATACAACCGCGTCGCCGTGGCCGCGATGGAAGAGGCCTTCAAATACGCGCCCACCGGCTCCGAAGCCGTGGTCGACAACATGAAGTCCGCCATTGCCGCCGCGCAGAGCGCCTACAACAACTTCGCCT
>JBBREI010000159.1:0-8721 GCA_038203035.1 Burkholderiales bacterium
TCCTTGCGCGCGCAGTCGAGCAGCAGGATGGCGTTTTTGGCCACCAGCCCGCAAAGCATGATCACGCCGATGAAACTCATCAGGTTGAGCGATCCGCCGGTGAGCTTGAGCGCAAGCACCACGCCGATGAGCGACAGCGGCAGCGACAGCATCACCGGGATCGGCGCCGTGAACGAGCCGAATTGCATCACCAGCACCAGGTACATGAGCGCGATGCCCATCACCAGCGCGATGCCCATCTCGCTGAACACTTCCTGCTGGTCGCGGGAGGCGCCCCCGAGCGTGATGCCGAAGCCGGTCGGGAAGTCGATCGCCTTGGCGATCTTGAGCGCGTCCGCGGTCACTTCGCCCGAAGCGCGGCCCTGCACGTTGGCCGAGACGGTGATGGTGCGCTTGCCGTCGAGGTGCTGGATCTGCGCCGGGCCCTTGCCCATGGAGATGGTGGCGATCTGCTCCAGGGGCACCATCATGCTGCTGTTGCCCCCGACCGCCACCGGCAGGCGTTCGATGTTGGCCGCGTCGACCCGGTCATCCGGATGCAGGCGCACCGCGACATCGCGCGTTTCTCCCGTGGGATCGACCCAGTCGCCCACCTCCACGCCCGCGAACGCCACGCGTAGCGCCTGCGCCGCGTCACCCACCGAGATGCCGAGCTGGTTGGCGAGCCCGCGGTCGAGCTCGATCTTGAGCTCGTCCTTCGGATCCTGCTCCGACAGGCCCACGTCCACGGCACCGGGGATCTTGCGCACCTTGTCCATGAAATCGCTGGTGATGTCCATCAGGCGGCGGTAGTCCGGCCCCGAGAACTGGATCTGCACCGGCTTGCGCACGCCGTTGTTGAGGTCGTCGAGCACGACGTATTCGGCGCCCACGAGCTGCTTGAGCATCTCACGCAGCTCCCTGGCGATGTCCCACGCCTTGCGCTTGCGCTCGTAGCTCTTGCCGAGGTCCACGTAGATGCGCCCGCCGCTGGCGTTGACGTTGCTGTTGGTGTTGCGCACTTCCTTGATGGTGCGCGCGAGCTCCGCGGCCCGCTCCACCTTGAGTTTTGAATACTCCAGGCTCGACGAGGACGGCGTGCGCACGTCGATGGCGATGGTGCCGTAGTCCGACTGCGGCAGGAAGGTGGAATCGCCCCACTTGGCCTGCACCGCGATCGCGGTCACGAAGGTGGAGGCGGCGATCACCGCCATCCACTTGCGGTGGTGCAGCGCCCAGGCGATCACGTTGCCGTAGCGGTCGGCCTTGTGGTCGAACCAGTTGTTGAACCTGCTGAGCCACTTGTCGACGCCCTTCTTCTCGCGGTGCGCGTAGCCCGGGGGATCGCCCCAGTAGGCCGAAAGCATCGGGTCGAGCGTGAAGGAGATGAAAAGCGACACCAGCACCGATGCCGCCACCGTGAGCGCGAAGGGGCGGAACCATTCGCCCGCGCCGCCGCCCATGAAGGCCACCGGGATGAAGACCGCGATGATCGAAAACGTGGTCGCCATCACCGCCATGCCGATCTCGGCGGTGCCGGCCTGGGCGGCGGTGCGCCGGTCGGCGCCGCGTTCCATGTGGCGCACGATGTTTTCGCGCACCACGATGGCGTCGTCGATCAACACGCCGATGGCGAGCGACAGGCCCAGCAGCGTCATGAAGTTGAGCGTGAAGCCGCACAGCCACACCGCGATGAAAGCCGCGATGACCGAGGTCGGCAGCGACAGCGCGGTGATCAGCGTGGAGCGCCAGGAATTCAGGAAGCAGTAGACAACAAGGATCGTGAGGCCCGCGCCGAAGACAAGCGCGTCGATCACGTTGCGCAGGCTGCTCTCGGCATCCTTGCCGCCGTCCTGCGTGACCTCGACCTTGGTGCCCTCCGGCAGGGTCTTGTTGATCTCGGCGATCTCGGCGCGCACCTTGTTGGCGACGGTGACGGTGCTGGCGTCGCGCGAGCGCGTGACCGACATGCCGACGTTCGGGCGCCCGTTGCGCAGGCTGAAGCCCGAAAGCTCGGCGAACGAATCCTGGATCGTCGCCACCTGGCCCAGGCGCACGACCTGGTTGCCGTTGCGCTTGACGACGATGTCTTCGAACTCCTTCGGCGTCTCGATGCGCCCGACCAGGCGGATGCTCTGCTCGTCGAGCACGCCCTTCACCCGGCCCACCGGCGCGGTGGTGTTCTGGTTGCGCAACGCGCTCACCACCTCGGTGATCGAGGTGTTGTATTCGCGCAGGCGTTCGGCGCGCAGCAGCACCGACAGCTCGCGCTTGAGCGCGCCGTTCACGTTCACCACCGCCACGCCGTCGATGGCGCGGAAGCGGTCCGAAAGCACGTCCTCGGCCAGGCGCGAGATCTCCGCGAAGGTCTGCTTCTGCGACGAAAGCGCCAGCTGCATGATCGGTTGCGCGGCGGGGTCGATGCGCTGCAGGATCGGCTCTCGCATCTCCACCGGCAGCTTGTGGCGCACCGCCGCGATCGCATTGCGGATCTCGTCGGAGGCTTCGACCATGTTTTTCTTGAAGTTGAACTGCACCACGATCTGCGCCTGGCTTTCGGACGACGTGGAGCGGATCTGGTAGACCTGCGGGATGCTCTGCAGCGACTTCTCGACGCGGTTGATGATCTCGCGCTCGACCGTGTCGGGCGAGGCCCCGGGATACGGGACGATCACGACCATGATCGGCATGTCGACGTCCGGGATCTGGTTCACGCGCAGCTTCTTGAGCGCGAGCAGGCCCAGGAACATCAGCGCGATGATGATCACGACCGTGGCGACCGGCCGCTTGATGCTGAAGTCGGAGAGGAACATGGCTATTTCACCAGGTCGGCGGCGACCATCGAGGACTTCGCCGGCGCGCTCGCCCGCACCGACTGGCCTTCCTTGAGGACCGAGGTCGGGTGGCGGATCACCTGGTCGCCTTCGGCCAGTCCCGCGGCCAGCACGTAATCGCCGGTGCGCGCGTCGCGCTCCACCACGCCGAGCGTGACCTTCTGCAGCTTGTTGTCCTTGACGCGCCACGCCAGGGCCTTGTCGCCATCGCGCACCACGGCGGTGGCGGGCAGCGTGAGGCTGGCCTTGCTCGAGGTCTCGAGGCGGCCCTCGGCGTAGAGGCCTGCCAGGCGCGGCTGCTTTTCACCCACGAAGTCGACCAGCACTTCGACCTGGCGCGTGGTGGCGTTGGCCGCCGGGTTCACGCGGCGCACCTTGCCGATGAATTGCTGGTCGCCGTAGCCGTTGACGCGGAAATACACGCCCTGTCCGGGCTTCACCTCGCCCACATTGTCAGAGGAAACCAGCGCCTCGAAACGCATGGAGGTGGGATCGATCACCTTCAGCAGCTCCTTGCCGAGCTGGGCGGTGTCGCCGGGGGAGACCTTGCGGTCGGTCACGACGCCGTCGAACGGGGCGCGCACTTCCGTGCGCTGCATCTGCTGGCGGGCGAGCACCCCGCGCGCCTTGGCGGCCTCGAGTTCGCTGATGGTGGCGTTGCGCCTGCCTTCGGCATCGTCGAGGGCCTGGGCCGAGGCCATGCCCGAGCCACGCAGGGTCTTCATGCGTTCGAACTGGCGCGCCGCCTGCTCGTTGGCCAGGCCCGCGGCGCGGCTGGCGGCTTCGGCCGAGGCGAGGCTGTCGCGGATGGCGGTGTCGTCGAGGCGCACGAGGAGGTCGCCGCGCTTTACCGTGTCGCCGTTTTCCTTCAGCACCTGCAACACGGTCGCCTGGATCTCGGCGCGCACGTCGGCGCGGCGCTCGGGCTGGATCGACCCGGTGATCGAGGGCCCGGAGGTGAGCGAGCTGTTGCGCACCGTGACCAGGTCCTCCGCCGAAATCAGCAGCGGCGTGCCGGTGGTGACGGCCTTGTTGGCGGGGCTTTGCGCGCCCTGGCCGCATGCGGCAAGGACAAAAGCGGCGGACAGCAGGAGTGCGAGTCGGGACATTGATTTTTACCGGCGATTCTTGTGGAGGCGAGAGAGCGTATCCGCCCGCCGGACGGGCGGGTAGCCCGAAGGGACGGAATGCGGATTTCTCGGTGCGAATTGTAGCCTTTACCGGCGAACGGAAAGCGCAAACCCAGGAACGCGGGACTGACCCCGAAAAAAGCAAAAAGGTACCAGGTTGATTTTCCGGTCCGCCCGGAAAATAAACCTGGTACCTTTTTGGTACTTTTTTTGCCCTTTTTCTAGCGGCAGACGGTTGCGGGTGTGGAAAACACCTGGCGCGAAATCGGCTTGGAGCCGGCGACGCCATTCACGTTGTAGTTGAACACGCCGTTGTTGGCATCGCTGAAAGCGATGTTGACCGCACCCACGTCGGTGGCGGCCACGCCGGCGGGATTCCACTGGTCCGATCCGAAGGCGGGCCCGGTGGTGCGATAAAGCCGGCCGTTGTAGCTGGCGTCGGCACCGCGCGTGACGCCGGAGGCGACCAGCCAGAGCTGGCTGCCGTCGGTGTCGTAGGTGAACCACGTGACGAACATCACGTTGCCCTGGTGGGTGATGTTCACGCCCCAGCCCGACTCGCTGCCGCCGGTGCGCCACCACAGGTCCTGGTAGTTGGGCGCCGCGCCCGCGGGGCCGCCGGCCACGCAGGTCGGCACCGCGGCGTCGAACACCTGGCGCGTGATCACCTTGGTCACGGTCACGCCGTCGACAGTGGCGGTGAAGACGCCGTTGTCCGCGCCGCTGAAGGTAAACGTGGCGCTACCCACGGCATTGGCCTGCACACGCGCCTTGTCGAACGCGGCATCCGCATACGAAGGCCCCGTGGTGCGATAAAGCGCACCCGCAAACGAGTTCGCGCCGGTACGCGCGCCGTTCGACATCACCAGCCATTGCCCCTTGCCGGCCGCGTCATAGGTGAACCAGGTGGCGAAGACGATATCGCCCTGCTGCGTGAGATTGACCCCCCACCCCGATTCCGAGGCCGATCCCCACCACAGGCCCTGCACGTTGAGCCCCGCAGGAGCGGAGACCGGCGCGGAACCCGATACCGTCTGCGTGATCGGGCCCGCGACGCCGGCGCTGTAGATGCCCGCGCCCGAGTAGTTGGCGCGGATCAGGTGGCTGCCGGACGGAAGCGACGAGACACTGCAATACGCGTAGCCCTTGCTCACCGCCACCGCCGTGCACCCCGCGATCGCCGAGCCGTTGCTGGTGAAGGCCACCGTGCCACCATCACCCGGGATGGTGGCGGTGAAAGTCACCGCCTGGCCCACCGCACTCGAATACGCGGACGAGCCGATGCCGAACTTGGTGGGCAACACCACGGGGGCCGTGGAGGTCCCGCTCACGTTGATCGTGATCGGACCCGCCTGGCCCGCCGCATACGCAGCGCTTCCCGCGTAGGCGCCGGTGATGGCGTTGGCGCCGCTTGCGAGACCCGAGGTGGTGCAGGTCGCAACGCCGTTCGAAAGCGCCGTGGCACCGCAGCCCGCGATGGCCACGCCGTTGGCGCGGAACTGCACCGTGCCCGTAGCAGTACCCGCGTTGCCGGTGACGTTGGCGCCGAGCGTCACGCTTTGGCCCGCCGCGATGTTGTACGCCGACGCGCTGATGCCGAGGCTCGGAGGCGCCGAGCCCCCCGTGACCGGCGGCGGGGTGGTGGAAGGCGGCGGCGGGGCGGAAGGCGGCGGCTGGGTCGAAGGCGGCGGCGACGCGTTGCCGCCGGAGGTGCCGGTGGACGCGGCGATGCCGAACTTCGTCGCGTCGGTTCCCGCTTCGGCCGCGCCGACATCCGGCGCCGCGCCCACGAAGGCGTCGTTGAAATTGGGGATACGCACGGCGCTGTCATGGCCCGGCGTGCCCGCAGCCAGCTGGTACATGCCGCCGGATTCGCTCTGCCAGCCGTTGCCCGCGGCGTATTTCGGCGTGGCGCCGATGGCGCCCACCGCCGCGGTGCCCATGCCGTTGCCGTTGTACATGTCGCTCTGGAACGTGTTGTCGGAACCGACCTGGTACGTCGCATTGCCGGTTTTCCAGGTGTGCCAGATGTTGTTCATGGAGACCGTGTTGCGCACCAGCTGCGCGCTGCCGGTGCCGCCAACCGCCGCGCCGCCGCCGAGGCCGTACGACGATCCCGCCTCGGTCGCCTGCAGCATCGTGTTGTGCAGGAGGTAACGGCGCCCGTTGCCGAAGCTCGCGCTCGAGCCCGATTTGAAAAACGGCTGGCGCTCGTCCGAATCCGGCGCGCGTTTGTCGTAGAACTGGTTGCGGTTGAAGACGTTGCGGAAGATGTACACCGGGCCGATCGCGGTCACCGTGGTGGCGATGCCGGTGGCGGTGCGGTCCATGTAGTTGCCCCAGATGCGCACGTTGCGGTTGGCGCCTTCGGCCTCGATTGCGTCGTCCCAGGTGTGGGTGATGCGGTTGCCGTAGATGTCGCTGTCCGAATGGGGGAATCCGGTATTGGAGAAGTTGTCCTCGCCGCCCATGCCGTCGTTGAAGCGGTTGCCGCCGGTGGAGTAGATCTCGTTCCAGCGGAACACGTGGTTGCCGCCACAGTAGCTGAACGTGATGCCCTGCGGGCCGGCCGGGTGGCCGTTGGTCCAGCTGTTGGCGCTGTAGCGCGGGTCGTGCATCTTGTTGCGCTGCACGGTGACGCGCTTGAGCTCCTCGCTCTTGCACACGGCGCGTACCGCGGAATCCATGTCGGTGCCCCAGGTGCCGCCGTCGCGGGTGCGGCCCCAGCCGCTGATGTCGTTGTCCTCGACGATCACGTCGCTCACGGTGGCGGCGATGCGGATCGCGTCCTGCTGCGCGCCCTTGAGCACCAGGTTGCGCACGATCACGTACGAGGCGGCGATGGAGATGTTGTATTGCGCGCCGTTGGCCGCGTCGCGCGTGGCCCCGGCGCCGTCGTAGACGACGTAACCCGAGGGACTGCCGCCCTCGGTGATGTTGTACGTGCCGCCGCCGCCGGGGACCTGAATCGTCCGGGCGACGGGTTTCGTGTTGGCCCAGGTCGTGAACGCGATGCCGCGGACAAACGTGCCGCCGATGCCCAGCTGCGCTTCGTAGTTCGTGCCGGGGGTGAGGCCCACGACGCTGCCGCGGCATTCGGCCGAGGCCGGGTCGAACCACATCGGCAAGCCGGTCGACCACGCGCTGTCGCCGGACTTGCGGTAGCTCACGTTGCAACCGGTCGCCGAGCTCGCCCCGGGCGCGGTCCAGTAGAGGCCCACGGATTCGTACGTGGCCACGGCGCGAACGCCGGTGGAGGGAAGTGATTGGGCGACGGCGGCGGTCGCCCCAATCGCGAACGCGATGAAGGCCCCGACCCCGGCCAGCCCGCTGTTTCTTGTAGTCCTGGAAGATGTGCGCACGACAGATATCTCCTACACGCCAATGAACGGGTGCACAGGAGCAGCCATCGTGCCAACTGACTTAAATCTTTGATTTTACGTATTTATCATCACCACGGAACCCAGGCATTTAGAGGATGCTGTAGCTGACCCCGGATATCGTGTAGTCGTCAGCCTACAAGCGCCCCCCAGGGGCGACTACAGGCCGGCGAAGCGCCCAACTACGTCACATCGGTAGGTTGAGCCCGGATAACGGGCTTCAACTCGTCGCCAATCAACGACAGCCCGGTGTGCCGTCAATAACGCGCGTTGCCCGGCGTGCGCGGGAAGGGGATCACGTCGCGCACGTTCGAAAGCCCTGTCACGTACGCCACGGTGCGCTCGAAGCCCAGCCCGAAGCCGGCATGGGGCACGGTGCCGTAGCGGCGCAGGTCGCGATACCAGGAATAGGCCCGGAGATCGAGGCCCGATTCGACGATGCGCCGGTCGAGGACATCGAGGCGTTCCTCGCGCTGGCTGCCGCCGATGATTTCGCCGATGCCGGGGGCGAGCACGTCCATCGCCGCCACGGTTTTTTCGTCGTCGGACAGGCGCATGTAGAACGCCTTGATCTCCTTCGGGTAGTTCATGAGGATGACCGGGCCGCCGACGTGTTTTTCCGCGAGGTAGCGTTCGTGTTCGCTCTGCAGGTCGGTGCCCCACTTCACCGGGTATTCGAACTTCTGCTTCGAGCCTTCGAGGATCCGGATCGCCTCGGTGTAATCCATGCGCACGAACGGCTTGTCGACAATCGCCTGCAGCTTGGCGATGACACCCTTCTCGATGCGCTCCTCGAAAAACGCCATGTCGTCGGGGCGCTCCTCGAGCACCGCCTTGAGGACGTATTTGAGCAGGCGCTCGGCCAGCGTCGCGTCGTCGGCGAGGTTGGCGAAGGCGATCTCCGGTTCGATCATCCAGAACTCCGCGAGGTGGCGGCTGGTGTTGGAGTTTTCCGCGCGGAACGTGGGCCCGAAGGTATAGACCTTCGAAAGCGCCATGCAATAGGTCTCGACGTTGAGCTGGCCGCTCACGGTGAGGAAGGCTTCCTTGCCGAAGAAGTCCTTTTCGTAATCCACCTTGCCGTCCGGCTTGCGCGGCAGGTTCTGCAGGTCGAGCGTGGAGACACGGAAGAGCTCGCCCGCGCCTTCCGCATCGGAGGCGGTGATGATCGGGGTATTGACCCAGACGAAGCCGTCTTCGGTGAAGAAGCGGTGGATCGCCATGGCGAGCGTGTGGCGCACGCGCGTGGTGGCGCCGATCACATTGGTGCGCGGGCGCAGGTGGGCCACCTCGCGCAGGAACTCCATCGTGTGCGCCTTGGGCTGGATCGGATAGGTGTCCGGGTCCTCCACCCAGCCCACCACTTTCACTTCCGTCGCCTGCATCTCGAACGGCTGC
>JBBREI010000160.1:0-8678 GCA_038203035.1 Burkholderiales bacterium
GGATCTCTCCGGTTTGAAGTACTTCCGGTTCGGTTTCGGGCTCATCAATGAAACGGAAGTCCTGATATCGCGTTCAGGCTACACGGGCGAGCTCGGATACGAGTTGTATGTGCCGGCGGAAGAAGCGGCGGTGTTGTGGGAATACCTGTTGAATGCAGGCAGCGCATTCCGCCTCAAGCCATACGGAGTGCTGACCATGAACACCCTTCGTATTGAGAAGGCGTATCCGCTGTATGGGAATGACATCAACGAGAACTACACCCCATTTCACGCGGGACTCGACCGCTGGATAAGGTTCGAGAAGAAGGACTTTGTAGGCCGCGACGCTTTGCTGAAGCTCCGGGAGCAACGCGTTGATCGACGTTGGACCGGGCTGGTAATGGAGGGGGAAGAGCCGGCGAGCGTAAACGGCAAGGTGTTCGCTGGAGCACAGGGCGGCTCGGCTGGTGGCGCCGTTTCTGTGGGCGTCAAGGAAACGACGGCGGCCGGCGAGGAAATCGGTCAGGTAACCTGCAGCAATCGAGGCCACTCGGTCGGAAAGACCCTGGCGATGGCATATGTTGACTGCGCCCACGCCGAACCCGGGCGGCGCGTTCTGGTACAAGGCAGCAAGGGAATAGTGCCGGCTGTGGTGGCACGGACGCCATTTTTCGATCCAGATGGCGCGCGCTTAAGGGGCTAAATTGGTCGGCCTCGTGGTCGAGGCCGGCGCGGAGATCATCGTGGCATCGACCTTTGTTTCGCTCCTAAGCAACATGCCCTTTCCCTCGACAGGTTGCCGCGCTTCGGCGAAGCCCGGCGCCGTCAGGTTGTGTTGCTCGAGCAGGTGCCCACTCGTCTTTGAGACTTGCGATTGAGCATGGACTTGCCCGACCTGATGACAGCAATCGTGGCCGCAGCGCCCGGCGGACCCGACGTGCTCGAGCTGCGCCGGGTGCCCGTTCCCGTGCCTAAGCCCGGCGAGATCCTCGTCAAGGTTGCCGCCGCAGGCGTCAACCGCCCCGACATCCTGCAGCGGCAGGGCGATTATCCGCCACCGCCTGGGGTCACGTCCGTGCTCGGGTTGGAAATCGCGGGAGTCGTGGCCGCCGTCGGAGCCGGCGTCACTACTTGGAACACGGGGGACGCGGTCTGCGGCCTGGTAGTAGGCGGCGGTTATGCCGAGTTTTGCTCCGCGGACCCGAGTTCCTGCCTGCCGGTCCCCGCGAGTTTCTCGATGACTATGGCGGCCGCCTTGCCAGAGACGTTCTTCACTGTATGGACCAATGTCTTCGAACGTGGAAGGCTGAGCGAAGGTGATCGCTTTCTGGTCCACGGGGGAGCGAGTGGGATCGGCACTACAGCGATCCAGCTGGCCAGCGCCTTCGGCGCTCGCGTCTTCGCAACCGCGGGCAGCGCGGCCAAGTGCCGGGCTTGCGAGGCGCTCGGCGCGGAAAGGGCCTTCAACTATCGCGAAGAGGACTTCGTCAAGGCGGTGCGTGCCGCGACCGGCGATGGCGTCGACCTGATATTGGACATATTCGGCGGAGAGTACTTCCAGCGTAACGTAGATGCTCTCGCGGAAGACGGGCGATTGGTGCAGATCGCGTTTCGCACCGGTGCCGAGGCCGAGCGGCTCAAGGTACCTGTGGATTTTATGCCCGCCATTCGAAAGCGCCTCTTGATCACGGGTTCTACACTCAGGGCGCAGAGCGGGGTCCGCAAGGCCGCGATCGCTGCAGCCCTTCACGCCCGGGTGTGGCCACTTCTGGAGAGTGGCCGCGTGCAGCCGGTGATCGATTCGACTTTCCCATTGTTCCAAGCGCGGGACGCGCATGCACGCATGGAAAGGAACGAACATATCGGAAAGATCGTGCTGACCGTTTAACCCAGCCGGACAGCGTCATCGGCAGGATCTTCAGAAGCATTTCGCGAAAAGGAGGGATCGCCGGGCTTGGTTCGATGCAGCTGGCGCTGATGCGCGTCCGGTGGGCTTTGGAACCAATGCGACAGCGGCCAAACCAATGGAGGATCACGCCGATGCAGGAGATAAGTGTCTGGGAGAGGGAGCTCTACAATCACATTGTTGGCCACATCGAGAATGAGAAGGGGATCCTTCAAGCGTACGAGCGACTCGCCAGCGATACCGATTCGCCGGCGTTTTCGTACCTTGCCAGACTCATTCTGGATGATGAACGGAGACACCATCAGATGCTCCGCGACCTCGCGGAAACGATTTCCACGACCGCGTCGCTCAGCGGCGCACCGATTCCTATTCCGGACCTGGGAACACTCCCCGCTGATCGAGAGAAGATCCTATCCCAAACCAAATTCCTCCTCGCTGCCGAGGAAGAGGACAACCGAAACCTCAAGCGGCTTGCCAAGGAGTTGCGGGACGTGCAGGACACCACAATGTGGCAGCTCATCGTACGCCTCATCGCGCACGACAACGACAAACATCGCCTGATCCTTCGTTTCATCCGCGACCGCGCGTCCCAGGAAGTGGTGTAAGAACTGAGGTTTGAGGTGGCCCCTTTCGGCGGTCATCGGGTTTTCCGCCACGGTTGTGTTTGCGGCGCGGGCTGCACGGCGTGTAGCTCGCAGAGAGCGGGGCGATCCGCCCACCGCTAGTACGGGCAGTCGTAGCCTCTTGGGAGCGGCCGCTGACAGCGCCAAGATCGGGCGAGGGCGGCAGCCGCGCACTAAGGCAAAATGGGGGTTATGACAACCCCCAGCGAGCCCGCCATGTACGAAGACCTCTCCCTCTATATCAACGGCCAGTTCCTCAAGGGCGGCGGACGCAAGGAAAGCGACGTCATCAACCCCGCCACCGACGAGGTGGTGGGCAAGCTGCCACACGCCGGCCAGGCGGATCTCGACCTGGCGCTTTCCAGCGCGCAGAAGGCCTTCGAGTCGTGGCGCAAGACGTCGCCCATGGAAAAGAGCCGCATCCTGCGCAAGGTCGGCGAGCTTTCGCGGGCGCGCGCGCAGGAGATCGGCCGCAACATGACGCTCGACATGGGCAAGCCGCTGGCGGAGGCCGCGGGTGAAGTGACCGTGTGCAGCGAGCATGCCGATTGGGCCGCCGAAGAGTGCCGGCGCATCTACGGGCGCATCGTGCCCGCGCGCGCCGATGGCGTGCGCCAGATGGTTCTGCGGGAGCCCATCGGCGTGGTGGCCGCCTTCTCGCCGTGGAATTTCCCGTACAACCAGGCCCTCCGCAAGATCGTCAGCGCACTGGGCGCCGGCTGCACCATCATCATCAAGGGGCCGGAAGATGCGCCGAGCGCGTTGGTGGCCATCGCGCGCATGTTCCATGAAGCGGGCCTGCCGCCGGGCTGCCTCAACGTGGTGTGGGGTGTGCCGTCGGAAGTGTCGACGTATCTCATCAATTCGCCGATCGTGCGCAAGATCTCGTTCACCGGGTCCGTGCCCGTGGGCAAACACCTCGCCGCGATGGCGGGCGCGCTGATGAAGCCCGCCACGATGGAGCTCGGCGGACACTCGCCGGTCATTGTTTGTGATGACGCGGATGTGGAAGCCGCCGCCGACATGATGGCCGGCGCCAAGTACCGCAATGCCGGCCAGGTGTGTGTCTCGCCTACCCGCTTCTACGTGCAGGACAAGGCGTACGACAAGTTTGTCGCGCGCTTCCTCGAGAAGGTGAAAGGGTTGAAGGTGGGCCCCGGCCTCGAGGCCGATACCAAGATGGGACCGCTGGCGCACAAGCGCCGCGTGCCCACACTCTCGGGCTTTGTCGACGACGCCAATTCCCGCGGCGCCAGGATCCTCGCGGGGGGCAACACCATCGGCGACAAGGGCAGCTTCTTCGAGCCCACCGTCGTTGAAGAGGCCCCGGACGATTCCAAGCTCATGACCCAGGAGCCCTTCGGCCCGATCATGGGGCTCAAGCGGTTTACCTCGCTCGATGAGGCGATTACCAAGGCCAATTCGCTGCCGTTTGGCCTTGCCGCTTACGCGTTTACGACTTCAACCAGGAATGCCGCGAAGATCGGGGATGGGCTCGAGAGTGGGATGGTGACCATCAACCACCTGGGGCTTGCGCTTGCTGAGGTGCCGTTTGGCGGTGTGAAGGACAGCGGCCATGGCAGCGAAGGTGGCATCGAGACCTTCGATGGGTACCTGGTCACGAAATTCGTGACGCAGAAGGGCTAGCAGGGCGTTTTCTCGGCAAAGCCTGTCATTCCCGCGTAGGCGGGAATCCAGCCCATCTTGAACAGCGCCAACTCGCTTTAGCTAGCGCTTCGCATCAACACTGCAAGTGTTGATCCCAAGCATCGAATACGGCGGGCAGTAGCCAAACGTAGCCGTCAGAAGCGGGATGATGCCGATCAGTCCGAACCAGCGCGCGTTGCCTTCGATGAGAAACAGCAGGCTCAGCAGGCCGAGGCCCAGCAGCACGCGAACGACACGATCGATGGTTCCGACGTTCTTCTGCATGATTTCCGCTCCGATGGTTTGCCTTTCTCCATTATAGGCGGGCGGGAGCAAAGGGACTTGCTCATTCCCGT
This sequence comes from Burkholderiales bacterium, assembly GCA_038203035.1. Lineage (GTDB taxonomy): Bacteria > Pseudomonadota > Gammaproteobacteria > Burkholderiales > Usitatibacteraceae > Usitatibacter. Next base: position 4,512 of record JBBREI010000160.1, read on the forward strand.
TCCGTCGGGCCCCTGACTTTTAGGACCCATCTGGAGATCTCATGCAAGGGTGCTGCGCGAAATTCGATGACGTGCTCACGCCCCACCACCTCGCGGGTGATGAGGCCCGCGGCCTCCAGCACCTTGAGGTGCTTGGAGACGGCGTTGAGCGACATGTCGAAGGGCTCCGCGATCTCCGTCACCCGCGCCGGGCCGCGCACGAGGCGATCCAGGATGGCGCGGCGGGAGGGGTTGGAGAGGGCGGCGAAGGCGTTGCTCAGGATGTCCATGGGTTCATTCAGCCGCCGCTTCAACCTCGCAGCGGCAGCTCGATCCACGATCCTTCATCGGCGCCCATCACGACCTCGAGCTTCGGCGGCCGTCCGTGCGGCACCTGCGCGAAATGGTCCGCATCGGTGCCCGCGATCGAAAGGCGCAGCCGGCTTCCCTTCATGAGCTTCCACGAGATCGGCAGCAGCGCGAAGCGCAGCGTCTCGGGCACGCCCGGCTGCGCGCGGCGCGCATCGGCGCGATGGAACGTGCGGTAAGGCCACGTGGCCTGGTAGCTCGGCGGGCACGGCGCGGTCGCGCGATGCAGCATGCGCAGCAGCCCCTCGGTGATGTACCACGAGTGGCCCCCGGCATCGACTTCCGATAGATAGGCAAAGACACTCGCGTCCTGCTCCGAAGTGGCGACGCGAAGCTGCGCGATCGCGTGCCCGAGGAGCTCGGTGTCCTCGGCGAAAGGCGCGCTGGTGAACGTGAGCATGTGGGCGTCGCGCCCGTCCCAGTCGTCGTAGTAGCGGTTCACGGCGAGCGCCCCCAGGCGCTCGAAACGCGTCGAGGCACCCGTGCCGGTGGTGAACTTCACCTGGTACTCGCGCCTCGACTCTTGCGCCGGCTTGCCCGGCGCGAGGCTCGCGCCCTCGAGGTACCAGCGCGTGGAGGCATCGTGCGGCGGCCACTGCGAGGCGGCCTGCCACTCTTCCGCGTGCACCGTGTGGAAGTGGACGCGCGCTTCGTCTTCGATGCCGGTCTTCATGCCCGCGAGGTGGGTATCGAAGAAGCGCAGCACCTCGGCCAGCAGTGGAAACTCGGAGGCCTGCCGCTCGCCGCGCCAGGGCGAGCCGTTGGTGCGTGCGCCATGGTCCCAGGGACCCAGCATCAGGCGATCGTGCGGGTTGCCGTTGGTGAGGAAGCGCGAGATCGATCCGTTGGCGAACGCGGCGCCGTCGTACCAGCCCGAGATCGAATAGATCGCCACCTTGCCCGCGAACTGCGACAGGTACCAGTAGGGGCTGCAGCTGCCGCTGTGCAGGCCGGCATCATGCGGCGTGGCTTCCTCGCGAAACGCCATCTCGGGTGCCAGGTCGCGCAGCCGGAAGCTGTCGCGATGTTCGTCGATCGCGGCGCGCAGCAGGCTGCCGTCGCCATCCTCGTCCACCGGCTGCGGGCCGGCGAAGTTGGGTGCGTTGAAGTAGGGATAGGGCGAGAGATTCTCGCGTTGGTCGAGGTCGAGGGCGCGCACCAGGTCGTCGTAGTTGTCGGTGACGGTGGTGCACATCACCCCGCCAGGAAAGAGGTGGTCGCTGTAGGTGTCGGAGACCGCGAAGAGTGGCGCGATCGCCTTCACCGCGGGGTGTCCCGTGCTCGCGAGGAAACATGCTGCGGCGCCGAGGTACGAGATGCCGGTTGATCCGATGGAGCCGTTCGACCACGGTTGCGAAGCGACCCAGTCGGCGATCTCGCGGTAGTCGTCGCGCTCGCGCGGCGAGCGGAATGAGTCGCGGGCGCCGAAGCTTGCGCCGCACCCGCGCACGTCCACTGTTACAAGCGCATAGCCGCGCGGCACGAACAGGTCGCGGTAGATGGCGATGTTCGGGCACGGATCGGCGCCCGGCCCGGTGGAATGGAAGCGCCGATAGTAGGGCGTGAGGATGAGGATGGCGGGGAAGGTGGCTGATTTGTCATTCCCGCGCAGGCGGGAACCCAATTCAGGCAAATAAACATCCACCGCGAGCCGGCAACCGTCGCGCATCGCGAGGTAGCGCGAGCTCGGTGCGGGAACCGGGAAGGTGGCGGGGCGGCGCTCGAGATATTTACTCGGGGGCACGCGCCACGCGCCGCCGAGATCGTCGCGATCGGGCATTCCGTTATTATCCACGACATGAACACGACCCCTCGTATCGCCCTCGCCCTCGCTGCCGCGGCCCTCGCGCTCGCGGCCCCATTCGCCGGCGCGCAGGATTTTCCGTCGCGCCCCATCAAGCTCGTGGTGCCGCAGGCGCCCGCATCCGGCGGCGACGTCGTGGCGCGCATGCTCGCCGAGAAGATGTCGCAGGAGCTGCGCCAGTCCGTGGTGGTGGACAACCGCCCCGGCGCCAACGGCATGATCGCCTCCGCGATCGTCGCCAAGGAGCCGCCCGATGGCTACACCATCATGCTCACCAGCGTCTCGCTGGTGAGCTTCAACCGCTACATGTACAAGAGCATGCCGGTGGATTCGATGAAGGACTTCACCTTCATCGGCCCCGTGGCTGACGCGAGCTTCGTGCTGGTGGCGAGCCAGAAAAGCGGCATCAAGTCGTGGGCCGACCTCGTGCGGCGCGCGAAGGCCGAGCCCGATACGCTCACCTTCGGCAGCGCGGGCACCGGCAACTCGACCCACCTCTATCCCGAGATGATCGCGCGACGCTCGGGCTTCACGCTGCGCCACATCCCCTACAAGGGGTCGGCGCCCGCGCTGATGTCGATCGTCTCGGGCGAGACCGACGTGATGGTGAGCCCCACGGTGGTGGCGAATGCGCAGATCCAGGCCGGCAAGGTCGTGCCGCTGGCGCAATCGGGCGACACGCGCGCACCGTCACTGGCGAACGTGCCGCTGCTGAAGGAGCTCTCGCCCGGCACGCCCGCGCTGCCCGGCTGGTACGCGATCGTCGGCCCCGCGAAGATGGATCCGAAGGTGGTGGAGAAGCTCTCCGCTGCGATCAACAGCTTCCTCAACGACGCGCCAACCCGCACCAAGCTGATCGACCAGTTCCTGATGCCGATCCCCGGCACGCCCGAGGGCATTCGCAAGCGCGGGGAAAACGAGTCGGAGATCTGGGGCGGGCTGATCCGGGACCTGAAGATACAGACGGACTGAGGGTGAGCTTCACGCTCGCCACGAGGCACGCTATTTCCCGGCGGCGGGCGCCTCGAGGAATCGCCGGATCGCGAGATTCATGAGCTCCGGCTGCTGCGTGAACGTACCGTGGCCGGTGCCGGGCACTATGAAAAGCCGAGCTTTCGGGATCGCGCGCTGGATCTCGAGCGTTTCCTCGATGGAGGTGAAGTCCTTGTCGCCCGCGATGACGAGCACCGGTGTGCGAATCTGCTTGAGCGCGGCGGGATCCACCGCGATGGGCACGAGCGCGAGTCGATAGAACTTCTCCATCAGCACCGGCCACGCCGCGGCGCCTCCGGGTGCGACCTTCTCGTAGTCCGCGCGCATGAAGGGCGGCAAGCGCGTTTCGAACTCGCGCACCTTCGCGGTCACTTGCTCGGGCGTCCAGGACTCGCGGCGTTTCAGCTCCTCGGGCGGAAGGCCTGCGCGAATGTTGGCGCCGGATACCACGAGGCGACGAACCAGGTTCGGATGTTCGGCGGCGACGATGAGTCCGATGTTGCCGCCATCGCTGTGGCCCACGATGTCGACCGGGCCGATGCCCAATGCCTCGATCAGCGCCGCCGTCTCCTCGGCCATCTTGCGATACGAGAACGGCTTGCCGTCATCGGGGCTATGGCCGTGGCCCGGGCGATCGAAGCCGATGACTTCGCGGAAGCTCGAGAAGTAGTCGCGCTGCTTCGCGAAGTTGTTGTCGAAGAAGACCAGGCCGCCGTGGAGGAAGAGGATGGGCGGGCCGGTGCCGACGCGCTGCACGTACATCTGCGCGCCTGCGATTTGCTGCAGGCCAGCGGTTTGCGCGTGGGCGGGGGACGATGCGATTGCTGCGAGGGTGCACGCGATGGCGAGGCAGCGGGTCATTTCGTTCTCCTAGTCAAACAGCCCGGCCAACGCAACGAAGTCGAGTATGGCGTGCCCGACGATCGCCGGCCAGAGGCGGCCGATCCGCACGTACACGAGGGTGACGATCACTCCCATCGCGGCGATGGGGATGACCGCCAGCGGGCCCTGGTACAGGTGGT
>JBBREI010000161.1:0-8329 GCA_038203035.1 Burkholderiales bacterium
TGCCACACCGGCCGGCGGCGCTGCTTCTTCAACCGGCTCGAGGGCGAGGGCGGCGAGCGCTGCTGGGTGGCCACCGAGCCCGTGCTGGCGGATCCCGGGAGGGTTCGCGATGGCTGAAAAAAGCGTCCTCGAGCGCCTCGAGCAGGTGATCGCGCAGCGCCGCGCTGCCGCCGCGGGTACTTCCTACGTGGCGTCGTTGAACGCGAAGGGGCTGGACGCGATCCTCAAGAAGGTGGGCGAGGAATCAACCGAGGCCATCGTTGCGTCCAAGGGGGGTGAGCGCGCCGCGGTCGTCCACGAGACGGCCGACCTCTGGTTTCATTGCCTGGTGATGCTTGCCTGGCACGGCATCGCGGTTTCGGAGGTGATGGCCGAGCTCGAGCGCCGCGAGGGCCGCTCGGGCATCGACGAAAAGGCCTCGCGACCGACCGGAGGCGACCGATGACCGACTGCATCTTCTGCAAGATCGTCCGCGGCGAGATCCCGTGCCGCAAGGTATTCGAGGACGAGGACATGCTGGCCTTCCACGACATCAACCCGGTGGCCCCGGTGCATTTCATGATCATCCCGAAGAAACACGTGGATTCCCTTGCCACGGTGGGCGACGAGCACGCCGCGGTGCTGGGAAAGATGATGGCGAAGGCGGGCCGCCTGGCGCTGGAGCAGGGCAGCGCGGAAGGGTTTCGCACCATCGTGAACACCGGGCGGATTGGCAGGCAGGACGTGTATCATTTGCACATACATGTCATCGGCGGACCGGATCCGCTCCCGCGCATGGTCGTGCGGGAGTAAGGGGCGCCGGCTGCAGCCTCGCAGGAGATCGCAATGGGTTCGTTCAGCATCTGGCACTGGGTCATCGTCCTGGTCATCGTGTTGCTCATATTCGGCACCAAGAAGCTGCGCAACGTCGGCAGCGACCTGGGCGGCGCCGTCAAGGGATTCAAGGACGGCATGAAGGGCGACGAGGCCCGCAAGCCCGGCGAGATCACCGCCTCGGGATCGACGATTGAAGGCGAAGTGAAGGAAAAGCAGAAGAGTTGAGCCGCGGCCGCCCGCCGCGCCGCGATTCCTCGCAGCCTCCATGTTCGACATCGGGTTCTCCGAGCTGATGGTGATCGGCGTGATCGCGCTTGTCGTGATCGGGCCCGAACGCCTCCCCAAGGTCGCACGCACGCTGGGTGTCCTCTTCGGCCGCCTCCAGCGTTACGTGACCCAGGTCAAGTCCGACATCTCGCGCGAGATGGAGTTCGCCGAGCTGGGCAAGGTGAAGACCGAGTTCGAGGACGCCGCGCGCAGCTTCAAGACCGAGGTGGAGACCAAGACCGCGCAGGCCGAGCGCGAATTGCGTGACGCCCAGGCGTCGATCGAAAGCAGCCTCGCGGCCGAAAGCGCCCCGGCGTCCGCCGCGCCCACGCCGGAAGAACTTTCCGCCCCCGCCCCCGACGCGCCCTCACCGCAACTCGAGCTCGGCATCGACCTCACGCCGCCGGCGCGCGAAAAGCCGGGCGCGTAAGGGCGCGCGATGTCCGAGGCCCAGGAAACCTTCCTCTCCCACCTGATCGAGCTGCGCCAGCGGCTGGTGCGGGCGCTGCTGGTCTACGCCGTGGCCTGCGTGCCGACCCTCTATTTCAGCGCCGAGCTCTACGACCTTCTCGCCGCGCCGCTGATGAGCAACCTGCCCGAGGGCGCGCGCATGATCGCCACCGGGGTGATTTCGCCATTCCTCATCCCGATGAAGATCGCGTTCATGGCGGGGCTGGTGCTTGCGCTGCCCTTCCTGCTCTACCAGGCGTGGGCGTTTGTAGCCCCCGGGCTCTACATCCACGAAAAGAAGCTGGCGCTCCCGCTTGTGGTCAGCAGCACCGTGCTTTTCCTGGCGGGCATGGTCTTCTGCTATTTCATCGTGTTCGGGAAGGTATTCGCGTTCATCGCGAGCTTCGCCCCGAAAAGCATCTCCGTGGCGCCGGACATCGAGGCGTACTTCAACTTCGTGCTCGGCATGTTCCTCGCCTTCGGCCTCGCGTTCGAGGTGCCGGTGGTCGTGGTGGTGCTGGTGCTCACCGGCCTCGTCACCGTCGAGCAGTTGCGCGAATGGCGCGGTTACGTGGTGGTGGGGATATTCGTCATCGCGGCGGTGGTCACCCCGCCCGACGTGGTCTCGCAGATCGCGCTCGCCGTGCCGATGTGCATCCTCTACGAGGTCGGCATCATCGTCGGGCAGATGATCACGAAGCGCAAGGAGCGCGCCGCGGCCACCCCCGAATAGGTCATTGCGCGGTGCGCGGCTGGGCGCGCCGGCGTCCCACGGTCACCTCGACGGTGAGCTCCTGGTTGCGGCGGATGACCTTCACCGGCACCGATTTGCCCGGCGGGACCTCCGCGATCGCGTTGAGCGCGGTGCCGGTGTCAGGGACCGCGCGCCCGTTGATCGCGGTAATCACGTCGCCGAGCTTGAGGCCGCTTTTTTCCGCCGGGCTGCCGCGTTCGATGGCGCCCACGATCGCGCCCCGCGTGCCCTTCAGGCCGAGGGATTCGGCAAGTTCCGCCGTGATGTCCGCCACGTCGACGCCGAACCAGCCGCGCGTGACGGCGCCGGTCTCGATGATCTGCTCCATCACCCGCTTCGCCAGGCTCACTGGTATGGCGAACCCGATGCCCTGGTAGCCGCCCGAGCGCGAGAAGATCAGGGTATTGATGCCGATCAGGTTGCCCGAGGTATCCACCAGCGCGCCGCCGGAATTTCCCGGATTGATCGCCGCATCGGTCTGGATGAATCTGCCGAAGGGGCTCTGGTTGCCGATTTCGCGGCCCACCGCGCTCACGATGCCCATGGTCACCGTCTGGCCGACGCTGAACGGGTCGCCAATGGCCAGCACCACATCACCCACGCGTGCCTGGTCAGATTGCCCGAAGGTGACCGCGGTGAGCCCCGGCGCCGAGATCCGCACGACGGCGAGGTCGGTGTCGGGATCGGTGCCGACAGTTTTCCCCGCCACGGTGCGTCCATCGTGCAACGTGACCTGGATGTCGGTCACGCCCTCGACGACGTGGTCGTTGGTGAGGATGTAGCCCTCGCGGCTCACGATCACGCCCGAGCCGAGCGACAGCTGCGTCTCCGGCGGCAGGTTGAAGCGTTCGCCGAAGAAGCGCTGGAACGCCGGATCGTCGAGCAGCGGGTTGCGGCGGCGCACCTGGCGCGTGGCCGAGATGTTCACCACCGAGGGAATCGCCTTGCGCGCGGCGTCGCTGAAGGAAAGTGGCCGGCCCGTGGCCGCACCCCCCTGGGCGGCCGTGCCGGGCTCGCCGGCCGCGGCCTCGCGCACCTCGACCACCTGCGCGCGCCACGCGAGCCAGTCCGGCTTGACCAGGCTCACGACAAACAGCACGGCGAGCGTGAGCGTCACCGCCTGGGCGAATACGAGCCAGAGCTTGCGCATGGGAAAACGGGTGGGAAAGCCCGCAATTGTAGCGGGCCTTGGTGCGTAAGCCCTAGCGCTGCTTGAGCGAGTCGCGAATTTCCCGGAGCAGAACGACGTCCTCCGGGGGCGCGGCGGGTGCCTTTTCCTCGTGGCGGCGCAGGCGATTGATCTGCTTGACCATCACGAACACGATCAGCGCGAGCAGGACGAAGTTGATCACGATGTTGGCGAAATTGCCCCACGCGATGACCGGGATACCGGCCTTTTTCACCGCCTCGAGGGTGTGGGGGATGCTGGCGGGGATCGAGGCCAGGGGGATGAAGTAGTTGCTGAAATCCAGGCCCCCCGTGAACCGTCCGACGATCGGCATGAATATGTCGTTGACGGTGGAATCAACAATCTTGCCGAAAGCCACCCCGATGATCACGCCGACGGCCAGGTCGACGACGTTGCCTTTTACCGCAAATTCGCGGAATTCCGAACCGATACTCATGTTTTCTCCTTGGGCATCCCCCGAATCTAGGAGACCGGGGGGCGCGGCGTCAACCGCTGAAACCCCAGATCGGGCTTTAAGTCGGGGGGATGAATCCGCTAAAATGCCGGACTCAGCCCGTTTCGACCCCCTTCCCCTACTTCTTCCGCGCCCCTCCCAATGACTGCCATCGTCCGAGACAACGTCGACGAAAAACGCCGCCGGCTGCTGCTGGTAGCAACTTCCGCGACGGGAGCCGCCATCGTCGGCGGCGTCGCCGCCCCCCTGCTGGTGAGCTGGTTCCCCAGCGCCAAGGCCCTGGCGGCCGGCGCCCCGGTGGAGGCCGACATCTCCAAGGTCGAGCCCGGACAGCAGATCACGCTGGAATGGCGCGGCAATCCGGTCTGGGTCCTCAAGCGCACTCCCGAGATGATGGCGCGCCTGCCCCAGAACGCCTCCCTCCTGGTGGACCCCGAATCGAAGGCGTCGATTCAGCCCGCCTACGCCAAGGGCATCGAGCGCTCGATCAAGCCCGACATCTTCGTGGTCGTTGGGGTGTGCACCCACCTGGGATGCTCGCCCACCCTCAAGAAGGAAGTGGGTGCCGCTTCCGACATGGGCGCCGACTGGCCGGGCGGGTATTACTGCCCGTGCCACAACTCGCGTTTCGACCTCGCCGCCCGCGTTTTCAAGGGTTCCCCTGCGCCGACCAACCTCACGGTGCCGCCGCATCATTACGCCGGGGCGGGTGACGCGCGGGTGGTGATCGGCGAAGACCCCAAGGGAGCCTGACATGGCAGCCATCGAGAAGGCGCCGGTCACCGGCGCGGGGCGGTTCAACGGGATCCTCACCTGGGTCGACCAGCGCTTCCCGCTGGTGCGCCTCTACCGCGAGCAGCTGACCGAATACTACGCTCCGAAGAATTTCAACTTCTGGTACTACTTCGGCGTGCTCTCGCTGCTGGCCCTGGTGATCCAGATCGTGTCGGGGATCTTTCTCACCATGAACTACAAGCCGAGCGCGCAGGAGGCATTCGCCTCGGTCGAATACATCATGCGCGACGTGCCGGGCGGCTGGCTCATCCGCTACATCCACTCCACCGGCGCATCGATGTTCTTCATCTGCATCTACCTGCACATGGCGCGCGGGCTGATGTATGGCTCGTACCGCAAGCCGCGCGAGCTGATCTGGATCTTCGGCATGATGATCTACCTGGCGCTCATGGCCGAGGCGTTCTTCGGTTACCTGCTGCCCTGGGGCCAGATGTCCTACTGGGGCGCGCAGGTGATCATCAACCTGTTCGGGACCATTCCGCTGATCGGCGAGGCGCTCGCGATCTGGATCCGCGGCGACTACAACGTCTCGGACGCCACGCTCAACCGCTTCTTCGCGCTGCATGTGATCGCGCTGCCGCTGGTGCTTCTCGGCCTCGTGGCGGCGCACCTCATGGCGCTGCGCGAGGTCGGCTCCAACAATCCCGACGGGATCGAGATCAAGAAGAACCTCGATCCGCGCACCGGCACCCCGGTCGACGGCATCCCGTTCCATCCCTATTACACCGTGAAGGATCTGGTGGGCGTGGCGGTGTTCCTGATCGTCTTCACCGTGATCGTGTTCTTTTCCCCGGAGATGGGCGGCTACTTCCTCGAGTACAACAACTTCATCCCCGCCGATCCGCTGAAGACGCCCGAGCACATCGCGCCGGTGTGGTACTTCACTCCCTATTACGCGATGCTGCGCGCGGTCCCGCCGATCTTCGGCTCGCAGTTCCCCGGAGTGGCGGTGATGGGGGCGGCGACGCTGATCTTCTTCGTTCTCCCGTGGCTCGATCGCGGCAAGGTCAAGTCGATCCGCTACCGGGGCCCCAAGTACCGCGTCTGGTTCGCGCTTTTCATATTCTCTTTCCTGGTCCTGGGCTACCTCGGCGTCGAACCGACGACGGTCTGGGGGGCCTTCGGCAAGGGCCTTCCGATCGTTGGCGGGGACTACGTCGCGCTTTGGGCCGCGCGGGTCCTGACGGTCGTCTACTTCCTGTTCTTCCTGGCGATGCCCTGGTTCACCGCGAGCGACCAGGAAAAGCCCGAGCCGACAAGGGTGACGTCGTGATGAAGAAGATCCTCGCACTGCTGTTTTTCCTCCCCGGCCTGGTGATGGCGGCCGGCGGGAACGTCAGGCTCGACCGCGCGCCGATCGACCTGCACGACCGCCTGTCCCTGCAGCGTGGCGCGCAGATCTTCGTGAACCACTGCCTGAACTGCCACTCCGCTTCGGCGATGCGCTACACGCGCCTGACGGACCTCGGGCTGACCGAGGCGCAGATCAAGGACTACCTGGTTTTCACCGGGGAAAAGATCGGCGAGCCGATGGTGGCCTCGAACGATCCGGCCGTCTCCAAGGCGGCGTTTGGCGTGGTTCCGCCCGACCTCTCGCTTGTGGGCCGTTCCCGCGGCGCGGACTGGCTGTACACCTACATGCGCAGCTTCTACCGGGATCCCGCCGCCAAGTCCGGGTGGAACAACGCCGTCTTCCCGAACGTCGCGATGCCGCACGTCCTGTGGGAATACCAGGGCAACCAGGTGCTGCAGGTCACCGAAAACGTCGACCACAACTCGGGCGATACGGTCACCCACCGCAAGCTGGTGCTGGAGCGCCCGGGCAGGCTCAACGCAGTCGAATACGATCGCCAGGTCGCCGACCTGGTCAATTACCTCGCCTACATGGGAGAGCCGGCGCAGAACGATCGCAGGTTCTGGGGAGTGCTGGTGCTCTTCTTCCTCGCGGGCTTCTTCGTGCTGGCGCTGATGCTGAAGAACGAATACTGGAAGGATGTCCGCTGATGATGACGCTTTACTCCGGGATCACCGATCCCTTCAGCCACCGATGCCGCATCGTGCTCTACGAGAAGGGCATGGATTTCGAGATCATCGACGTGGATCTCATGAACAAGCCGGAGGACCTGGCCGTCATGAACCCGTACAACCGCACCCCGGTGCTGGTCGAGCGCGACCTGGTGCTGTACGAGTCGAACATCATCAACGAATACATCGACGAGCGCTTCCCGCATCCGCAGCTGATGCCGGCCGACCCGGTCATGCGCGCGCGCGCCCGGCTGTTCCTGTTCCGCTTCGAGCAGGAGCTCTTCAACCACGTGCAGACGCTGGAGTCGGGCACCCAGAAGGCGCAGGAAAAGGCGCGGCTCTACATCCGCGAGAACCTGATCCAGATCGCGCCGATCTTCGTGAAGCAGAAATACATGCTTGGCGAGGAATTTTCGATGCTCGACGTCGCGATCGCCCCGCTGCTCTGGAGGCTCGACCACTACCAGATCCAGCTCAACAAGCCGTCCGCGCCGCTTCTCAAATACGCCGAACGGCTCTTCTCCAGGCAGGCGTTCATCGACTCGATGACCGCTTCCGAAAAGGCCATGCGGCGGTAGACTGGGGCATGGCGGAAGTCTCTACCAAGCCCTATTTCATCCGCGCCATCTACGAATGGTGCTCGGACTGCGGGTATACCCCGTACCTGAGCGTGCGCGTGGACGATCGCACGCGGGTGCCGATGGAGTATGTGAAAAACGGTGAAATCGTGCTGAACGTCAGCCTGAACGCAACCCGCAACCTGACCATAAACAACGAGTTGATCCAGTTTTCGGCCCGGTTCAACGGGGTGTCGCGGGAGGTCAGCGTCCCGGTCGACCGAGTCCAGGGTATTTTTGCCCGCGAGAACGGGCAGGGTGCTTTTTTTACCGTCGAGGCCCCGGCGGCGCTGGCCGTGGCGCCTTCGGCTCCGCTGGTGGCGGCGGAGGTGGACGTGGAGCCGCCGAAGCCACCATCGACGGGCAAGACGCGTCTCAAATTGGTTAAGTAAGCGTTTGCTTCGCCCTTCCGGTGGGCGAAGGCCAGGCCCGGCGCCGGCATAGCTCAGCTGGTAGAGCAACCGCCTTGTAAGCGGTAGGTCCCCCGTTCGATTCGGGGTGCCGGCACCCACCCTCAGCGAAATCCCCGCAGGAAACCACTGTTTTGTTTGCCAGAAACCCCCTATTTCGTGGATAATCGAGAGTTTCGCGGAGAGGTGCCCGAGTGGTTAAAGGGGGCAGACTGTAAATCTGTTGGCCTTGCGCCTACGTTGGTTCGAATCCAACCCTCTCCACCAATGTTCAGGCGGGTAATTCCCCGTCAGGAGGCGGAAGGGGTCAGGGACCAGGGCTTCGCGGGTGTAGCTCAATGGTAGAGCAGAAGCCTTCCAAGCTTACGACGAGGGTTCGATTCCCTTCACCCGCTCCAGCAACAAGACACGGCCCATGTAGCTCAGTGGCAGAGCACTCCCTTGGTAAGGGAGAGGTCATGCGTTCAATCCGCATCATGGGCACCAGAACTTTTTGATCAGGAAGACCAATCATGGCTAAGGGCAAATTCGAGCGTACCAAGCCCCACGTGA
>JBBREI010000162.1:0-8182 GCA_038203035.1 Burkholderiales bacterium
GGCAACGTGTAAAGCCTATTGCAAAATTCACTGGCCGCATTTTACGGGTGAGCGACCGCTCCGTCGCCTAGTTATTGTTTTTTATGATTAAATCCCACACTCAACATGACATTTAGCTTACACGCCCCTTGAAACCGGGGGCTTCCTCCCATACTCTAAGCACTGGGTCGATCTCGACCCGCCACGATCTCCAAGGAGACCACATGCAACCCGAAACCCCGATGATGGCGCAAGGCCGGACGGCATCTTCGCCAGCGCTCGCCCAGAACCGGGTACTGCGCAATACCTACATGCTGCTCGCCGTTTCCATGCTGCCGACCATCCTCGGCGCGTGGCTGGGTGTGCAGTTCAAGTTCGCGTTTTTCGCGGGCAGCCCCGTGATCGGCTTCGTGCTGTTCCTGGCCATCGCGTTCGGATTCTTCTACGGCATCGAGAAGACCAAGAACAGCGGCTGGGGCGTGGCCCTGCTGCTCGGCTTCACGTTTTTCATGGGCCTCATGCTCTCGCGCCTCATCGGCTCGGTGCTCGGCCTTTCGAACGGCGTATCGCTGATCGCGGTGGCTGCGGGCGGCACGGCGGCGGTGTTTGTCACCATGGCCACCCTGGCCACCACCATCAAGCGGGATCTCGCCCCCATGGGCAAGTTCCTGTTCGTTGGCATGATCATGCTGCTGGTGGCGGCCTTCGCGAACATCTTCCTGCAGATGCCGGGGATGATGATCGCAATCTCGGTGATCGCCATCGGCATCTTCTCTGCGTTCATGCTGTATGACATCAACCGGGTCGTGACCGGCGGCGAGACCAACTACATCACCGCCACCCTCTCGATCTACCTCAGCATCTACAACGTGTTCGCCAACCTGCTGGCGCTGCTCGGCTTCGCGGGCGGCAGCAACGACTAAAGCTTCACCGGCTTTGAAAAGGGGCGCCTTCGAGCGCCCCTTTTTTTCGCCCTGCCGGGCTTGGGATCGCCGGTTCGGCTTCAGAAGACCAGGGCGGGAACGCAGATGAACACAGATGAAAGGCGAGTGTGAGTCAGAAAGCGCGTCCGGAGAGCAGAACGCGCCGTGACGGGGTGGGCTTCGATAAACGCAGATTTTTTTGCGCCCTGCGGGTAAAGCATCCGTGTTTATTGATCTCTACCACCACCACTCAAACACCCAACCAGCACGCAGCGCCTTTGACCTGCACTCGGTTTTCATCTGTGTTCATCTGCGTTCCCGCACTGGTTTTCCAAAGCAGAGAGAGTCGGAAAAGAGGGTCCGTCCCGGATTTTCGGGTCAGCGGGTGAAAAGGGCCATGGATTCGACGTGTCCGGTATGCGGGAACATGTTGACCACGCCCGCGGCCTCCAGCCGGTAACCCTTCACGTTCACCAGCATGCCGGCGTCGCGGGCGAGGGTCGACGGGCTGCAGGAAACGTAGACGATGCGCGACGGCTTGCCGGCATCCGGCAGTGCCTTGCAGATCTCGAGGGCGCCGTCGCGCGGCGGATCGATCAGCAGCTTGTCGACGGAGCCGAGTTTCCTGAGCGCACCCTCGGCATCCTTGTACAGGTCGTACGCCATGAAACTTGCGAGCGAGTCCAGTCCGTTGATGCGCGCATTGGTCTGCGCACGCGCCACCAGGCTGGGCGCGCCTTCCATGCCGACCACTTCGGCGCCGCGGGTGGCCAGCGGCAGCGAAAAATTGCCCAGTCCACAGAAGAGGTCGCCGACGCGCTCGCCCGGCCGGGGATCGAGCATGTCGACAGCGCGTTTCACCAGCACGCGATTGACACCTGCGTTGACCTGCGTGAACTCCGTCGGCCCGAACTGCATGCGAAGCCCGAACTCCGGCAGCGTGTAGTCGAGCACCGGCATCTTCTCCGGATACCAGGCGATCGCAGTCTCCGGCCCCTTGACCTGCAGCCACCACTGGATGCCGTGCTTGTCGGCGAATTCACGCAGCTTCTGCGCATCACCTTCGGGGATCGGCTCCAGGTTGCGCAGGACGAAGATGGTGACGTCCTCTCCCACCGCCAGCTCGATCTGCGGGATGCGGTCGCGCAGTTGCATGCCGGTGAACATCACGCGCAATTCCGGGATCAGCGATGCCACGGAACGCGGCAACACCTCGCACGACATGGTGTCCGCGACGAAGCTCGACTTGCGCTCGTGGAAACCCACCAGCACGCCGCCTTTCTTGGCGACGTAGTGCACCGACAGGCGCGCGCGGTTGCGATAACCCCACGCGGGCCCCAGCACCGGGGGCAGGATGTGGTCCGGCTTCACCTTGCCGATGCGCGCCAGGTTGTCTTCCAGCACGCGCTGCTTCGCGGCCACCTGAGCCGCGCCATCGATGTGCTGCATCGCGCACCCGCCGCACGCGCCGAAGTAGCGGCAGCGCGGGGTCACGCGCTGCGAGCTTTCGCGCAGCACCTGCGTGACGGTGCCGAGGTCGAAGTTGCCGCGGCTGCGGCGCTTGGCGTAGGCGACGCGCTCGCCGGTGATGCCGCCGTCGATGAAGATCACCTTCCCGTCGACGTGGGCGACCCCGACCCCTTCCTGGTCGATCGATTCGATGACAGCTTCTGTCACCCGATCAGGACTCGCACTGCGTCTTCAGGGCCTGGAAGACCTGCCGCTGGATCTGCTTGGTGACCTGCACGCCATCGACGGAATACGTCAAGGTGCCGGCGTTGCCGTCGGTGAAGTTGAAGGTCATGGTTCCCGCCGCAGTGGCGTTGATGGGGGTCCACGGAGCGGCGTTGAACGCGGGGCCCGTGGTGCGATAGATCGGACCGCCGTAGGTGCGCGATCCGGGCGTGCGCGCCCCGTCTGGCATCACCAGCCACATCGGCTGGCCCTGGGCGTTGTAGGTAAAAAGCGTGGCGAACAACGTGTCTTCCTGGTGCGCGACGTTGACGCCCCAGCCCGATTCGGCCGGGTTCCACCACAGGTCCTGGAAGTTGGTCGCCCAGCTGCGGTCGTACGCGGACCACTTGCACTCGGGCAGCGGCTTGAACTCCTGGCGCGTGATGTTTTTCACCACCTGCACGTTGTTGAATGTGTAGGTGAGCACCCCGGCCTGCGCGGACGGGAAGGACAGCCGCATGGTGCCCACCTGCTGCACCGACACCGCTCTCCACGGGTTGGCGTTGAACGCCGGCCCCGTGGTGCGGAACAACGCGCCCAGGTACGACCCATCCACCTGGCGCCTGCCCTCGGACATCACCAGCCATACCGGCGTGCCGTTGGGGTTGTAGGTGAAAAGCGTGGCGAAGACGATGTTGCCCTGGTGGTTGATGTTGATGCCCCAGCCGGATTCGGCCGCATCCCACCACAGCGAGGTGTAGTTGTCGTCCACGTGGTCCGCGCGCAGGTGGACGTCGTAGGTGCCGATGCCCTGCGGGTTCCAATGGCTCACGCCGAAGAAATACGTGCCCGCTTCGAGCTCTCGCGTGAGCCCGGTGTTGGTGTCCTCGCGCTGCGCGTCGTCCACCGATTCCAGCGCGTGCCCCTGCGCGTCGTAGAGGGTGCCCACCGTGTCCTGCGCGCCCTGGGTATAGGCGCTTACCACGCTGCGGCCGGCCACCGTGAACTTGAAGAGGTCGACGTCTCCGGCGTAATCGATGCGGCGATTTGTCAGCACCACCTCACCGGCGAGCGTGTCGATCGGGGAGGCCGAAACGGTGGCGGTCACTTCCTGGGGGCGGTTGCCCGCGTCGTCGGCGCCCACCACGGGGAAGCCGATGTAGGGCGCCATCTGCGGGAAAAACGCCTCCAGGCGCCCGTAGAGCGTGAAGAGGCTGGGCTGCGTGCAGCTCAGGTCCAGCGCGCCCTGCGAGAGGATGCCACGCAGTTCCAGGCGGCCCCCGGCGATGGTGAACAGGCCCGATCCGCTCGAGCCCGGCTCGATGATGCCGCGGCCGAAGTTCACGCTGTACATGTCGTACGGGCGTTCGTTGTCGCGGAAATCCTGGCCGGTGACGCCGGTGCCCCAGCGCGAGGTATCGCCGCGCGGATGGCTGATGCTCACCATCGCGGTGCCCTGGCCCACGCGCGCGGAGTCGATCGGCGAACGGATTGCGCCCGCGGGCGGTGCCGTGCCCATCAGCAGCAGCGTGGAATCGATGTTGTAGCTGGTGAAGACCAGCTGCATCCCGCCCGCGCGTTGCACGAAGCCGGGGGCAACCGCCGGATCGGCGCACGCCGTGGCCTCGTAGAACCAGAACGAGGAGACGGTGTTGGAGCTGGCGGCATCGTCGATGCAATGGTTGGCGGTGAGCACAAACGGGGCCGGGCGCAGCGGGGTGTCGATCAGCGTCGCGCTGCAGACGAAACCGGAGCCGCCGCGCACAAACGTGATGCGCATCACCGATTTCTTGCGCTCCGCGATCAAGGCGTCGAGTGTCGGATCGTCGCTGCTGCAGGTGGTGGAAAGCGTGCAGCTTGCGGCCGCGGCCTTGGCCATCGGCGAATCGACGAAATGCAGCACCGCGCCGACGCGCACCGCGTTATCGGAAGGCAATACGGTGCTGAAGAGTTCGATCAGCTGCTCCTCGCCCTCGGTCCATGGCGTCCACGCTTCGGGGCCAAGCGCCGGGTCGAGTGTCATGGCTTCAATGCGCGCGCCATCGCCGCCTTGCGCGCGCAGTTGCATCGATCCCGGCATCGCGCCCAGGTCGAGCCGGGCGCGAATGCCCTGCGCGGATTCCGATACGACACTCACCCGCGCGACGTAACCGCCGGCAACCGGGGTCCACGCGGCGACGACGGCGGACTTGGGCACGGCACGCACGTCACCCACCCGCAGCAGGCCGGATGCGTCCACGGTTGCGGTGGCCGATTTCTGCGCCGGGGCCTCCAGTCGGACCACCTCGACGGGGGCGATCTTCGGCGCGCGGAAAACGTCCTGGGAAAACGCCGGAACGGTTGCCGCGAGAGCCGCCGCAGTTAACACCAGATGTTTGAGAATCATGGTTTTCTACTGATATTTCATGGGCTTATGATACCATGGCGACCGCGTGATCAACTTCTGCAACAACTGCGGTTCTGCGATCGTCCATCGTATCCCGGAGGGCGACTCGCTGCCGCGCGCCGTATGCGACAACTGCGGCACGATCCAGTATCAAAACCCCAAGGTCGTGGTGGGCTGCCTGCCGGTATTTGGGGACCGCATCCTGATGTGCAAACGTGCCATTGAGCCTAAATTCGGCCTCTGGACGCTGCCCGCCGGATTCATGGAGGAAAACGAGTCGGCCTCCGAAGGCGCGGCGCGCGAAGCGCTGGAGGAAGCGAACGCCCGCGTCGAGATCCAGGACCTGTACACGGTCTACTCGATTCCCCACATCAGCCAGGTCTACATGATGTTCCTGGCCAAGCTGGTCGATCCGGACGTCTCGCCCGGGATCGAGAGCCTGGAGGTCAAGCTGGTCACCGAAGCGGAAATCCCCTGGGACCAGCTCGCCTTCCAGATGGTGCGGCGCACGCTCAACCACTTCCTGGAGGATCGCCGCACCGGCATCTTCGTGCCGCGTTTCGGCGACATTCATCCGCCGCAGCGATAGGACCCTCTCCCCGGCCCTCTCCGAAGGCAGAGGCGGTCACGCCACCTTCAGCACTTCCTCCTCCGCGATCACATAGACCTGGTCGCCGCGCCGGGGCAGCACGTCGGCGTTGCCGGTGAAGGTGCCGAATGCCGGCAGCACACCGTAGCGCGCCCCGAACCAGAAACACGGCAGGCGCACCCCGCGCTCGCCGACCCCGGTCAGGCGCACCGCGGGGTGGATATGCCCCGCGAGCGCGTAGCCGCCCACGTTGCTCGGGCCCGGCTCGTGGTTGAGCACGAAGGTGCCCAGCCTCTCGCCGGCATCGATGCAGCGCGCCTTCCAGCACTCCGGCGGATCGCCCGCCTTCCGGTCATGGTTGCCGCGAACGATGGTCAACGCCACGTCGCTGCGGGCATCGCGCCATTCGGCGAAGGTGGCGAAGGTCTGCTCGGCCCTGCCCTCGGCGCTGTGCAGGAAATCCCCGAGGAAGACCACCTCCGTGGCGCCGGTCTTCGCGATCGCGCGATCCAGGCGCGCCACGTTCTCGCGCGTGGTGCCCTGGGGAAGGGGCACCCCGAGCTTGCGGAAGCTGGCGGCCTTGCCGAGGTGGAAGTCGGCGATGAAAAGCACGCCGCGGGCCGGCCAGTAGGCGGCGCGCTCGGGCAGCAGCTGGAGAGTTTCACCGGCCACGATGCAATCGATCACGAGTCCTGCCTTCCTGTGCGGGGCAAGGGCTTGCTCAAAACAGGTTCGCCTGTTCCGTGGGCTCGTAGGGCGCCGCCTTGTCGAACTCCAGCTGCATGCGCTTCACACGGTCGGCCAGCTTCTCGCTGGTGAGTTTCTCGCGGAAGCGCCCGACCATGATCGGGAACGCAAACGGCGACGGCTTGTGGGTCTGGCGCAGCAGCACGGGTGTTGCTGCCATTCGCCGGAGCCCTTCGGTGAGGCGCGAAAACTCCAGCTGACGCTCGAGCACTTCGCGCTCCGCCTGTCCCAGCAGCGGATTGGACGGGTCCCAGCGCGCGAACACTTCCCAGATGAGCCCGCTCGTGGCCTGCACCTGGCGGTTGGTCTTGGGTTGCCCCGGATAGCCCTGGAACACCAGTCCCGCCACACGCGCGATCTCGCGGAACTGGCGCTTCGAAAGTTCGGCGGCGTTGAGGCTGGCGAGCATGTCTTCCAGCAGGTTGTCCGTGGAGAGGATGCCCGACTTGAGCAGCGGCAGCAGCTCGAAGCGTTCGCGCGAGACGAGCTCGAAGCCGTAGTCCGTGAACGAGAGGCTGAAGGTTGCGGCACGTGTCTTCGCGATGCGGTACGAAAGCAGCGCCGACAGCCCCATGTGCACCTGGCGGCCCTCGAACGGGTAGAAGAAGATGTGGTGGCCTTCGCGCGTCTGCGTCTGCTCCACCAGCATCTCGCGCCGCTTGGGCACGCGCGACCACGAATGCTGCAGTTTGAGCAGGCGGGCGACCACGCGCATTTCCGGTTCGTTCTCGCGGCCTTCCACGTGCAGCTCCAGCAGCTCGCGGATGCCCTGCGAGACCTCGCTCGACAGCGGGCACTTGCCGCCGTCCCAGCGCGGGATCACCGCCGAGCCGGGCTTGCCGGGCTTCACGTACGCGGTCATGTTCTCCACGCGCAGGAACTCCAGCAGCTGGCCCGCGAAGATGAAGTTGTCGCCCTTGGACAG
This sequence comes from Burkholderiales bacterium, assembly GCA_038203035.1. Lineage (GTDB taxonomy): Bacteria > Pseudomonadota > Gammaproteobacteria > Burkholderiales > Usitatibacteraceae > Usitatibacter. Next base: position 7,224 of record JBBREI010000162.1, read on the forward strand.
GCGCGCGATGAACGATTCCTCCACGTTGCCCAGTCGCTTGCCACGCAGGTACTGGATGTTGACCGCGGCATCCGAGACGATGGTGCCGATCGACATGCGGTGGCGGCGCGCGATCGCCGCGTCGGGCACGCGATGCACGCCGTCTTGGCCGCGGACCACCTTCTGGTATTCGGGGTAGGCCTTCAGCGCCTCGCCACCGCGCGTGATGAAGTCGATGGCCCACTGCCATTCGGCGTCGGTCAGGTCGCGGAACGCGCGCGTGGAGCGGACTTCGGCCTTCATCTCCTCCTCCTGGAAGCCTTCGCCCACCGCGATGGTGACGAGGTGCTGCGCAAGGAGGTCGAGCGGGCGGTCCACGGGCGTGCGCGCTTCGATGCGCCCGGCCTGCACGGCGCGGCGCGTGGCGGCCGCCTCCACGAATTCCAGCGCGTGTGAAGGCACGCAGCTCACGCGGCTTGCCTGCCCCGGGGCGTGGCCCGAGCGCCCGGCGCGCTGCAGCAGGCGCGCCACGCCCTTGGCACTGCCGATCTGCAACACGCGATCCACCGGCGAAAAATCGACGCCCAGGTCGAGGCTCGAGGTCGCCACCACCGCCTTCAGTCGCCCTTCCTTCAATCCCGCCTCGACCCATTTGCGCACGTCGGAATCGAGCGAGCCGTGGTGCAGCCCGATGATGCCCGCCCAGTCCGGGCGCGCCTCGAGCAGGCCCTGATACCAGATCTCCGCCTGCGAACGCACGTTGGTGAAGACCAGCGTCGAGCGCGAACCCTCGATCGCCTCGACCACTTGATCCAGCATCCTCAGGCCCACGTGCCCCGCCCAGGGAAACTTCTCGACGTCGTGGGGCAGCAGCGTATCCATGATCACCTGCTTCTCCGAGGAGCCTTTCACGATCCGTGATGAAACTGGTGTCAGAGACGACTTTTGCGTTTGGGGCTGCCTGCCCCAAACGCAAAAGT
>JBBREI010000163.1:0-8033 GCA_038203035.1 Burkholderiales bacterium
CTTGGGCGGCAGCGCCTGGAAGAAGCGCCACATGTCCGGGCGCTCGCGCTCGGCGTCGGAGCGCTCGCCGAAGGCATGGGTGTGGATGTGGCGCGGGTCCATCCACTCGTTGAGGAGGTTGACGGTCTCGCCCTTGCCGGCCCCGTCCACCCCGCTCACCAGCAGGATGACCGGAAACCTGCCGTTGTCGAGCAGGTCGTACTGCGCCTTGAGCAGCGCCTGGCGCAGTTTCGGTTCCTCGCGCCGGTATTCTTCCTTGCGGAGCTTGTGGCCTATTTCGGCGGACTCGAACATTGGATTCCTCCTCTCGAGGCCTGAGGCTAGCGCCGAACGGCCCCGGAAAGGATGATCCAGCTCAACTCCCGCGCAGGTCATCGAGAAGCGCCTTGCGCTCCGGTTGCGAATCGATCACCGGCTCCTTCCACAGCTTGGCGGCGACGAATTCCGCCGCCTCGCGGCGGGCGAGCATGAGGTCGAGCACCTGAGGCGCGGTGAACCGGCCGGTCTTGCCGAACACGGTCTTGGTCCCGCCGTCGTGGAAGAAGGGGCGGTAGTCGAGGGTCTCGCGATCCAGGGGGAGCCCGGTGAAAGCGCGCGCGGCCTCCTTGATGTTCTGCTCGGTGTAGCGCCCCTCGCCGAGCGTGAAGAGCTCCATCACTTCCCGCGCACCAGCCGCGGCCGGCGGTAGTGAGTGAGTTCATTGCGGCGATGATGGAGATCTTCCGGGAGAAGTTGCCGGGAGATAGTGGGCCGGGGAGAGGGGCGCTCCCTCAAGCGATCAGCCACCTCGCGAATCCGGTCCATGCGTTAGTTTGCGCTAGTGCCAGCCGTCCCGCCTGCACGAACACCACGACCGCAATTCCTGCGGCGAAGGCCGGATGGAAGCGCCCGTTCCGGCGCCAGTCGTAGATGGCGCATGCGAGGATCACCAGGTCCGTCAGCGCGAAAAAGAGGGGCGGGATCGCGACTCCCGTGAAGCTCATCACCAGCCGCGCCATCGCCGGGGTGAGCATCGCCAGTGAAGCGACCAGCATCAGGCGCTTGTGCCAGGCGCTGCGCTTTCGCATCAGGATCCCGGCGGTGACGAGCCCGGTGAAGGTGACCATTTCTCCCACCGGCAGGACCAGGAAGACCAGGGGTGGCACGCCGGGCGGAGCGAAGCCCGCGCGCGCCGAAGCGATGCCCGCGGACAGTCCCACGTATACGAGGGCGATCGCGAGCAGCACGCCGGCTACGCCCAGCTTGCGGTGCAGGTCGGAGCGCCCTTCGGCTACCAGCCGCGCCTGGACCAGCAACAGCACGAACCACGCGGACATCACTGCGCCATGGACATGTTTGATGGGGGTGAGCTCGGCACCGCCGAATGCGCCTTTCAGATAGTAGGTGGGCGCGAAGCCCGCGAAGGCGATCACCAGTGCGGCGATGGCGCCCCAGGTGTAGACGCTGCGTTCGCCGCGGGGAGCGCGGGGGATCGGAATGTCGAGCGGCGTGCTGACCATGACGACTCCGGCGGGGGAAGTGGCGCTAGTCTGCCCCTTCTCACGGCCTCGTGTCCCTGCCCGCGGAAAATACGTGACCCGGGCTACGCCCGCCGCGCCGCCAGGATCTTCTCCATCAGCGACCCGAACGCGAGCCCCTCCACCCGGCGCCCGGCACGTCGGTGTCGGCTCGCTGCACCACCACCAGGTCGAGGCTCGGGATCACCACCACGTAGTGCCCACCGGCGCCGCGCGCGGAGGGCACAACTTGACGAACACAACCCCTGCAGAAGGTTGGGCATTTGCGTTTGCAAGACCCGAAGCCCAGGTTTCGGCTAACAATCGCCGGGCGCGCGAGGTTGTGCCTTATGCGCCGCGGCGGCGAAACAGTTCTTTACGTGCGGCGGAAGTGATGGCCACCACTGCTGGGTGCGTAAGCCGGCGCTCCACCGATATGGCGTAAAAGACCTCGGTCACCGCTTCGGTGCGTCCGATCGCCAGGACGCCGTACTGCCGGCGCACCTGCTCGGCGATCGCCGAGGGCACCGCGAAGATGCCCGCGCCCGCCCGGCCGAACGCCTTCAGAAGCGCGCCGTCATCGAATTCGCCGACGATCCGCGGATTGATCCCCTGCGCGTCGAACCAGCGGATCAGCCTGGGTCGAACGGCGGCATGCTCGCCCGGCAGAAGCAGCGGCGCACCGTCCAGCAGGCCCGGAAATGATCCTTTGTGTTGTCGCGCCAGTTTCGCCGTGGCGAAGAACGTGACACCGCATTCGCCGAGCAGGTGGTTGAAACCCCTGACATTGACCGCGGCAGGCATCGGACTGTCGGCGATCACGATGTCGAGCCGGTGAACCGCCAGGTCCGCGAGCAGGCTGGCGAGCTGTCCCTCGCGGCAGACGATATGTAGCGGTTCCGGCAGGCGCACCGCCGGTTCCAGCAGCCGGTACGCGACGACCTTCGGCACGGCATCGGCGACCCCTACGCTGAGCTGCAGCGGGCGGCCTTCAGCGGGGCTTCGCAAGACGCCCTCCAGTTCCTCGCCCAGCGTGAAGATTTTGTCGGCGTAGCTCAATGCCACACGGCCCGCTTCGGTGAGTTCGAGACGGCGCCCGGCGCGCGCGAAGAGCTTGTAGCCCAGCAGGGCCTCGAACACGCTGATCTGGCCGCTGATCGTCTGCGGAGTCAGGTGCAGGCGCTCGCTGGCGCGAGTGATGCCGCCCGCCCTGGCCACCACCCAGAAGTAGCGCAGGTGCTTGAAGTTGAGCGAGCTCATCGAGCGATGTTCATTCGAATTTTACGAAGAGATCAAACATTATATTCGAATTGTCGCAAGGCTCAGTCGAGCCGATGATGGTTGCGTTTCAAGCGGGCATCCGAAGGAGAGAACGCCATGTTGAAGATGCGCCCGGATGCTCGAAGCCGCGGTCACCACCGGGTGTTCGAGCTGTGCATCGTGCGGATGACCAGGCGATGGAACGCCGCGCCTGTCTCGTCGAGACCCGGGCGGCGGCGCTGAACCTCGCCCCGGAGAGCAAGAAAGATCTGCGCGAGGAAATGCCGCCGGCGCGCCGTCACGCAGCGGCGCGATGATGCCGTTCGAGCCGGTCGTGCTGTTTTTTGTGCTCGGCGCGGCCGCGGGGCTGCTGCGCGCCGATCTCAAGCTGCCGGGCGCGCTCTATGAGACGCTCGCCATTTACCTGCTTCTCGCGATCGGACTGAAGGGTGGCGCGGAACTCGCGCGCCATTCCCTCGCGGGGGTGCTGCCCCAGGCGCTGGCGGCGGTGGCGGTGGCGGCGGCGATCCCGCTGCTGGCGTTCCCGGTGCTGCGCCGCCTGGGAAAGATGAGCCGTGCGGACGCGGCATCCATCGCAGCGCACTATGGCTCGGTGAGCGTGGTCACCTTCGCCGTTGGATCGGCTTATCTTGCCCGCCTTGCCGAGCCCTTCGAGGGGTACATGGTGGTGTTTCTCGCGCTGCTGGAGTTCCCGGCGCTGCTGATCGGCATTGCGCTGGCGCGGCGCGGGGAGGGGCCAACCGCGGGGGCCGCGGACCGAGGCGGGCTGCTGCGCGAAGTGTTCCTCGGCAAGAGCGTCTTCCTGCTGCTGGGCGGCCTGGCCATCGGCTGGATCGCGGGGCCGGACGGCATCGGCTCGTTCGCCCCGCTGTTCTTCGATTTGTTCAAGGGCGTGCTGGCGCTGTTCCTGCTCGAGATGGGGCTGGTGACGGCGGGCCGGCTCGGCGATCTGCGCCGCATCGGCCCGTTTCTGATCGGCTTCGCGATGGCGACCCCGCTCGTCTCGGGTGCGCTGGGCGCCGCGACCGGCTGGCTTATCGGGCTGTCGCCGGGTGGCACCATGCTGCTGGCGACGCTGTACGCCAGCGCCTCCTACATCGCCGCGCCCGCGGCGATGCGCATCGCGGTGCCGGAGGCGAATCCCGCGCTGTCCATCGGCGCATCCCTCGGCATCACCTTCCCCTTCAACCTGCTGGTCGGCATCCCGGTCTATCACTGGATGGCGACGACCATCCACCGTATCGGAGGCTAGCCCATGCCGGGCACAACGCGAACGCTCCTGACCGTTGTCTGCGAAGCCGGGCTGGAATCCCGCCTGGCGCAGGATGTGATGCGTCTGGGCGCCCACGGCTACACCGTCACCGACGCCCGGGGGCAGGGCTCGCGGGGCGTGCGCAATGCCGCCTGGGATACCGCGGCAAACATCCGTGTGGAAGTGGTGTGCGAAGAACGCATCGCGCGACGGATCGAAGAGCACCTGCAGAAACACTACTACGACAACTTCGCCATGATCCTGTTCAGCGTGGAGGTGGAAGTGCTGCGGCCCGAGAAGTTCTAGACGGTTCCGGTCGCCAAGGCAGAGGGGCGCGACGACACTTCGAATTGTACGAACCTATTCGTCACGATATTCGAATTGTGTAAGAGCAGCGCCATCGTTATGGTTGCACCCTTCCGTCCCGCACAGGAGACTCGCATGAACCCGATGGACCAGGCGCGCGCAATCCAGCGAACCGGTCGCCGCGGCCGCGGCCACCACCACCCGATGGAACAATTGACCTCGCTGGACGAACTTCGGCGCCAGATCGGGGTGTTGGCTTGCGTCGAAGAGACTGAAGCGCCCTTCGTCAGCTGCTATCTCAACCTGGAGCAGGGCGAGGCCGGCTATACGAGGGCGCTCCAGGACCGCGTCTTGGTCCTGCGCGCCGCACTCGACGGCGATGCGCGCGCCGACTTCGAAGCGACGAAGGACCGCATCGAAGCCTACCTGGCCGCGCAACTGCGCCCAGGAGCGAAGGGCTTGGCCTTGTTCGCCCGGGCGTTGCGTGGCGGCGCCTTCTTCTTGCCGATGCAGTTTGCTGTTCCGGTGCCCGATTGGATCGTTGTCAATCGCTCACCCCACATTTATCACCTGATGGCGTTGAAGGACACCTATCACCGTTACATCGTGATGATCGCGACGCAGGCTTGGGTGCGGATTACGGAGGTGAGCCTTGGCTCGGCGACGGTCCAGGCCTGGACCGAGCGACCGAGACTACGCGAGCGAGTCGGCAGGGAGTGGACCAGGACGCACTATGAAAGCCACCGCCGCGAGCGTACTTCGCTCTTTCTGAAGGAGCAGATCGAGTTGCTCAAGCGCCTCATGGCGGCGGGCGGGCATAGCCACTTGATCCTGGCTGGCGACCCGCGCTTGACGGGCGAGATACGACGCGCACTGCCTAAATCCGTGACGGGCAAACTGGTCGATACGATTCCGGTCGCCAGCCGCCACGCCCATCAGGATGTGGTGGCCGCCACCTTGTCGGCGTTCGTCGAATGGGAAGAGCAGGACTCGCAGGCGGTCGCCTCGCGCTTCGTGCAAGGCATCCGCACTCAGGGGCTGGCGGCGGTCGGCGCGGCCGCGTGCCTGGACGCGCTGCGACAGGGGCGGGCCGACGTTCTCCTGCTGGCCCGGGATCACCGGCACGAGCCGGGATGGCGCTGCTCCTCATGCGGCGCGCTGCGCATCGAGCGGGAAGTGCCTGCCACCTGCCCCCAGTGCGCCAAAGCGGCGGTGCGGCCCATCGACGCCACGGAGGAACTGGCGAGGCTGGCCGGACAGCGGGAGTGCCCGGTCGAAGTGGTGGAGTACTGTGACCCGCTCATGGCGCTGGGCGGCGTTGGCTGCCTGCTGCGCTATCGTTAAGGTGCTGATGCCGATCAGGGAAAGGACATTGCCGCGTCCTCGGAGACAAGATCTTGTTTGAGAGCATCGGTAACTGGTGGATGTGGGCGGGTTTCGCCGTGTTTGTCGTCGTGGCGGTTGCCATAGACCTGCTGGTAATGAAGAACCAGGGCGCGCACCGGGTATCGGTTCGGGAGGCGCTCAACTGGTCTGTCCTCTGGATATCGTTGTCCTTCGTCTTCTGCGGCCTCCTGTGGTGGCATCTTGACGCGAACGCCGGCCGCGAAGTGGCGAACCTCAAGGCGACGGAGTTCCTCACCGGCTATCTGATCGAGAAATCGCTGTCGGTCGACAACATCTTCGTCTTCCTGATGATCTTCACCTACTTCGCGGTGCCGGCGGAGTACCAGAAGCGGGCGCTCATCATCGGCGTGGTGGGCGCGATCATCCTGCGGGTGATCATGATTCTCGCCGGCGCGTGGCTCATCGCCAGGTTCCACTGGATTCTCTATTTGTTCGGTCTGTTCCTGCTCGCCACCGGCATCAAGATGCTGATCTTCGCCGATCACAAGCCGGACCTCGAAAAAAATCCGATCCTGAAATGGATGCGCGGACATCTCGCCATTACCAGGGAATTCCACGGCGAGCGGTTCACGTTCATTGAAGGCGGCGTTCGCTGGTATACGCCGCTGTTCATCGTGCTGGTGTTGATCGCCGTGACGGACGTGGTGTTTGCGGTGGATTCGATCCCGGCGATCTTCGCGATCACCAGCGATCCATTCATCGTCATGACCTCCAACATCTTCGCGATCCTCGGCTTGCGGGCACTTTACTTCCTGCTCGCCGACATGGCCGATCGTTTCCGCCTGCTCTCTTACGGGCTCGCCATCGTGCTGGTGTTCATCGGCGCCAAGATGCTCGTCGTCGATTTCTACAAGATCCCGGCTTTCTGGTCGCTGGGTGTGGTTGGGGTGATTCTGCTTGCGTCGGTGATGCTCAGCCTGGCCTGGAAACCGGCGCCGAAGGCGGCGCCAGAAACGAAGAGCTAGGCGATGGGGGGGGGTGGTGCCCACGTGTCCGTAAGCGTCGTTGACGGCCTTGAAGTGGTCGACGTCCAGCAGGAGCAGAGCGAAGGGATGACGACCCGCCCCATGTTCGTAATTTTCGCTCGCCGACATCTGCGTGTCTCTTCAGCGATGTGCGGAGGAAAAAGCCTCCCAGGCCTTATCGAGCGCCGGAGGCGCCAATGAACCCGAAGATGCGCTTGCGGGGATCCTCGGTGACCGCCTTGTCGTAGCGGTACGCGACCGTCTGGCCGTTGTACGCAAGGCGGCGGGACGCTGAGACGCGGACGTTGACATTTCGCAAACTTTGCCGGCCGGCTTGTGGTCTACTCTGCCGATGAAGCTTTCCCGCCGGCTGCGCTTCCTGGTCGCCTTCCTGGCCCTGACGGGCGTGCTGCTCTCGCAGCTTGCCCTGTCCGCCTATGCGTGCCCGGGGCCGCAGGCGATGGCGCTAGCCGCCCTCGACCTCGAGCCGGGCAGCGACATGCCGTGTTGCGGCGGGGGCGAGTCGGATCCCCAACCCGCCCTTTGCGCAGCCCATTGCCAGCAGGGCGACCAGTCGCTGGACAAGCCCGCTGCGCCCGCGCTTCCGGCCCTCGTGCCGGTCGCAATTCTCCCCGGGTTCGCCGCTGCGGACATCGCGGGCGACTCGCACCCTCCCGGCGAACAGCGCTCGCTGCTCGCACGCAAGACCGCGCCTTCGGTAGCGCTCGCGCACTGCTGCCTGCGCATCTAGCCTCCTCCCTACGCTGACCTGCTTTGCCGCGCGCCGCCTGGCGCGTTGGGTTTCCAGCTTCCGGAGGAGTCGATGCATCCTGCCACTTTCGCGCGCCGTTTCTCGCCCGCAATCCTTTTGGCCGCGGTGATTGCCGCGGCGTCGCCTGCGATCGGAATCGCCGCCGATGCCGCGCTCACCCTCCCCGAGGCGCAGCGCCTCGCGGTCGAGCGCTCCCGCGGCCTCGAGGGCGGCCGCCTCGGGATCGCGGCCGCGCGCGACATGGCGGTGGCCGCGGGCCAGCTCCCCGACCCGGTCGTCAAGCTTGGCATCGAGAACGTTCCCGCCGAGGGTGGCGACAAGTTCAGCACGACGCGCGACTTCATGACCATGCGGCGAATCGGCGTGATGCAGGAACTCACGCGCGCCGACAAGCGGCAATTGCGCTCCGAGCGCTACCAACTCGAGGCGCGCAAGGGCGAGGCCGAGCAGGAGGCCACGCGCGCCGCGATCCAGCGCGACGTGGCGCTCGCATGGCTCGACGCGTGGCATGCCGAGGCGATGGCGGGCGTGCTCGCCGAGCAGCGCCTGCGCGG
>JBBREI010000164.1:0-7926 GCA_038203035.1 Burkholderiales bacterium
GCGAAGTGGCCGACGCCTCCCAGATACAGCTGGCGCGCTGCGCAGCCAGCAGGATCTAGGGGGCCACGGCCACATCGCCCAGGTCCGGCTTCATGGCGTCGACGCTGGCCAGGATCTGAGTGGGGTGGATGCTCCACATGCGCAGGAAGCCGAAGTCGTTGCGCGCCCGCCACGCATCGCGGAAGACGTTGTACGGGTTCTTCAGGTCGAGGGACACATTGTGCGAGGGCACCACGCCATGGGCGAGGGCGGCCGAAACGATCTGCGCCTTGGCGTGCACGATGAGCGGGTGTTCGAACTGCCCGGGCGAGCGCATGTTGGACGCGTGGACCGCTCCGTGGTGGCCGCTCACGAAGTCCATCAGGCCGAAGTCGAGCACCTGCACGTGCTCCAGGGCCGCGATCTCCCACGCGTCGTGGAGCGCGCCGTGGGTTTCGACCAGCACATGCACGGGAATGGCGCGGCCGGCCTTCGAGCGCGTGGCCACCTCCTGGATGTAGGCGATCATCTCGCCCGCCTGGGCCAGCGCCGTGCACTTGGGAATGGTCACGTAGGCAAGGACCTTGCCCGCCCCGCCCACCAGGATGTCGACGTCTTTTTTCCAGTGAGGATGGGTGTAGTCGTGGATGCGCGCGCCGGCCATCGAATGGGTGTTGCGCGGCGACGAAAGCACCTCGACGATCATCTCGGCGTGTTGCTTTTCCCTGCCGGCTTCGGCGCCGTCTTCACAATCGCAGGTGATGTCGAAGATCGCCCCGACCCTGCCCTGCAGCTCGAGGGCCTTGGTGATGAGTTTTTCGCTGCCGGCGAAATGTTCGCAGGCCGGGATGGCCGGGATCGCCTTCTCGCCGGAAAACAGGGCGTCGCGCGGGTGGGGAACGCTGGCTTTGCTCGTGGTTTCGGGCATGGAGACTCCGCAGGGACCGCTATTTTAGGGCTTTTGGCGGCGCGCAATCAGCACCGAGTAATCGAGGTCCAGCACCACGGCGGGATTTTTCTCGCCGGATGCCACGGCGGGCAGCGCCGCAAGGGCGTGATTCTTGACGCCAAGCATGCGCAGCCGCAGGGCGCCCACGTCGCCACGGCCGCCGATCTCGTCGCGCCCGAGCACCACGTGGCGGCAGTAGATCGTGTCCCCCGCGAAGGTGGGATTCACGTGGCTGCCGCCGTGGATCGCCGCCACCGCAAAGGCGTTTTCGAGGCCGTCGTGGGAGAGGGCGCGGCAGATCGAGATCACGTGGCCGCCGTAGACCAGGCGCTTGCCGAACTGGCTGCCGTGGGCCAGGAACGCATCGAAGTGGATGCGCGCCGTGTTCTGGTACTGGCGCGTGGCCAGCATGTGGTCCGATTCCTCGAGCGTGAGCCCGCCGGGGTGGTTGATGACCTCTCCGGCGGCATAGTCGTCCCAGAGGCGCGAGCCGCCGGTCACGGCGGGGCCAAGCGCCGCCGGCCGCAGGAACGCGGGCACCAACAGGTTCTCGACCGCCTGGGGCAGCTCCGGGACCTGCGCGACCGACCCCGCATCCTGGCGCGCATTCACCATCACCCAGCGGATCCAGGAAAGGACCTCGGCGTCATCCTGGTTCACCGCGCGTGAGCGGACGTAGACCACGCCGCTCTTGCGGCTGGAGTTCGCCTTTGCGCCGATCACCTCGGATTCGCAGGTGATGGTGTCGCCGGCATAAACCGGCGCGCCGAAGCGCACATCGGCATAACCCAGGTTCGCCACCGCGTTGTACGAGATGTCGCTGACGGTTTTGCCGAAGGCGATGTTGAAGACCAGCAGGTCGTCCAGGGGGCACGCGCGGTGGCCCATGGCCCGGGCCACGGGAAGGGCGCAGTGCACCGGCTGGCGCGCGCCCGTGAGCGCCACATAGAGCGCCGCGTCACCTTCGGTGAGCGTGCGCGGGACCGCGTGCCGGAATCGCCGGCCCACCGCGAAGTCCTCGAAGAAGTAGCCCGGCAGCGGGCGCGCGTCGCTCACCGGCCGGCTTCCAGCTTCTCGATCATGTCGGCGAGCGCAAGCAGGCGGCGCGCCGCGGCCACGTGGTGGCCTTCCACCAGGCGGCCGTTCACCACCACCGTGCCGCGCCCTTCCTGGTGGGCATGGGCCAGCGCCTCGATCACATCGTTGGCGGCGGCGAGGTCGTGTGGCTTCGGCGTGAAGGCGTCGTTGCAATAGGGAAGCTGGAACGGGTGCACCAGGCTCTTGCCGTCGAAGCCCAGGTCGCGCGCGAGCCGGCAGCCGAACTCGTAGGTCTGCATGTCCTTGAGGTCGGTGGAAATGCCGTCGACCACGGAGCGGTCGTAAGCACGCCCGGCCAGCAGGACATGCGAGAGGCTGTGCACGATGGCGATGCGGTCGGGCGTGCGCCGGCCGTGGAGCTGGTTGAGCAGATCCCCGGTGGCCATCACCAGGCATGCGATGCGGTCCGAGGCGGCGGCGATTTCCTGCGCGCGCAGCACGGCGATCGGGCTTTCGATCATGACCATGATCGGCAGGTGTTTGCCGCCCGCGGCATCAAGGGCGCCGAGCGCCTCGTCGACGTCGGCTTTCGACTCGACGTTGGGAAAGAGGATGGCGTCGGCGCCGATGGTCGCCACGGCCTTGACGTCGTCATGGCCCCACGGCGAATCGAGGTCGTTGACCCGCACCACTACTTCGCGCCGTCCGTAGCCACCCGCGAGCACTGCTTCGGACACATACCGGCGCGATTGCTCCTTCATCTCGACCAGGATCGGATCTCCCAGGTCGAGGATCACCGAGTCGACCTTCAGCGACCGCGCCTTGTTCAGATAACGGGTGCTGCAACCGGGTACATAAAGCATCGATCGGCGCGGACGGTAGTAGGGATTCATCGCGTAGTCTTTTGATTTATATAATTAATCGTGATGATTGGTCGGCAGGTGAAATCATATCTTATATAAGACACCTGGCGCAAAGCCATGCTAGCATGCATGCGATGAAAAGAGCCGCGGCCATCCCCTCGTTCCGGCCACTATACGAGCAGATCAAGATGCTGCTTACCCAGAGCCTTGCCGGCGGCGAATGGAAGCCCGGCGAGGCCATCCCTTCGGAAGTGGAGCTGGCGGCGCGCTTCGGCGTGAGCCAGGGCACCGTGCGCAAGGCGATCGACGAGCTGGCGGCGGATAACATCCTGCTTCGCCGCCAGGGCAAGGGCACGTTTGTCTCGTCACACAGCGAACCGGACTACCAATACCGCTTTCTGCGGGTGAACCCGGACCGGGGCGTGCGCCCGCATCCGAAGAACTTCTTCTTCGGGCTCGAGCGTGGCAAGGCCGCCGGAGAGGTTGCGCAGGCGCTGCGGCTGGAGCCGGGCACGGCCACACTGGGCTTCAAGCGCGTGATGTCCTTTGGCGGACGGGCCGTGGTCTTCGACGAAATCGTGTTCGCCGCCAGCCAGTTTCCCGGACTCACGTTGTCCGAGCTCGAGGATTTCAGCGGCTCGGTCTACAGCTTCTACGAAAAAGTGTTCGGCGTGCGCATGATCCGCGCCGAAGAGCGCTTGCGCGCCATTGCCGCCGATTCCGTCGCCGCCGCGCACCTGAAGGTGGCTCCCGGCGCGCCGCTGCTGTGCGTCGACCGTACCGCCTATACCTACGACGACCAGCCGGTGGAGTGGAGAAGGGGCCTTTGCGTGACCGAAGGCTTCTCGTACTTCAACGACCTGGTTTGATAAAATCGAAGTCTGCGATCGGAAAAGAAGAACATGAGCACCGCGCCCAAGGCCAGACCGAAGTACTACGACCTCAACCTGGCGCACCTGCCGCCCCCCGGCCTGGTTTCGATCCTGCACCGCATTTCCGGCCTCGCGCTGTTTTTCCCCATCCTCCCGCTGCTGCTTTACATGCTGCAGGCGTCCCTCGGCTCGGAAGAGGGTTACGCCCAGGCGCGCGAGTTCTTCTCCCGCCCGCTCGTGAAGCTCGCGATGATCGGGGTGCTCTGGTTCTATGCGCACCATTTCTGGGCCGGCATCCGCTACCTGCTGCTGGATGTGCACGTGGGCGTCCACAAGGCGCCGGCCCGCGCGTCCGCGGTGGTGGTGCTGGTGCTGGGGGTGCTCACGGCCCTGCTGCTGGCGTGGAGGCTGTGGTGAAGGCCGCGCGCTACCGGAAGACACCCGTCGGGGCGCACTACGGCGTGGGCGACTGGCTGCTGCAGCGGCTCACCGCCGTCGTGATGGCCCTCTACACCGTCGGCTTCGTCGCCTACATCGCGCTGCACCGTCCTTCGGGCTACGGCGAATGGAAGACGATCTTCGCGGGCGGCTTCGCGCGTCTGGCGACGATGCTTTTCCTGGCCGCGCTTTTTTACCACGCGTGGGTCGGCATGCGCGACATCGTGATGGACTACGTGAAATCGGCGGGGCTGCGGCTGTTGCTGCAATCCGGCATCGGGCTCACGCTGCTCGTCTATCTCGTCTGGTCGGCCTCGATCCTCTGGGGACGCTGACAATGGCCATTCCGGTAAGGAAATTCGATGCGGTGATCGTCGGGGCCGGTGGCTCCGGCATGCGCGCCTCCCTGGAGCTCGCGCACGCCGGCCTCAAGGTCGCGGTGCTTTCCAAGGTTTTTCCGACGCGTTCACACACCGTGGCCGCGCAGGGCGGGGTCGGCGCCGCGCTCGGCAACATGGGCGAGGACAGCTGGCTCTGGCACATGTACGACACCATCAAGGGCTCGGACTACCTGGGGGACCAGGACGCGATCGAATTCATGTGCCGCATGGCGCCCGAAGTGGTGATCGAGCTCGAGCACTTCGGCATGCCGTTCGACCGCAACGAAAACGGCACCATCTACCAGCGTCCGTTCGGCGGACACTCGGCCAACTTCGGCGAAAAGCCGGTGCAGCGCAGCTCCTGCGCCGCGGACCGCACCGGCCACGCGATGCTGCACACGCTCTACCAGCGCAACGTGCTGATGAAGACGCAGTTTTTCGTCGAGTGGATGGCGCTGGATCTGATCCGGGATTCGGAAGGCAACGTCCTGGGTGTCACCGCCCTCGAGATGGAGACCGGAGAGGTCGTGATTTTCCATGCGCGGGCCACGCTCTTCGCAACCGGCGGCGCCGGGCGCATCTATTCGTCGTCGACCAACGCGTTCATCAACACCGGCGACGGCCTCGGCATGGCCGCGCGCGCCGGCATTCCGCTCGAGGACATGGAGTTCTGGCAGTTCCACCCGACCGGGGTCGCGGGCGCCGGCGTGCTCATCACCGAGGGTGTGCGTGGCGAGGGCGGCTACCTGCTCAACAAGAACGGCGAGCGCTTCATGGAGCGCTACGCGCCAACCATGAAGGACCTGGCCTCGCGCGACGTGGTGTCGCGCGCCATGGCCACCGAGATCAAGGAAGGCCGAGGGGTGGGCGAACACGGCGACCACTTGTTGCTCAAGCTCGACCACCTGGGACTGGAGACCATCGACAAGCGCCTGCCCGGCATCCGCGAGATCGCGATGAAGTTCGCCAACGTGGACCCGGTGAAGGAGCCGATCCCCGTGGTGCCGACGGTGCACTACCAGATGGGCGGCATCCCGACCAACTACCACGGCGAGGTCCTCACGCCTTCGGGCAAGGTCCCCGGTTTCTACGCTGCGGGGGAATGTGGCTGCGCCTCCATCCACGGCGCCAACCGCCTCGGCACCAACTCGCTCACCGACCTGCTGGTGATGGGCAAGAGCTCGGGCCAGTCGATGGTGGAATTCCTTCGCACCGCCGGCCGGCACCGCGACCTGCCCGCCGGCGCCGCCGATGCTTCGCTCGCGCGCATCAACCGCCTCGATACCCAGACCGGCGGCGAGGAGGTCCACGACGTCCGTGGCGAGATGCAGCGCACGATGCAGGCGCACTGCGGCGTGTTCCGCTTTCCCGACCTGCTCACCGAGGGGGTGGAGAAGATCCGCGCCGTGGCCGAGCGCGCGAAGCGCACCCGGATCAAGGACAAGTCGAGGGTGTTCAACACCGCGCGCGTAGAGGCGCTCGAGCTCGACAACCTCGTCGAGGCGGCGCGGGCGACGATGGTCTCGGCCAACGCGCGCCAGGAAAGCCGCGGCGCCCACGACCGTGCCGATTTCCACAGCCGCGACGACGTGAACTGGCTCAAGCATTCCCTCTGGTACCGCGAAGGCGACCGGCTCGACTACAAGCCGGTGAACCTCAAGGCGCTCACGGTCGAAACCTTTCCACCCAAGGCGCGCGTCTACTAATGACTGCACACACGAAAACGTATCCATCGTTTGCTCCCTCTGCCTTGGGAGCGGGTTGGGGAGAGGGTCGATGAAACTCCGCATCCAGCGCTACGACCCCGACAAGGACTCGAAGCCGTATTTCCAGGATTACGACGTGCCCATGGGCCCCGCGGACCGGATGCTGCTGGACGCGCTGATCCGCATCAAGACGGTCGACGACAGCCTGGCGCTGCGCCGTTCGTGCCGCGAGGGCGTCTGCGGCTCCGACGCCATGAACATCAACGGCAAGAACGGCCTGGCCTGCACCACCCGGATCGTGGACCTGAAGGAACCGGTTGTGCTCAAGCCGCTGCCGGGCCTGCCGATCATTCGCGACCTGATCGTGGACATGACGCAGTTCTTCGCGCAGTACCACTCGATCAAGCCGTACCTGGTGAACGACACGCCGCCGCCGGAAAAGGAGCGGCCCCAGTCGCCCGCGCAGCGCGAGGAGCTCGATGGCCTCTACGAGTGCATCCTTTGCGCCTGCTGCTCGACCGCGTGCCCGAGCTTCTGGTGGAACCCCGACAAGTTCGTGGGGCCGGCCGGCCTGCTGCAGGCCTACCGCTTCATCGCGGATAGCCGCGACCATGCGACCAACGAAAGGCTCGACGACCTCGAGGATCCGTACCGGCTCTTCCGCTGCCACACCATCATGAATTGCGTGGACGTCTGCCCCAAGGGGCTCAATCCCACGCTCGCGATCGGCAGGATAAAGGAACTACTTGTCCGCAGGGCCATATAGCGGGAAAGGCGTGTTGGAACGGACGCTCCACGCCGTTCAACGCGGGCAAGCATGGATCACGTGAAAATCGAGAGGTTGAAGTGGCGCAGCCGCAGGGGATTGCTGGAACTGGACCTGGTATTTGAAAGATTCTGGTCAGGAGCAGGCGCGAGACTGGACGACAGGCAGGCGCAAGTGCTGGCGCGGCTGCTGGAACTGCCGGACAACGACCTGCTCGACATGGTGATGGGAAGAACGCACGCCCCCGACGCGGCGCTGGGGGAATTGGTGGAAATTCTACGGGCCGCCTGATCGGCCGACGGGAGAGCGAACAGATGGACTCAAAAGGCAAGGCGACAATCAGCTTCGAAGGCAAGATCCTCGAGGCGCCGGTATACGGCGGCACCATCGGCCCCGACGTGATCGACATCCGCGCCCTGTACGGCAAGACCGGTGCGTTCACCTACGACCCGGGCTTCCTTTCGACCGCATCGTGCGCCTCGAAGATCACCTATATCGACGGCGACGAGGGCGTGCTGCTGTACCGCGGCTACCCGATCGAGCAGCTGGCCCAGCAATGCGATTTCCTCGAGGTCTGCTACCTGCTGATGAATGGGGAGCTGCCGTCGCAGGAAGAGAGGGACAAGTTCGTCTGGACGGTGACGCGCCATACGATGGTCCACGAGCAGCTGGCGCGGCTCTTCCAGGGCTTCCGCCGCGATTCGCATCCGATGGCGGTGATGGTGGGCGTGGTGGGAGCGCTGTCGGCGTTCTATCACGACTCCCTGGACATCAATAACCCGGAGCATCGCGAGATCTCGGCCTTCCGCCTGATCGCCAAGCTGCCGACGATCGTCGCCATGGCCTACAAATACAACATGGGCCAGCCGTTCATCTACCCGCAGAATTCCCTCGGCTACACGCCCAATTTCATGCGCATGATGTTCGGCGTGCCG
>JBBREI010000165.1:0-7809 GCA_038203035.1 Burkholderiales bacterium
GGGAACGCCGATGTCCGCCGATGCCACGCCGATTGCCGCCGATGCACCTCGCGGATTGGAAGCGGTATGCGGGTTTCGTGCCCGTGCCTGAACTTCGCGAATGGGAAGCGGTGTGCGGGTTTCGTGCCCCGTTGATGTGGCCGCGAAACACTTTGGCTTTTATCGGCGGCAATCGGCGTGGCATCGGCGCAAATCGGCGTTCATTGAAGTAGTCCTTCGAAGAATAGTTAGAATCGCCGGATGCAAAGCGAGCGCTGGGACGTCTTCTGCCGCGTGGTCGATAATTTCGGCGACGTCGCGGTTTCCTGGCGGCTCGCCCGCCAGCTGGCGCGCGAGCACGGCAAAAGGGCGCGACTGTGGCTCGACGACCTCACCGTCCTCGCCAAGCTGCGGCCGGAAGTCGATCCCGCAAGGGACACCCAAACCCTCGAAGGCGTCGAAGTGGCGCGCATGCGCGAAGCCTTCGGGCCGGCGGACATCGCCGAGGTCGTGGTCGAGACGTTCGGATGTGTTCCGCCCGAAGCCTATGTGCTGGCCATGGCGCAGCTCGAGAAGAAGCCGCGCTGGATCAACCTCGAATACCTGAGCGCCGAAGACTGGGTGGAGGAAAGCCACGCGTTACCCTCGCCGAACCCGCGCCTGCCGCTCACCAGGCATTATTTCTTTCCCGGCTTCACGCCGCGCACCGGCGGCCTGCTGCGCGAGCACAGCCTGCTCAACCGGCGCGACGAGTTCCAGCAGGACGAAGGCGCCCAGCGTGCGTTCTGGACCTCGCTGGTGGGCAAGGCGCCCCCCCCGGCCGCGCTGAAGGTGAGCCTCTTCTCCTATGCCGGCGCGCCTCTCGAGGGGCTGGCGCGAAGCTGCCAGCAGTATCCGGGGCCGGTGTGGCTCGTCGCGCCCGAAGGCGTGGCGGCCGCGGCGCTCGCGACCTTCGTGATCCCCCCACACGAGGCGATCCGCCGCAACAGCCACGCCGGGGGCAATCGCCGCGAGCTCGAGGTCTTCACCATCCCCTTCCTCGCGCAGGACCGCTACGATCAGCTGCTGTGGGCATGCGACATCAACTTCGCGCGCGGCGAGGATTCCTTCGTGCGCGCGCAGTGGGCGGCGCGGCCCTTCATCTGGAACGTGTACCCGACCGATGACGGCAGCCACTGGATCAAGATGGCCGCCTTCCTGGCGCGCTACACCTCAGGGCTGGACCGGGCGCACGCGGCGGCCGTGACCGGCCTGTGGGAGGCATGGAACCGGCAGGGGGATGCCGCCCTCGGGGGGGGGAAGGGGCCGCCCTCGCTGCCCGATGCGTGGTCGGCATTTGTGGCGCGCCGCGAGGCGCTGCAGGCCCATTCGGGGGCGTGGGCGGCGGGGCTGGCGCAGCGCCCGGACCTGGCTGCAGCCCTTGTCGATTTCGCCGAAAAATCCTATAATTGAAGGCTTTTCAGCGCCACATTTGGCATCGGGGACGGCGTTGGAGCGGACGGGGCGCCGCCGCTCGACGCCACCGGGCAAAAACCTAACGGACATCTCATGAAAATCGCTCAGGAACTGCGCAGCGGCAACGTGATCATGGTGGGCAAGGACCCCATGGTCGTGCTGAAGGCCGAATACAACAAGGGTGGCCGCAACTCCGCCACCATGAAGATGAAGATGAAGAACCTCCTCAACGGCTCCAACATGGAAACCGTCTACAAGGCGGACGAGAAGTTCGAGCTGCTGATGATGGAAAAGAAAGAAGTCTCGTTTTCCTACTTCGCCGATCCGATGTACGTCTTCATGGACAGCGAATACAACCAGATCGACATCGAGAAGGAAAACCTCGGCGAGGCGGTCAACTACCTCGAAGACGGCATGACGGGCGAAGCGCTTTTCTACGAAGGCCGCGCCATCTCCTTCGAGCTGCCCACCACCATCGTGCGCGAGGTGGTTTACACGGAACCGGCGGCCAGGGGTGACACGTCCGGCAAGGTGCTCAAGAGCGCCAAGCTTTCCACCGGCTGGGAAGTCCAGGTGCCGGCGTTCTGCTCCACCGGCGACAAGATCGAGATCGACACCCGAACCAACGAATACAAAAGAAGGGTAGCCGCATAGGCTGCCGCAGTCGGAAGGCTTGAAAGGGCGCCGTTCGGCGCCCTTTTTGTTTCTATCGCACGCGCGCGCCTGCACGTCCCGCGCCTCCTCGCCCGGCGACTCCCGGGCGGGCCCCCGATGCGAAATCGCAATCTCCCGCACCGCGGGCCTGAACCTTGGGAAAATGATCCATGCATGACCTCGCCATCATCGTCACCCTCGCAGGTGCCCTCGCCGTGGCGCTCGCCATGGGCTGGCTCACGCAGCGCCTGGGGCTTTCGACGCTCGTGGGCTACATGCTGGCGGGCATCGTGGTGGGGCCCTTCACGCCCGGCTTCGTGGCCGACACCACGCTCGCGCCCCAGATGGCCGAAATCGGCGTGATCCTGCTGATGTTCTCGGTCGGCATGCACTTCCATCCGCAAGAGCTGCTGCGCGTGCGGCGCGTGGCGATCCCCGGGGCCATCGGGCAGAGCGTCGTGGCCGGCGTGGCGGGTTGGGCGCTCGCTCGGGCCTTCGGTTGGACCGATTCGGCGGGCATCGTGTTCGGCATGGCGCTCGCGGTGGCGAGCACCGTGGTGCTGATGCGCATGCTGGTGCAGGAGGATCGCCTCGGAAGCCACGACGGGCACGTCGCGGTGGGCTGGCTCATCGTCGAGGACCTTTTCACCGTCATTGCGCTGGTGGTGCTTCCGGCCCTCGCCATGGCGGACGCCAGGCCCTCGCAGACCGCGGTGGAGATCGCGCTGGCCGTCGGCAAGGCCGGCATCTTCGCGGCGCTCATCTGGGCGCTGGGCACGCGGCTGCTCGCTCCCATCATGGAGCGCATCGCGCGCACGCGATCCTCGGAGCTGCTCACGCTCGGCGTCTTCGTCGTGGCCCTCGGCGTGGCGGTCTTCGCGGCCGAGGTGTTCCACATGTCGGTGGCGCTCGGCGCCTTCTTCGGTGGCCTCGTCGTGGGCCAGTCACGCGTTGGCCCCCAGGCGGCCGCTGACATGGCGCCCTTCCGCGACGTTTTCTCGGCGCTCTTCTTCGTCTCCATCGGCATGTTGTTCGATCCTTCCGTGCTCACCGAACAGCCGCTGATGCTGGCCCTGGCCCTCGGCGTGGTCCTGGTGCTCAAGCCGCTGGCCGCGCTCGTGATCGTGCTGCTGCTGCGCGATACGCTGCGTACCGCGCTTACCGTGGCCATCGGCCTCGCCCAGATCGGCGAGTTCTCCTTCATCCTCGCCGCGCTCGGCGTCTCGCTGGGAACGCTGCCGCCGGAGGGCACCAACCTGCTGGTCGCCACGGCCATCGTCTCGATCGCGCTCAACCCGCTGCTGTTCCGGGTGATGCCGGCCATCGAGCGGCGCTTCGCGCGCCGCCCCGAGCAGGTCAGCGACGTGACGGTCGGCGAGGCGCAGGCACCGGAGCAAGGCGATTTCCATGCCGCGGTGGTGATCTCGGGCCTCGGCGAGCTCGGGCGCCGCCTGGCCGACCGCGCCCTCGTGGCCGGGGTTCCGGTCTGCGTGATCGATGACCGGCTGGAGCGCCTGGAGTCCCTTCGCGCACGCGGCGTGCACACGGTCTTCGGGGACGCCGCGCGCGAGGCCGTGCTCGAGGCGGCGCATGTGGGTTCCGCGCGCGTGTTCGTCGTCACCAATTCATCGTTGCCGGCCAAGATCGGGATCTGCTCGGCCGTGCGGCGCATGAACCCGCGCATCTCGATCGTGGCCACCGCGGAATCCGAAGCGGAGCGCGCGTGGCTTCGGGAATTCGGCGTGGCCTACGTGGCCGATGTGTACGACGAGATGAGCGATTCGCTGGTGCGGGCGATCCGGCGCGTCCTCTGAGCGGCGCGCTCGCGCTGCTGTTGTAGGATT
The DNA here is from genome assembly GCA_038203035.1 of Burkholderiales bacterium. Classification (GTDB taxonomy): domain Bacteria; phylum Pseudomonadota; class Gammaproteobacteria; order Burkholderiales; family Usitatibacteraceae; genus Usitatibacter. The sequence goes on from JBBREI010000165.1 coordinate 3,933, forward strand.
TCGCCATGCTCCGCAGACTCCTGACCCTGGCAGCGCTGGCGTGGGCCCTCGACCTCGGGGCGGCCGAATGGCATTCCGGCAAGCCACTCACCAACGCCTTCCCCCTGCCCGGAGAGGTCGCGGCGCAGGTCTACACCGTCGCGCAGGGCGAGGGCGGTGCGCTCTACCTCGGCGGCACCATGGGGCTGCAGCGCTTCGATGGGGTGCGCTGGCAGCGGGTCCACGTGCCGGGGCGGCTCGTGCGCTCGCTGCACCTCGATGGCGAGAGGCTTTGGGTCGGCGGCTACGGGGCCTTCGGTTACCTGGAACGGGACGCGACGGGCAGCGAACGCTTTGTCGACGTCGCCCCCCGCTTTGCCGCGCAGATGGCCGGGCGCGAGGTCGCCGACATCTGGATGATCCACGCGCGTCCCGAGGCGATCTACTTCCGGGGCCTCAACGACCTCTTCGCCGTGGGCCGCGATGGCGCGCCGCGCGGCCACTGGCACCACCGCGGGCGATTCGGCTCCATCGCGACCTGGCAGGGCAAGCTGCTCGCGCAGTTCCGCGGTGAGGGTTTAAAGGTCCTGGAAGGCGGGCGCTTCGTTCCACTGGCCCGCAGCGAGGAGCTGTCCAATTCCCTCGTCTACGCGTTTTATCCGCTCGCGGAAGACCGGCTCATGGTGCACCTGCCCGGCGGCCACAAGCTGTGGACGCCCGAGGGGCTGCAGGAGCTGCCGTGGAAAGGCGCGCCGCCGCACGCCGAGCTGCAGACTCCTGGGGTGCTCATGGGCGACGGGCGCATCGCGTTCGGAGGCTCCGACGGCATCGTGCGCGTGATGGACCTCGAGCGCTCGCAGGAAACGGAGATTCCCGTGAGCGCATCGCGGGTCACCAGGCCGGTCGTCGATGCCGTCGACGGCGCGTTGTGGGTGGCCGATGCGCAAGGCCTCTACCGGATCAGCTGGCCGACGCGGTGGCACCGCTTCGACCAGGAGGCCGGCCTGCGCGGAAACGTCTACCGGGTGCGCGAGATGGCCGGTCGCGTCTTCGCGGCCACCGGCGGTGGTCTCTTCGAGGGGCGGCTGAACGAGCGCGGCGAGCTGTCGCGCTTCGAGCGGCGGGATTGGGCGGTGGGCGAAAGCTGGGACGTCGTGGCCGAGGGTGCGAACCTGCTGATCGCAGACTCGCTCTCGCTCAAGCAGGTCTCGAACGGGCGCGTGGGCCTGGTTTCGGGCCGCGACCTCTACCCCCGGGTCTTCGTGCCGTCGCGCATCGTCCCCGGCCGCATCTGGGTGGGGCTCGAACACGGCGTGGCGCGGGTGGAGCGCACGCCCGGTGGCTGGAAGGCGGCGGCGCGTTACCCCTATTCGCGCACGCTGGTGCAGAGCATCGTCGAGCTCGAGGGCGGCCGCGAACTGCTGCTCGGCACGGTGAACGGCGTGGTGCGCCTTTCGCTGAAGGACGCTGCCCTGCAGGATCACGCGTTCACGCCACTGGCGCTCGGCGCGGCGCCCGCGGCAGGCATGGCGCTCGTCTCGCGCGTCGGCGATTCGATCCATGCGAGCAGCGCCGAGGGAGTGTTCACGTGGGAGGGCGGGCGCTTCGTCCCCGCCGAGCGCGGCTTCGAGGCCCTGCGCGGGTTCGGGGTGCCGTTCGAGATCACCCTCGGCGCGGACGGCACGTTGTGGGCCTCGAGCTCGCGCGCGGCCCTCAGGCGAACCGCGGGCGGCGACCGCTGGGAGTCCCTCGCGATCAACCCCTTCCGGCGCGGATTGCTTTCTCCCATCACGGTGACCGAGCAGGGCACGGCCTACGCGGGTGACGCGGGATCGCTCTTCCGTTTCACGCCGATACCGGATGGTGGCAGGGCGCCGGCCCGCTCACCGTTGCTGCGCGTGTCGGGAATCGAGATCCGTTCCCCCGATGGCACCGCGCAGCGCATGCCCCTCGGCGAGCGCCTTCGCCTCCCGGCATCGGCCGAGTCGATCACGCTCGAGCTGGCGTTCGACGACTACGCGCGCTTCGACGCGCCCCAATTCCAGGCGCGGCTGCTGGGGCACGAGCGACGGTTCGGCGAGGCGACCGATCGCCCCGTGTTCACCTATGGGCGCCTCGCGCCGGGCACCTATCGCTTCGAGGCCCTCGCCCGGGACGGTGCCGGGCGCGAGCACCGCTACGGCCCGGTCGACCTCGAGGTGGCTCCGCGCTGGCACGAGATGGCGTGGGTGCGCCTGCTGGGCATCGCGGGAGTCCTCCTGCTCCTCGCGGCGCTGGTGACGGCACTGGCGCGCTGGCGCACGCGCAGGCTCGACGCGCTGGTGGCGGTTCGAACGCGCGAGTTGGAGGCCGCCAACGCGAAACTCGAGGACCTCGCCACGCGCGACGGCCTCACCGGCGTGCGCAACCGCCGCCACTTCGACGACATGCTGGCGCGCATCGTGGCCGAGGGCGCGCGCGAAAGCCGGCGGCTTGCGCTGCTGATGGCCGACGTCGACCATTTCAAGCGGTTCAACGACACGCGCGGCCACATGGCGGGCGACGAGTTGCTCAAGCGCGTAGGGGCAATCCTGCATGCGGCCGCCTCGGAAATGGGCGGGCACGCCGCGCGTTACGGCGGCGAGGAGTTCGCGCTGCTGCTGCCCGGCGCCTCGCGCGAGCAGGCGCTGGCCGCCGCCGAACGCATCCGCTCCGAGGTGGCCGCCATACCCGACGGGGTCACCATCAGCATCGGCCTGGCCCACGGCAACGTGCATCCCGATGCCGCGGCGCGGATGGTGGCGGCGGCCGACGAGGCGCTCTACCGGGCAAAAGGCGCCGGCCGCAACCAGGTGGTGGTGGCGCGGCACCAGGCGCGGGAGCAGGAACCCCGCGCGGCGGCCGCGGACTGACTTTGGCATCGAGGCAAGACGGCGGAGGCGACTCATGGCATTGAAAAGAATCTCCTGGGAAGCGGGGACGGTGGTGGTCCTCGAACACAACTCGCGCATCCTGCGCGGCAACGCGTTGCGCGACCCGCATGTGCGCAAGGTCGCGGTATGGCTGCCGCCCCAATACGACGACGGCTCCACGCGAGGGCGCGGCAGGCGCTTCCCGGTGCTCTACGACATGGTGGGCTTCATGGGGTCCGGCCTGTCGCACGTGGGCTGGAGGAACTTCAGCGAAAACGTGCCCGAGCGGCTGGCGCGGATGGTGCACGAGCGCCGCATGGCGCCCGCGATCATGGTGTTTCCCGATTGTTTCACCGCGCTCGGCGGCAACCAATACATCAATTCCTCGGCCATCGGCAACTACGCGGACTACCTGACGCGCGAGATCGTGCCGTTTGTGGATCGCGAGTTCCGCACGCTGGCTTCGCGCGATCACCGCGGCTGCTTCGGCAAGTCGTCGGGCGGATACGGCGCGATGATCCACGGCATGAAATATCCCTCGACGTGGGGCGCGATCGCGAACCACTCGGGAGACGCGTATTTCGACTTCGTCTACTGGCACGATTGGCCCAACACGCTCAACGAGCTGGCGAAGTACCGGCCGCGCCCGGCGAAGCTGCCGGGCAACTTCGACGTGATGAAGGCGCAGAAGGGCGCCGACCGCGGGCGTGACGACGGGCGCGTGCGCGCCTTCCTCGACGCGGTGTGGCGCAAGCCCAAGCTCACCGTGGCCGAAGGCCACGCGATCATGAACCTGTGCATGGCCGCGAGCTACGACCCCGACCGGCGCGCGCCCAACGGCTTTCGCCTGCCGTTCAACCTCGAAACCGGCGAGGTGATCCCCGAACGCTGGAAACAGTGGCGCTCCAACGACCCGGTGAACCTGGTGACGAAATACCGCGCCGCACTCAAGTCGCTGCGTGGCATCTACATCGACTGCGGGGCGCGCGACCAGTACCACATCCACT
>JBBREI010000166.1:0-7678 GCA_038203035.1 Burkholderiales bacterium
GATCTCGCGCGAGGCGGCATCGAGTGCGCCCGAAAGCCACGGCGCGATCGGCGGCGCGTTCCAGCCCGACGAGCCCGCCGCCTGGAACGAGACCCGGGCATTGGACGGCGGGTCTTCCTCGAGCAGTTTCTTCATGTACGCCGCGGCCTCTGCACCGTCCACGGTGGGAGGCAGGCGCAGCGACAGCTTGAGCGAGGTGTAGGGGCGCTGCACGTTGCCGGCCGATGTGATGGGCGGCAGGCCATCGGCGCCCGTCACCGCAAGGGCCGCGCGCCAGGTGCGATTGAGGATGAGTTCCACCGGATCGCGGGTGACGGGTTCGGCGAACAGCCGCGCGGTGCCCGCGTCGTCGCAACACGTGGCCCACGGGAAACGTTTCCACATCGAATCGCCCAGGATCTGCGCCGCGTGCCGGGCCTGCGCCAGGCGTTCCGGCGGCACCTCGCAGGCGAAGGCGGCGGGCGTGACCATTCCGGTGCGCGAGTCGTCGATGCGATCGAGCAGCTGGCGCGCGATGCGAAACGACGAGGGCACGACGCCGCCCGCATCACCCGAATGCACACCCTCGGTGAGGATATCCACGCGCAGCGTCCCGTTGACGAGGCCGCGCAGCGAGGTCGTGACCCACAGCTGGTCGTAGTTGCCGGCGCCCGAATCGAGCGCGATGACCAGCGCCACGTCACCCATGCGGGGAGCCAGCGCATCGAGGTACGCCGGCAGGTCGTAGCTGCCGCTTTCCTCGCAGGTCTCGATCAGTCCGAGGCAGCGCGGGCGGGCGATTTTTTCCGCGTCGAGCGCGGCGACGGCCGACAGCGCGGCGAAGACGGCATAACCGTCATCGGCGCCGCCGCGCCCGTAGAGGCGCCCGTCTTCCAGCAATGGGGTCCACGGGCCGGTGTCCGCGCGCCAGCCGGCCATCTCGGGTTGCTTGTCGAGGTGACCGTAGAAAACGACACTCTGCGAGCTGGCGTTGGTGGCGGGCACGTCGAAGAACAGCACCGGCGTGCGCCCCTCGAGCCGCACGATCTCGAGCTTCAGCCCCTTGATGCCCTGCCCCGCGGCCCATGTGTGCGCCTGCCGCAACGCGGCCTCGAGGTGGCCGTGGCCGCGCCATTCGGCATCGAAATGCGGCGACTTGGCGGGCAGCCGGATGTATTCGATCAGCTGCGGGACAATTTCGTCGTCCCATTGGCGGGCGATGCGGGTATCGAGCATGACCCCATTCTATACTCGGCCCCATGATCGACATTCCCTGGCTCGCGCTGATCGGCGCCACGTATGTGGTGTGGGTCCTGGGGGCCACCGTATCGCTGCTGATGAGCCGGCGCTCGCCCACCGCCACGCTGGCGTGGATCTTCGCGTTCATCGCGCTGCCCGGCGTGTCGGGCATCTATTACGTGATGTTCGGGCCCCGGCGCCTGCAGCGCCGCAAGCACCGCTACGGCGTGGCCCGCGTCCAGGCCGGCGCCGTTTCGCACTACCTGAAGGGATCGAGCTGCGACACCCGCCCGGAGCTGTCCGCGGACGCGCGCGGGCTGGCCGCGGTGGGCCGGCGCCTGCTGCAGGGCGACCCCACCTTCGCAAGCTCGGTGGAGCTGCTCGACGACGGCGACGCGAAGATGGAGGCGCTCGAGCGCGCGATCGCCGAAAGCACGCAGCACATCCACCTGGAGTACTACATCTGGGAGCCCGACCGCGTCGGCACCCATTTCCGCGACCTGCTGGCCGCGGCCGCGGCGCGCGGCGTGGAGGTGCGCCTGCTCTACGATGCGCTCGGCTCGCCGCACATCAAGTCCGCGTTCTGGAAGCCGCTCGTCGACGCCGGCGGCGAGGTGCTCTCGTTCAACCCGCTGCGCTGGAGTTCGCGCAGCGTGCTGATCCACAATTTCCGCAGCCATCGCAAGATCGCCATCTGCGACGGCCGCGTCGGCTTCCTGGGCGGCATCAACATGCACGATCCGGCGACCGCCACGCGGTCGGGGAAAAACGCCTGGCGCGACCAGCACATCGAGATCGTGGGCGAGCCGGTGCGCAAGCTGCAGCGCCTGTTCCTCGAGAACTGGACCTACGCAGGCGGCAGTTTCAAGCTGTCGCACAAGACGATGCCGCTGTATTTCCCGTCGGCGCGTGATGGCGGCAAGGGCATCGCGGTGCAGATCCTGGCATCGGGTCCCGACGACGATACCGCGCCGCTGCACGCATTTTTCCTCGCGGCGCTGTCCACCGCGCGCACCCGCGTGTGGATCGAAACGCCGTATCTCATCCCCGATGAGCCGCTCGAATCGGCGCTGCGCGTGGCCGAGCTGCGCGGCGTGGACGTGCAGGTGATCGTGCCCAGGCAGGGTGATTCGAAGCTCGTCACCATGGCCTCGCACACCTACTGCGATTCGCTGCACAAGGCCGGCATCAAGGTGTTCCAGTACGGCCCCCCGATGCTGCACTCCAAGACCATGGTGGTCGACGACACCGTGGCGCTGGTGGGCACCGCCAACATCGACAACCGCAGCTTCCGGCTCAACTTCGAGGTCGCCGCCGCGGTCTACGACAAGCGGGTCATCGCGCACCTGGCCAGGCGTTTCGAGGAGGATCGCGCCGCCTCCCGGGCGTTCAAGTACCGCAATCGCGGGCCGCGGATCACGCAGATCATGGAATCGGTGGCGCGGCTCACCTCGCCGGTGCTGTAGCCGGCGCGGGCGGCGGCGGCCGGTACGGCTTCGGATAGGCCGCCACCGAAACGAACCCGTCGCGGTCGTAGGCTTGCAACCCGAAGGTGAAGTTGTCCTTCGAGATCCCGGGCAGCGTGAACCGCGTCACGTTGCCGACGTCCCGGGTGAACTGCCAGGTGGCCGCGGTGGTGTCGCGCCAGACGATGCGGTAACCGGCGACGTCCGGTTCCGGATTGGCCTTCCAGCGCAGCGTGGTGTCGTTCTCGAGGCGCAGGTTTTCCATTTCCACCTCGCGCGGCACCGACGGCGCAAGGGCCAGCGTCGCCAGCGCGGCGGCGTTGACGCGCGCCACCTGCGCCACGTAGGCGAAGTCGACGAATTCCGGCAGGTCGCCGAACTGGATGCCGTCGACCACGCGCACGTCCTGGTGCTGGTGGCGCCAGTCCTCCACCGGCTCGGTGAAGCGCACCGCGGGATAACCCGCCTCCAGGAACGGGAAATGGTCGCCGCCGCGCAGGAACCGGTCGCGGCGCCAGATCACCTCAACCTTGAGGTCGCGCACGTAACGCGCCGCGGCCTCCTGGATGTGGCGCGCGAGCTGGCGCGTCGGCGCGCAAGCTCCATCGCGACCGCGGTGCCGGACGCGTCGTCGTTGGCGCCCGGCGCGTCGCTGTCACCGTCAACCGGGCTGGAAGGCATCGAATCGTAATGGCCGCTCACCACGTAGGTGCGATCGCGGCTTTCGGGCTGCGAGCCGGGCAGGGTCGCCACCACGTTCACGAACTTCGTGGGCGTCGGCACGCGCGGGCCGGATTCCACATGGTGTTCGTCGAAGGCGACCTGCAGGCGATCTCCGCCGCAGCGCTTCATCTCGTCGAGGATCCAGCGCCGCGCGGCGCCGATGCCACGCGTGGCCGATTCCGTATCGGACAGGGAACTGCGTGTCCCGAACGAGGCCAGCTTGCGGATGTTCGCCTCGATGCGTTGCGCGGAGACCTCGGACAACATCCGGTCAACGGGATCGGCGAACGTGGCGGTGGCGGTGCACAGGGCGGCCGCGGCCGCGATCAAGAGGGTGGCAGGCTTCACTGGGGCTCCAATCGGACTATCCGCCGGAATCTACCGTGGCACGCACGGTCTACCCGGGAATCAACGGATAAAAGACCATGACGACAAAACTGAGCGCACCCTTCAAACGCGAGCTGGACCTCAAGGGCGAAAAATATACCGTGACCCTCAGCCCCGAGGGACTCAAGCTGGTGCAGAAGGGCAAACGCAAGGGCATCGAGCTGGCGTGGCAGTCGATGGTGAACGGCGAGGCGGCGCTGGCCACCGCGTTGAACGCATCGGTCGGGCGCGGCGACATCCCGCGCTCCGCGCTCGGCGACAACGCCACCAAACACTAGATGTACCCGCGGCAATTGGCGGCGCCGCAGCAGCACGGCAACGTGCCGTTGTGCTGGCTTTCGCCGTAGTCGCAGGCCAACTCATCACCCTTTTCAATCGCTCGACGCGCGTAGAATTCCGCGCGCCGCGGCGTGCAGCGGATGAAGACGTTCGGGTCGCACGAGTGGTTGATGAATCGGAAGCCGTGTTTCCAGCCACTCGCATCGATCGCGAAGCCTTCCAGCTCCACGATGGCCACGATGGTGCGGCCCTTCGCGCGCCGCTTCGCCTCGCGCAGGCCAATCGCTTCGCCCTCGTAATCGCCGATTTTCGCCCGTTGCGGGATCCGCGTGCCGGCGAAGAGTCCCTTGCCGGTGAAGCCGCTTTTTGCGACATAAAGCGCGTCGTAGTACCGTCGCCATTTTTGCATCCCGCATAATAAGCGACGGGAGACACACCATGACGATGAAGAAGACGGACCTCGAGAAACACAAGGGCAAGAAAATCACCGGCGGCGGTTACGCCGGCGGCACCGATCGCTACGGGAAGGGATCGCACCGCGAGGGGGACCCGCAGGACAAGCCCGCGGGCCTCAGCCCCGCGACGGCCGGCCTCTTGAAGGGTTTTCTCAAGAAGAAGAAGTAGGGGCTGCGGGCGCGCGGGCGATGAGCTCCAGCAGGTGCCGGGGCTCCACCGGCTTGGTCAGGTGCGCGTCGAATCCGGCGCCGAGGGCGTTTTCGCGGTCGCCGGCCTGGCCATAACCCGTGATCGCCACCAGCAGCGGCCGATGGCCCCAGCCGCCTGCCGCGCGCACCCGCCGCGCGACCTCGTAGCCATCCATCCGCGGCAGTCCGATGTCGACCAGCATCACCTCGGGGCGCAGACGCAGCGCCGTATCCAGCCCCGATTCGCCGTCGGGTTCCACCGCCACGCGGTGGCCGCCCATTTCGAGCAGCATCCGGAGTGTCTCGCGCGCATCGGCGTTGTCCTCGATGATGAGCACCGCGCGGCCGCTGCCGCCGCCAAGGCTCACGGCCGGGGTCTCGCGCGCGGGCGGCTCGTCGATCGCGGGCAGCCGCACGACAAACCGCGCGCCCTTGCCTTCACCCTCGCTCGCCACGTCGGCGGTGCCGCCATGCATCTGCGCCAGCCGGCGCACCAGGGTCAGGCCGATGCCGAGCCCGCCCAGCGAGCGGTCAAGCTCGCGGTCGCCCTGCACGAAGAGGTCGAACACCCGCGGGCGCAGGTGATCCGGGATGCCGATGCCCTCGTCGCTGATCGAAAGCACCACCTCCGCGCCCTCGCGCCGCACCGCCACGTCGATGGTGCTGCCGGGCGCACTGTACTTGACCGCGTTCACCACCAGGTTGGCGATCACCTGGTCCAGGCGGATCGGGTCGGCATCGACCCAGGCCGGTTGCAGGTCCAGCGCGACGCGATGGTTCTGCGTGCGTCCCGAAGCGGCCAGCGTGCCCAGGGACTGGCGCACCACGCCGGCGAGGTCGAGCGGGCGGCGCTGCAACACGATCTTGCCCATGATCGCGCGGCCGGCATCAAGCAGGTCGTCGGTCAGCCGCGTGAGGTGCGCCACCTGCCGGCTGATGATGGCGCGGGCTGCATCCCTGCGTGCCTCCTCGATGCCCGGATGCTCGAGCAGCGCCGTGGCGTTGGAGATGGCGGACAGCGGGTTGCGCAGCTCGTGGCCCAGCATCGCCAGGAATTCGTCCTTCGCGCGGTTGGCGCCTTCGGCCGATGCGCGCGCGGCCTGCTCGCTGCGAAGCAGGTTCTCGCGCTCGGCCTCGCCGCGGGCGCGCTCCTCATCCGAAGTGGCCAGTGCCTGGGCCACGTCCTGGATCTCGCGAATGTTGGTCTGGAGTGTGGAGAGCGGGTCGGGGCGGCCCTCGCGCAGCGCCGAATCGCGCAACCGGGCCATGGGTCGCGTGATGCCGCGCGCGATCATCAGCGCGGCCGCGAGGCCGGCGAGGATGGAGGCCACGAAGCCGCCGCCGAAGGTCAGGAAGTAGGTGCGCGCGGTCTCTTCCACGCCGGAAACCGGCAGGCCCACCGCCGTGATCCACCCGGTGGTGCGCGAGCGTGTGAAGGCGGTGAACACGTCGGTGCCTTCGGTAGTTGTGGTGATGCCGGTGCCTTCCCCCTGGCTCGCCGCCATCATCGCAACCAGGGTCGGGGTGTAGGGCGTGCCCGTGGTCAGCGCGGTGGAGCGCGTGCGTGTCACACGGATGCCCCTGGCATCGGCCACGGAAACGACCCATTCGTCCGGCACCCGCGTGAGCAGCAGGACGTCGAGGATCGCCGCCGGGTCGATCACGGCGGTGAGCACGTAGCGCACGCGCCCGGCGCGCACCACCGGGAAGCGCACCGGGAACCCCCACAGGCCGTTGGCGCCACGGACCAGGTAACCCACCAGCGGCTCGCCGGTGCGGGTGGCAAGCGCGACGCTTTCGTTTTCCGGCGCGGGCGCCAGCGGCGCACCAAACGGCACCGCGGTACTGATCAATGCCTTGCCCGCGGCGTCGAAGAGTTGCACCGATTGCCAGTTGTGCTGGAGCGAGTGGATGCGGCGGGCACGATCATGGAAGGCGCGCAGGTCCCCCTCGTCGATGGTGGGAGAGGTCGACAACACCTCGAGCACGTCCATGGTGCGGCGCAGTTCCGCGTCGATCGCCGTCGAAAGCGCGCGCGCGACCTCGAGCACGCTTTTTTCGGCGCTCTCGCGATTCTGCTGGTGCATGAAAAAAAGCGCGGCCCCGGAAACCACGGCCAGCGGGAGCAGACCGGCGGCAACAAGCAGGAACAATCTACTGCGCAGGGGGACGCGTCTCATCGCGAGGGATTATTGCATGCGAAAATGCGCCTCCCGATGAAATACCGCATCGCTTTCCTGCTGTTCGCCTCCGCCCCGCCCGCAGCGGCCACCGGGAATGAACGCGCCCCGGACGCGGCCCGCTGATGGCGATCAAGGCCACCATCTTCAAGGCCGAGCTCCAGGTGTCCGACCTCGACCGCGGCCATTTCGCCACCCACGCGCTCACCATCGCGCGCCATCCGTCGGAAACCGACGAACGCATGATGGTGCGGCTGCTCGCCTTCGCGCTGAATGCCGACGAGCACCTCGAGTTCGGGCGCGGGCTGTCGGCCGAGGACGAGGCCGATCTCGTCAAGCGCGACCTCACCGGCGCCATCGAGCTGTGGATCGAGGTGGGGTTGCCCGATGAGCGCGAGGTGCGCAAGGCGTCTGGGCGCGCGCGCGAGGTGAAGGTCTACACCTATGGCGGGCGCGCGGCCGCGTTGTGGTGGGCGCAGAACCACGAGGCGCTGGCGCGCCTGAAGAACCTCACGGTGGTCGACATCCCCGAAGACATCACCGACATCGTCGGCAACCTGGCGGCGCGCAACATGCGCTTCGACTGCACCATCCAGGAAGGCCAGCTGTGGCTCTCGCACGGCGGCGAGACGATGCAGTTCGAGCCCCGGGTCCTGCGCTGACCTAGGGAAGCTCTGAACAAGTACCGGGGATCTGCGTTGGGGCAGGTGCGGGTGGCTGCAAGGCGGACGTCGCCCCGAAAGTCGACAACCAAAGCAAGGCGTCCAACCAAGCGGACGCC
>JBBREI010000167.1:0-7671 GCA_038203035.1 Burkholderiales bacterium
TGTCGGGAAAACTGGTGTCAGAGACCACTTTTGCCGAGGGCGGCAAAAGCCGCCAGCGCAAAAGTCGTCAATGAAACCAGTTTTCCCGACACCCCTTTCAAATAAATTTATGGGTATTCAGGAAACGGTGCAGGATCGCCAGGCGCAGCGCCGCATCGGTGAGCTCCAGCAGCTTCTGCTTCACGTCGTTGCGCAGCGGCAGGATCTCGGCCAGACGGAAGCTGACCCAGCTGGGGTCGCCGAAGCCGTAGGGTTGCGCGAAACGTTCCGGGCCGATCGCGGTGATCGCCTTGGCGAGGAATTCCGAGCAAGCGTCGAAGCCCGGCGCCGCGCCGCTGGTTGATTCGGCCTCGTGTTTCTCGATCTCGCCGATGATGAGCCCCTGGCGGTTGACTTCGGAAGACACGATGCGCAAGCGCTCGAGGCCAAGCGCCCTCACCTTGAGGATCCCCAGCTCCTCCATGTCGGCGTGTTCGATGCGCGCGAGGCAGCCGATACGCTCCGGCAGCGCGGCCGCGCCGACCTCATGCCCCTGCCTGATCAGGCAGATGCCGAACCCCGATCCGTCCTTCAGGCACGCCTTGGCCATGTCCATGTAGCGCACCTCGAAGATGCGCAGGGGCAGCATCGCGCCGGGGTAGAGCACGGTCTGCAGCGGGAAGATCGGGACCAGCTCGCGCTTGCGCCCGGCGGAAAAGAGGTTCAGGAGCAGCACTATTGCCTGAGGTCGCGGTGCCTGACGATGACGGGATATTCGCAGGCGAAGCGTTCGGCCAGCTGCGAGGCGATGTAGACCGAGCGGTGGCGCCCGCCGGTGCAGCCAATCGCAATCGTGATCGAGGCGCGCTGGTCGAGCGCGAAACGCGGCAGCCAGCGTTGCAGGAAGCGCTGGATGTCCTCGATCAGCAGGCTCGCCTGCGTTTCGCGCTCGAGGAATTCGACCACCGGCGCGTCATGGCCGGTGAGCGGGCGCAGCTGCGGGTCGTAGTGCGGGTTGGGCAGGATGCAGCGCGCGTCGAAGACGAAATCGGCATCGAGCGGCGGGCCGTTCTTGAAGCCGAAGGTCTCGAACACCAGCGTGAGGCCGACGCGGTCGGACACCACCAGGTCCTGGATCCACTGGCGCAGCTGTCCCGGCGTGAGCCCGCTGGTGTCGATGCGCTGCCCGATCTGCGCGAGCCAGCCGAGCACGCCGCGTTCCTGTGCGATGGCGCCGCGCAGGTCGTGGCCTTCGCGCGCGAGCGGGTGCGGCCGGCGCGACTCGGAGAAGCGGCGCACCAGGCTTTCGTCGTGGGCGTCGAGGAAGATCACGCGCACGTCGGTGCCGAGCGCGCGCACCTTCTCCACGATTTCGGGCAGGCGCACAAGGCTTTCGCGGCTGCGCGCATCCGCGCTGATGGCGACGCGCTCTTCGCCGCGCGCGCGCAGGTAGTCGGCGAGCGCCTCGATCAGGTCGGCGGGCAGGTTGTCGACGCAGAAAAAACCCGCGTCCTCGAGCGCCTTGAGCGCGACGCTTTTCCCCGAGCCCGACACCCCCGACAACAGGACCAGCTGCATCAGTCGGCGGCCTCGTTGTGCCCGGCGGCCTCCGCACGCATCGCGGCTTCCTGGCGTTCGATGAATTCGCGTGTCGAGTTGATGCCGCGCGTGAGCAGGATGTGGTTGCGCACCGCGGCTTCCACCAGCACGGCGAGGTTGCGCCCCGGCGCCACGGCCAGCGTGACGGTGGGGATTTCCACCCCGAGGATGTCGAGCGTGCCCGACCGCGTGGCCAGGCGGTCCTTCGGTTCCATCCCGCCTACCGGCATCTCCAGGTGCACCAGCAGCCGCAGGACCTTGCGCGGGCGCACGGCGGTTTCCCCGAAGATCGAACGGATGTTGAGCACGCCCAGGCCGCGCACCTCCAGGAAATCACGCAGCAGCGGCGGACAGCGGCCCTGGATCGTTTCCGGGCCGATCTGCTGCAGCTCCACCACGTCGTCGGCCACCAGGCCGTGGCCGCGCGAGATGAGCTCGAGCGCCAGCTCGCTTTTGCCGATGGACGAATCGCCGGTGATCATCACGCCGATCTCCAGCACGTCGAGGAAGACGCCATGCAACGTCGTGATCTCGCCGAGCTCCTGCTGCATGTGCGGGCGCAGGACGTTGATCACGTGCTGGCTGGGTTCGGCGGAGGTGAGGATCGGGGTGCCCGCGCGCTCGGCCGCCTGCAGCAGGGCGGCGGGCGCGGCGACGCCGTCGCCGACGATGACCACCACGGTGTCGCCGCCGACGATGTGCGCCGCGGTCTGCTCGCGCACCATCGGCTCAAGCTTTTCCAGGTATTCGACCTCGCGCGGGCCCATCACCTGGGCCAGCAGCGGATGGATGAGATTGAGGTGCCCTATGAGCCCCACACCGGGCTTGTGCACCAGGTCCGCGGTGAACTCGCGCGCGGCGCCGGCGTTGCCTGCCGCCCACGCGAGCCCGAGGCGCTCGCGCCGGTCGTCAAACAGCCGCTGAACGCTGAGCCGGGGCATAGGGCGACCATTCGGTGATCAGCCGGTGGGCCGCCTGGATGTCGTTGGTGGCCGAAAGGGCCTCGCGCAACGACGCGTCGCTGAACATCTGCGCCAGTTCCGAAAGCAGCTCCAGGTGCGCTTCCGTGGCGTGTTCCGGCACCAGCATCGCAAACACCAGGTTGACCGGCATGCCATCGGGCGCCTCGAAGGCGATCGCCTGTGCGGCGCGCACGAAGGCGCAGACCGGTTCCTTGAGCGTCTTGATGCGGCCGTGGGGTATGGCCACGCCGAAACCCAGGCCCGTGGAGCCGAGCTTTTCGCGGTCGAACAGGCTGTCGAAAACCCGCGCGCGCGGTATCTGGCGCGAATTTTCGAACAGCAGCCCGATCTGCTCGAAGAGCCTCTTCTTGCTGCTCACCTCGAGGCCGAGCAGGACGTGGTTGAGCGGCAGCAATCTCGATACGAGGTTCATGGCCGGCGGTTCTAGTTATCCTGCGGGATGCGCTTGATCCCGGGCGAGTGCCTGGCGGCGGTGGCGAAACGCTCCTTGTATTTGATGACCTGGCGGTCGAGCTTGTCGATCAGCCCGTCGATGGCGGCATACATGTCGCCATCGTGCGCCTGCACGTGGATCTCCTTGCCCGACAGGTGCACGTTCGCCTCTATTCGCTGGTCGAGTTTTTCCACCGTCATCACGACGTTCACGTCGATCACGTGGTCGAAATGGCGATGGATCTTCTCCAGCTTGCCCGTGACGTATTCACGGATGGCGGGGGTGATCTCGACGTGGTGGCCGGTCAGGTGCAGGTTCATCAGGGGTGCTCCTTCCTAGGTCAGATCGACTTGCGAAGATTGGCAGGCTGGATGTGCATGGCCTCTCGATACTTGGCCACTGTCCGGCGCGCCACCTGGATGCCTTGCTGCGCGAGGACGTCGGAGATGCGGTGGTCGGATAGCGGTTTCCTGCCGTCCTCGGCGGCCACCAGTTGCTTTATCAGAGCACGGATCGCGGTGGCCGAACAGGCGCCACCGGTGTCGGTTGAAACGTGGCTGCCGAAGAAGTATTTCAATTCGAATATGCCGCGCGGGGTGAGCATGTACTTCTGCGTGGTGACGCGGGAAATGGTCGATTCGTGCAGGCCCACGGCCTCGGCGATCTCGCGCAGGACCAGCGGGCGCATGGCGACTTCGCCATGTTCGAAGAAATTCTTCTGGCGGTCCACGATCGATTGCGTCACGCGCAGGATGGTGTCGAAGCGCTGCTGCACGTTCTTGATCAGCCAGCGCGCCTCCTGAAGCTGCCCGGAAAGGTGCTTGCCGCCGTTGTCGCGCGAGGCGTGCAGCATGTCCGCGTACATCTTGTTCACGCGCAGGCGCGGCATCGCGTCGCGGTTGAGCGCCGCGATCCAGCGCCCGCCGCCCTTGCGCACCACGACATCGGGGATGACATAACGCACGTCGCCGGCGCCGAAGGCGCGCCCGGGCTTGGGATCCAGCGTGAGGACCAGCGCGCGGACGTCTCGCAGTTCGTCTTCGTCCACGCCCAGCAGGCGCTTCAACTTGTTGAAGTCGCGCGCGGCGAGCACATCGAGGTGGCGGGTCACGAGCGTGATCGCGGTGTCGCGGTGCGGGGTGCCTTCGGGCATGGCACGCAGCTGCAGCTCCAGGCATTCTGCGATGTCGCGCGCCCCGACCCCGGTCGGCTCCATGTGCTGCAGGTGGCGCAGGGCGATCTGCAGCTCTTCGATCTCCACGTCCGACATCGCGGCGATCGCCGATTCGCGCAGCTCTTCCAGGTCCTGCTTGAGGTAGCCGTCCTCGTCGAGGTGGCCGACGACGAATTCGGTGATCAGCTTGTCGCGCGGCGTCAGCCCCGTGAGCGAGATCTGTTGCGCCAGGTGTTCCTGAAGCGTGGGTTCCGCGGCGGCGAACTGGGTGAAGTCGTCGCGATCGTCGTCTTCGCGGCGCGTGCTGGATCCGGCGTTCTGCGAGGGTTCGTCGGCGAATGCGGAGCGCTCCTCCGACAGGCTGGGCTGCTCGTCGCGACGGTCGTCGGCGTTTTCCGCGGCGGTCTGCTCGCGCTGTTCCTCGGCCTGGCCGTTGGGTGGCGGGGCGGGGCTTTCCTCGTTGGCGGCGAGCTCGGCGCGTTCCAGCAGCGGGTTTTCAGCCAGGTAGCGTTCCAGCTCCTGGTTGAGCTCCACCGTCGACAGCTGGAGCAACCGGATCGATTGCTGGAGCTGAGGAGTGAGGGTGAGGTGCTGAGATAGCTTGAGCTGGAGGCTGTGCTTCATTGCATGGAACCGGCAGTCCGCACGCGGCTCCGAGCGATCAGGGGTGATGGGCCCTAGAGGCGGAAATTCTCACCAAGGTACACCTTACGGACGGCTTCATTATAGATGATCTCCTCCGGCTTCCCGAAGGCGAGCACCGAGCCCTGGTTGATGATGTACGCGTGGTCGCAGATGCCGAGGGTTTCGCGGACATTGTGATCCGTGATGAGCACCCCGATCGAGCGGTCCTTCAGGAACCGGATGATCTGCTGGATGTCGAGCACCGCGATCGGATCGACGCCCGCGAAGGGTTCGTCCAGCAGGATGAAGCGCGGGCTGGTGGCGAGCGCCCGCGCGATTTCCACCCGCCTGCGCTCCCCGCCGGAAAGCGAGATCGCGGGGTTGGTGCGCAGGTGGCCGATGTGCAGGTCTTCCAGGAGCGCTTCCAGGCGCGCCTGCACGCCGTCCGCGTCGAAGCCCTGCAGTTCCAGCACCGCGCGGATGTTCTGTTCCACCGTGAGCTTGCGGAAGATCGACGCTTCCTGCGGCAGGTAGGAAAGTCCCAGGCGCGAGCGCCGGAAGATCGGCAGGTGCGTGAGATCCTGTCCATCGAGAGTGACGCTGCCAGCGTCGGTCGGCACCAGGCCCAGGATCATGTAGAAACACGTGGTCTTGCCCGCGCCGTTGGGGCCTAGCAGCCCCACCACCTCGCCGCTGCCGACGGTGATCGAGACATCGGAGACCACGGTGCGCTTGCGATAACGCTTCATCAGGCCCGCGGCCTTCAGCACCGAGGCCTGCGCCTGCGGCCTGACCCGGCTCAGGTGCTGCGGGGCGGCGGTGGGCGTGGCCCCCACCCTAGGGCTTCCCGGCGTCGGGTTTGAGGGTGATGCCGGGGTCGGCGGGCCGGTCTTCGGCGCCCGCGGCCTTCTTCGGCGGCAGGATGATCACCTTCACGCGCGAATCCCTGGGCGCGGCGGTGCCGGGCGGCGCGCCGGATACCTCGGCCACCTCGCGGCGCATGTCGTAGGAGATGAAGTCGCCGGTGAGCACGTTCTGGTTGCTGTTCACCCGCGCCTTGTTGTAGAGCTTGAGGACGTCGTTGAGGTCGTCGAATTCGGCGCGCTCGGCCGAGCCTTCCACCCATTCATCGACCTTGTCGCGCTTCTGGCGAAAGGTGACCGGCGTGCCGTGCGCCACGTAGAACTTGTGCCGCGCCGAATCTTCCTTGACCGTCACCTTGCCCGCCGTCATGCGCATGGTGCCCTGCGTGACGATCACGCTGCCTTCGAAGGTGCTGGTGCGGTTGGCGTCGTCGGCGGTGAGGCGATCGGCGTTGACCACGATTTCCTTTTCCCGGTCGGCGCGTTCCGCCCCCGCGGGGATGGCAGCGAGGAGCAGGGCCGCCGCGACGGTCAATCGCAAGGCGCGCATCAACGCGGCGACGCCTTGTAGGTGGCGCGTACCTGCTCCAGCTTCAGCGTGCGTGCGCGGTTGTCGATTTCCATTCCCTTCGAGAATGCATGCCCCGAGGGGCTTTGCAGGACCACATCGCTCGACGTGCTGGCCTTGCCTTCCTCCGGCAACACCAGGAGCTTGTCGGTGGTGAGCCTGGCGGCTTCGTATTTCGCGTCGCCCTCGCGCACGATCACGACGTTGCCCTCGATGAAGACGCGGTCGCGGCTCTGCTCGAGGAGCCCATGGTCTGCGGTGGCTGTCATCCTGGGTTGCTGAGGCTCGAAGGCCTCTACGGTGACCGACTCGAGAACGGCTGAATCGTCGTCGGGATAATGTACCATCTTCCTCGCCGCGAGCGTGTAGAGCACCCGGCCGGTTTCATCCAGCTTGCGGGCGCGGAAATTCTCCACTATCAGGTCGGGATCGTGGCGCAGCGAACCGTCGGCGCGCGTGCCCGGCGCCTGCACCAGGGCGTTGAGCCACATCGTGAGCCCGACCAGCAGCGCCAGTACCGCAAGCGGAAGCCACGAAGTCGGGCGCACCATCGCTCAGGC
Organism: Burkholderiales bacterium; assembly: GCA_038203035.1. Taxonomy (GTDB): domain Bacteria; phylum Pseudomonadota; class Gammaproteobacteria; order Burkholderiales; family Usitatibacteraceae; genus Usitatibacter. Next base: position 6,784 of record JBBREI010000167.1, read on the forward strand.
GCCCGTCAGCCGGTCCAGCTGCCCCTGCGAACGCAGCACCAGCTCGCAGAATTCTCGCACCGCGCCGTGGCCGCCGCGCGCGGCGGTCACGTAGTGCGCGGCGTGTTTCACCGGCTCCGCCGCATTGGCGACCGCCACCGCGAAGCCGCAGCGGCGCATGACCGCGAGATCCGGGATGTCGTCGCCCACGAAGGCGCAGGCCTCGGGCGCGATCACAAGCTGCGCGGCAAGCCGTTCGAAATCTGCCACCTTGTCGGGCGAACCCTGCGCCACGTGCGCGATGCCCAGCTCCTGCGCGCGGCGCGTGACCGCCTCCGAAGAGCGTCCCGAGATGATGGCGGTGGCGATGCCGGCGGCCTGCAGCATCTTGATGCCATGGCCGTCGAGGATGTTGAATGCCTTGAACACTTCGCCCTGCGCGCCGATGTAGAGCGTGCCGTCGGTCAACACGCCGTCGACATCGAAGATCGCCAGGCGCACCGCGCGTGCGCGCGCGGCCGGATCCATCGCTAGACCACCCCCGCGGCCAGCAGGTCGTGGAAGGTGAGCGCGCCGACCAGCTTGCCTTCCGGCGAGACCACCACCAGCCTGCCGCCCAGCGCCTTCTTTTCCAGCACCTGCGCGGCCTCGGCGGCGAGCCTTCCAGGGGCGATCGAAAGAGGGTTGCCCGTCATCACCTCCCCAACCGTGATATCGCGGATGTTGTCGCGCTTTTCCAGCGTGCGGCGCAGGTCGCCATCGGTGTAGATGCCGAGCAGGCGATCGTCCCCGTCGACCACGCAGGTCATGCCGATGCCTTTCTTCGACATCTCGTCGAGCGCGGTGGGCAGCAGGTGATCGCCGGGCGCGCTGCGCGGCAATTGTTCGCCCTTGCGCATGATGTCGCTG
>JBBREI010000168.1:0-7603 GCA_038203035.1 Burkholderiales bacterium
CCGGCGCCAAATGCTCGCCCAACACGGTCCACTGGACCTACGACACCTGGATGCTGGCAAACGGCACCGGCAGCGCGATCGTCAAGCGCGGCGGCGACACCTGGTTCTTCCTCACCTCGGACTACGCCTTCGGCCACGCGCTCGAGCGTGACACCGAGGCGGTGGTGCTGAAGGCCGGCGGCAAGGTGGTCAGCAAAGTCCGCCATCCGCTGAACACCCAGGACTTCTCGTCGTTCCTCCTGCAGGCGCAGGCGTCCAAGGCCAAGATCATCGGCATGGCGAACGCGGGCGGCGACACCATCAACACCATCAAGCAGGCGGCGGAGTTCGGCATCGCGAAGGGCGGCCAGAACCTCGCCGGCCTGCTGGTGTTCCTCACCGACGTGCACGGCCTGGGGCTCGACAAGGCGCAGGGCCTGATCCTCACCAACACGTTCTACTGGGATCAGAACGACGGCACCCGTGCCTTCGCCAAGCGCTTCGCTGCGGCCAACGGCGGCAAGTACCCGACGATGGTGCAGGCCGGCGTGTACGCGGGCGTGCTCCATTACCTGAAGGCGGTGGCGGCGCTGAAGAGCGACGACGGCACCAAGGTGGTGGCCAAGATGAAGGAGCTGCCGACGGATGATCCGCTCTTCGGCAAGGGCACGATCCGCGTCGACGGCCGCAAGATCCACCCGGCGTACCTCGTGGAAGTGAAGAAGCCCTCGGAATCGAAGGGCCCGTACGACTACTACAAGATCCTCGCGACGATCCCGGCCGACCGGGCGTTCCGCCCGCTGGCCGATGGTGGCTGCGAGCTGGTCAAGAAGTAGGCAACATCCGGGCGTAGAGCGACATGTTCGACATCTCGATCCCCGCGCTGATGGGCCAACTGCTGGTTGGCCTCATCAACGGGTCGTTCTACGCCCTCCTTTCCCTGGGGCTCGCGGTCATCTTCGGGCTCCTCAACATCATCAACTTCACGCACGGCGCCCAATACATGATGGGGGCCTTCGTGGCGTATTTCCTGCTGAACAAGCTGGGGCTCAACTACTGGTGGGCGCTGGTCATCGCGCCGCTGGCCGTCGGCGCCACGGGCGTGGTGATCGAGCGGCTGATGCTCAAGCAGCTCTACAAGCTCGACCACTTGTATGGGCTGCTGCTGACCTTCGGCCTGGCGCTCATCATCGAGGGCATATTCAGGAACGAGTTCGGCTCGGCGGGCCTGCCGTATTCCATGCCGGAGGTGCTCAGCGGGGGCTTCAACCTGGGTTTCATGTTCCTGCCCAAGTACCGCGCGTGGGTGATCGTGGCATCCCTGGTGATCTGCCTTTCCACCTGGTTCCTGATCGAGCGCACCAAGCTGGGTGCGTACCTGCGCGCCGCCACGGAGAACCCGGCGCTGGTGCAGGCCTTCGGCATCAACGTGCCGCGCATGATCACGCTCACCTACGGTTTCGGCGTGGGCCTTGCGGCCCTCGCAGGCGTCTTCGCCGCGCCGATCTACCAGGTGAGCCCGCAGATGGGATCCTCCCTCATCATCGTGGTGTTCGCCGTGGTGGTGATCGGCGGCATGGGATCGATCATGGGATCGATCCTCACCGGGTTCGGGCTCGGCGTCATCGAGGGCCTGACCAAGTACTTCTATCCCGAGGCGTCGAACACCGTGATCTTCGTGATCATGGCGATTGTCCTCATGTTCCGGCCCCAGGGCCTTTTCGGGCAGCGCTGATGAGCGAGCAGAACCCCAACGCCAGCGCCGCGCACGATCCCGTCTGGGAAGCGCGCTACCACCGCAACGCCTTCATCCTGATGACGGTGTTTTTCATCGTCGCGCCCGCATTCATCTACCCGGTGTTCCTGATGAAGGCGCTGTGTTTCGCGCTTTTTGCCTGCGCCTTCAACCTGCTGCTGGGCTTCGGCGGCCTGCTGTCGTTCGGGCACGCGATGTTCCTCGGCATGGCGGGTTACCTTTCCGCGCACGCGGCCAAGGTCTGGGGCTTTCCGCCGGAGTTCGCGATCCTCACCGGCACCGTCACCGCGACCGTCCTGGGCTTCATCGTCGGCCTGCTGGCGATCCGGCGCGCGGGCATCTACTTCGCGATGATCACGCTCGCGCTGGCGCAGATGGTTTTTTTCTACTGCCTGCAGGCGCCGTTCACGGGCGGCGAGGACGGCATCCAGTCGGTCCCGCGCGGCAGGCTCTTCGGCCTGCTGGACCTGGGCAACCCGATGGCGATGTATTACGTGGTGCTGGCGATTTTCACCGCGGGCTTCCTGCTGATCTATCGCGTGATCCATTCGCCCTACGGCCAGGTGCTGAAGGCGATCCGCGAAAACGAGCCGCGCGCCATCTCGCTGGGTTACCGCACGGAGCGCTACAAGCTGGTGGCGTTTGTGTTGTCCGCCGGCCTGGCGGGCCTCGCGGGCGCCACCAAGGCGATTGTTTTCCAGCTGGCCTCGCTCACCGACGTGCACTGGAGCATGTCCGGCGAAGTCGTCCTGATGACGCTGCTAGGAGGCATGGGCACGATCTTCGGGCCGGTCGCCGGCGCCTTCGTCATCGCCGCGATGGAGAACTACCTCTCGGAGCTCGGCGCGTGGGTCACCATCGCGCAGGGCATCATCTTCGTGATCTGCGTGCTGGCCTTCCGCCGCGGCATCATGGGGGAGCTGGAAGCGTTCCTGCGCAAGCGTCGCAAGCAGGGATAATGTGGGGGTGACAGCCCCCCCCTTCAGCGCAGGCCTCGACCGCAACCCCGCCAACTACGCGCCGCTCACGCCGGTGGCGTTTCTCGAGCGCGCGGCGGACGCCTATCCCGGAAAAGCCGCGGTCATCCACGGCGAGCGGACCTACACCTATCGCGAGTTCGGCGAGCGTGTGCGCCGGCTCGCCTCGGTGCTGGCGGCGCGCGGAATCGGGCGCGGCGACACGGTGGCGATCATGGCGCCCAACGTGCCCGCGATGCTGGAGGCGCACTACGCGGTGCCGGGCCTGGGAGCGGTGCTGAATGCGCTCAACTACCGCCTCGATGCGGCGACCATCGCGTTCTGCCTGAACCATGGGGAAGCGAAGGTGCTGATCACCGACCGCGAGTTTTCCCCCGTCGTGCGCACGGCGCTCGCGAAGCTGGGACGCGAGATCTTCGTGGTCGACATCAACGATCCGCTCGCGCCGGCGGGCGATCTGCTCGGAACAACCCACTACGAATCGTGGCTCGCGGGCGGCGATCCCGCGTTTGTATTGCCCGGACCGCTGGACGAGTGGGACTCCCTGGCGTTGCTCTACACGTCCGGCACTACAGGGGATCCGAAGGGTGTCGTTTACCATCACCGCGGCGCCTACCTCAACGCGCTCGGCAATGCGCTCACCCTCGGCCTCACGCCGCGCTCGGTCTACCTGTGGACGCTGCCGATGTTCCACTGCAACGGCTGGACCTACCCCTGGGCGGTCACCGCGGTCGGCGCCACCCATGTGTGCCTGCGCAAGGTTGATCCCGCGCTGATCTTCCCCGCGATCGCGCGCCACAAGGTGACACACCTGTGTGGCGCGCCGGTGGTGCTCAACATGCTGGTACACGCGCCGGAGAACGTCAAACGCACCTTCGCGCATCGCATCGAGGCTGCCACCGGTGGCGCGGCCCCGCCGTCGGCCATCATCGAGGCGATGGAAAAGATGGGCTTCAGCGTGACTCACCTCTATGGGCTCACCGAAAGTTACGGCCCCGCGACCCTGTGCGCCTGGCAGGAAGAATGGAGCGAGCTCGACCTCACGCAGCGCGCGCGACTGATGGCGCGCCAGGGCGTGCGCTACGTCACGCTCGATGGCCTCATGGTGGCCGATCCGGAGACGCACCAGCCGGTCCCGCGCGATGGCAAGACCCTGGGCGAGGTGATGCTGCGCGGCAACACGATCATGAAGGGTTACCTCAAGAACGATCGCGCCACGAAAGAGGCGTTTCGCGAGGGCTGGTATCACACCGGGGATCTCGGGGTCTGGCACGCGGACGGCTACATCGAGGTCAAGGACCGATCGAAGGACATCATCGTCACGGGCGGCGAAAACATCTCCTCGCTCGAGGTGGAGGAGTGCCTCTATCGCCATCCGAAAGTGATGGAGGCGGCGGTCGTCGCGCGCCCCGACGAGAAGTGGGGCGAGACGCCGTGCGCCTTCGTGGTGATGAAGCCGGGCGAATCCATGACCACGGAAGAGGTGGGCGCGTGGTGCCGCGAGCACCTCGCGTCATTCAAGATCCCGCGAACCATCGTCTTCGGCGAGCTGCCCAAGACGTCTACCGGCAAGATCCAGAAGTTCCTGTTGCGGCAACGCGCCAGGGAGCTTTAACCCGAGGAAATCGAATTGCCCGTCCTGCAACTGAGTGAAGTTTCCCTCGCCTATGGCCACGTGGCGCTGCTGGACCACGCGGACCTGGTGGTCGAGCCCGGCGAACGCCTCGGCCTCATCGGCCGCAACGGCACCGGCAAGTCCAGCCTGCTGCGCATCGTCGAAGGCACCGCGAAGCCCGACGATGGACGGGTCTGGATCTCCCCCGGCGCGCGGGTGACGAGTGTGGCGCAGGAACCGGCGCTGGATCCGGACCTCACCGTGTTCGAGGCCGCGGCGGCGGGCCTGCGCGAAACGCTGGCCGAAGTCGACGCGTGGTCCCTCAACCATCGCGTCGAGATCGCGCTTGATCGCCTGCACCTCAAGGGCGAGGCGCGCGTGGGCGACCTTTCCGGCGGCCAGAAGAAACGTGTGAGCCTCGCGCACGCCCTGGTTCTGGAGCCCGACCTGCTGCTGCTGGACGAACCCACCAACCACCTGGATGTCGGCGCCATCGAATGGCTCGAGGAAACCCTTGCGGCTTTCGCCGGCGCGGTGATCGTCGTGACCCACGACCGGCGCTTCCTCGATCGTGTGGCCACACGAATCATCGAGCTCGACCGCGGCACGTTGATGAGCTACCCCGGCAACTTCGCCGCCTACGAGACGCGCAAGGCCGAGCAGCTGGCGATCGAGGCGACGGTGAACCGCAAGTTCGACAAGGTCCTGGCGCAGGAGGAGCAGTGGATCCGCAAAGGTGTGGAGGCGCGCCGCACCCGCAATGAAGGGCGCGTGCGCAGGCTGGAGCAGCTGCGCAACGAGCGCGCCGCGCGCCGCGACCGCCTGGGCAAGGTGGATCTGGCGGTGAGCGCCGGCGAACGCTCCGGCAAGCTGGTGGCGGAGCTGGAGCACGTCAGCAAGAGCTACGGCGGGCGCCCCATCGTCGACGACTATTCGGACCGCATCATGCGCGGCGACAAGATCGGCTTCATCGGCCCCAACGGAACCGGCAAGACCACGCTGCTCAAGCTGATCCTGGGCGAGCTCGCGCCCGACAGCGGCACCGCGCGCCTGGGCAGCAAGATCGAGGTGGCGTATTTCGACCAGTTCCGCGCCGCGCTCGACGAGGAAGCGACGCTCGCCGACACCATTTCCCCGGGCAGCGACTTCGTCGAGGTCGAAGGCGGCCGGCGCCACGTGATGAGCTACCTCGGCGATTTCCTTTTCCCGCCGGAACGCGCGCGGGCGCTGGTGAAGTCGCTTTCGGGCGGCGAGCGCAACCGCCTGCTGCTCGCGCGCCTCTTCAGCCGACCGGCCAATGTCCTGGCGCTGGACGAACCCACCAACGACCTCGACATCGAGACGCTGGAGCTGCTCGAATCACTGCTGCAGGAATACACCGGGACGTTGTTCCTGGTGAGCCACGACCGCGAATTCCTCGACAACGTCGTCACGCAGACCATCGCCTTCGAAGGCGAGGGCAAGTGGAAGGAATACGCCGGGGGATACACGGACTGGCAGCGCGCGCGCAAGAGTGCGGAGAAGGAAGGCAAGGCGCAGGCGCGGGCCGCCGAAACCGCCGCGTCCCGGGCGCCCAAACCCAAGGTGAAGATGAGTTACAAGGAGACGCGGGAGCTGGAAGCGCTGCCTGCGCAGATCGAGGCGCTGGAAGCGGAGCAGGGCGTCATCACGCGGCGCCTGGCCGATCCGGCCATCTACCAGGATCGCGCGGCGGATCCCAAGGCGCTCGCCCTGCGCAACGAGGACATCGAATCCGAGCTCGCGAGGTTGCTGGCCCGGTGGGAAGCGCTGGAAGCGCGCAAGTGAGTTCGACGCGCGCGGTGTACGACGGCGGCGATCGCCCGGAAGACGAGCGCCGTGCGCGTCCAGTTGCGATCCGCTTTGGCCCAGTCGTCGGCATCGGACAGGCCCGGCTTGCTTTCGACAATGGGTTTCCACTGCTCGGCAAGCTGGGCGTTGAGTGCAATGAAGTCACGCTGATCTGCCATGGGCGCCGAGTTCCAGCCCACGACGGCGGACCATGCCGAGATTACAAATTCGTCATCTGACTTGGGCCGGCCGGGCTCAAATCAGGAACCGTCCGGGATGCGACGCGCGGCGCCGGTCACGCCGCCATCGTGCGGCACTCCTCGGCGCAGCGCTTGCAGGCCGCGGCGCACTCCTGGCAGTGCCCCATCTTGTGCTTGCCGCACTCGTCGGCGCAGGCCTGGCAGATCTTCTCGCACAGCGCGCAGATCGCTGCCGCGTGCACATGGGGTTCTCCATGAGGGTAAGGACGGGAAGCGAAGCGCCTCGATGCGCGTGGATAAGGCAGTACGCTCCGCTGGCGATCGGCGAAGGCAGGAAACAAGACTCGAACGAAGGTTGCTCCAAAGCAACTTTGAGCGTTTGAGCTTATTGATGGTTCAGTGTTCTTTGTCGTCGGGCCTAGCGGGCGTCCTGGGGCGAACACTAACGGTCGCCCCAAGGAGGTTCTCCCCCTCGTCCAGTGGCTTGGCCTGACGTGCCTGTTTCTCAAGGATGCTGGCCTCGCTGGACAACCCCGCTTCAGCCTTCGTCGAGACGGCGTCCAATCCTTCCGAGCGCGGCAACGCGCCGGATGATTCAAGCGATCCAGCTGCCTTCGTCGCCTCCTGCTTCCCGTCAAGCAGCGTGACCGGGACGCCGCGCGGGAACACGACTTCCCGTGCTTCGTCCGGCATGCTGATGCCGTGTTGCTGAAAGGCGCGTTTCACGAGCCGGATCACGGAAGAGCGCACCTTGAGCCAACTGTGTTCATGGCCATTGATCCAGAAGTAGATTCTTAAATTGACGGTCGCTTTGCCCAAGTCGTCCGCCAGCACCCAAGGCTCTGGCTCTTGCAAGACCGCAGGATGATCCACCAGCACCTTCAGGGCGACCTCCTGGGCTTCATCGATCGCGTCGTCGTAACCGATGCCGACAACGAAGTTCTCGCGCCGATTGGGGGTGGACGTGAAGTTTCGCAGGGTGGTCTTGTAAACGGTGGCGTTGGGGATCTGCACGAGATTGCCGTCGAGGGTCATCAGGACAGTGGTGCGGACGTTCAATTGCTGGACATAGCCGGTGACTCCGGCGACTTCGACCAGGTCCCCCGTCTCGAACGGCTGCTGCATGCTGAGGAAGATGCTGGCCAGGAAGTTCTCCGTGATGTCCCGGAAGGCGATGCCGACCGCCAGGCCGACCAGTCCGGTTCCGCCGACGATTGTCAAAGCCAGTTGGGTCAAACCGGAAACGCGCAAGACGATATAGGTGCCC
>JBBREI010000169.1:0-7572 GCA_038203035.1 Burkholderiales bacterium
GAAGATCGCGACCTTCTTGCCCTGGGTCTGTTCTTCCACCTTGAAGGTGTTCGGGCCGATGCTGCAGCCGTTGCCTTCGACTTCGATGAATTCCTGGATGGTGCCCGCGGGCAGCTTGTCGCCGACTTTGATGGTCATCTGATGCCTCCTGTTTATTTTCGAAAAAACCTCCCTCTCCCTTGGGAGAGGGTCGGGGTGAGGGTCACGCGGGCGCCGCGCGCCGGAAGCTCGCCAGCGCCACGCCCGCCGCGATGAAAGCTCCGCCCAGCGTGCGGTTCACCACGCGCAGGTGCTTCGGATTGCGCATCGCCGCGAGCACTTTCGCCGCCAGCGCCGTGTATCCCATCATGACAACGAGGTCCACGGCGAAGGTGGTTGCGGCCAGGATCGCGTATTGCGTGAGCTGCGGGCGCGCGACATCGATGAACTGCGGCAGGATCGCGGCGAAGAAGATGATGCCCTTGGGGTTGGTCGCGTTGACCCAGAAGCCGCGCATGAAGACGCCGCGCGCGGTGGTTTCGTGGTCGTCGGCGTCTTCCGTGAAGCCCTTCGGCGGCGCGCGCCAGGTGACGATGCCCAGGTAGATGAGGTAGATCACGCCGCCCCACTTCACCGCGGTGAATGCGGTTTCGGAAGCCAGCAGCAGCGCCCCCAGCCCGAGCGACACGATGGCCACCAGCAGCAGGTTGGCGCCCTGCATGCCGACGCCGTTCCACAGGCCCAGCCGGAAGCCGTGGTGGAGCCCCGACGAGATGCTCGAGAACACGCCCGGCCCCGGCGTGACCGACAGGATGATTGTGGCGAGGAAATAGGTGAGCCAGACCGAAACTTCCATCAACGTCCCTTTTCGATGGCGCGCTTCGCGATTTGGTCCACCAGGGACGGCGCGATGAGCTTGAGCCAGAGGCCCATTTTACCGCGCGCGGTCATCACGACTTCCCGCTTGCGGGTCTCGATGGCTTTGACGATGATGCGCGCGCATTGCGCCACGCCCATCACCTCGCCCTCTTTCACCGGGCTGACCTGTATCGGCTTGCCGTCGGGACCGCTCGCGTTTTCGCGGATGCCGGTGGAGACAAAGCCCGGGTAGATCATCGTGACTGCAACGCCGGAGCCATCGAGCTCGATGCGCAGCGAATCGAAGAAGCCCGCCATCGCATGTTTGGATGCCGCGTAGCCGGTGCGTGTGGGAACGCCGGTTTTGCCGGTGAGGCTGGAGATGCCGCAGAGCACCCCGCGCGACTGGCGCAGATAGGGCAGGGCGTGCCGAGTGCAATACACGGCGCCCATGTAGTTCACCTGCATGATCCGCTCGAGGATCGACATGTCGTCGATGTCTTCGAACCGTGCCCACATCGTGGCTCCGGCGTTGTTCACCAGCACGTCGATGCCGTCGAAGGCCAGCGCCGCGCCGGACATGATGGCCTGGCAATCGCGTTCGAGCGCCACGTCGGCCTTCACCGTGATGACGTTGGCGCCGAGATTCCGGCAGTCGGCGGCCACCGCTTCCAGCTCGGCCGTATTGCGCGCCGCGAGCACCAGCCGCGCCCCCTGGGCAGCCAGCTGGCGAGCCAGCTCTGCGCCGATGCCTTTGGACGCGCCGGTGATGACGACGACTTTGTTCTGCATGTGGTTCGGCCGCTTGGAATGGAGAGAGGTTACGCCGACTGCCGTAAAGCGCCGAAAGCGACGGGAGGGTGCGTAGAAATCGTTGACAAAGTCAACGATCTCCACCCCTGGGCGATGCGCGGCCCCGGGATGCATGCCTCATACCTCAGGGTGTTGCGTGAACTCGGCGAGTCGGCTGGCGGCACCACCGCGAGCTGGATTGCCTGGCGATTGAACATGGACGAGGGGCTTGTCAGCCGCATCCTGGGGTGGTTCCGGGCCTTGGGTGATCTGACGGAAGCGCGGGACCCCCACGACCGGCGGCGCACCCTCATCAAGCTTGCCCCTCGTGGGTTGATCGACTACCGCCATCTCGAGGATCGAGCCGCGGGAACGGCCGAATTCATGCTGGCGCTGCTCAGCCAAGCCGACCGCAACCGCATCCTGGCACGAGTGCACTGGGACGACATTCGCCCCCGTGGGCCTACTTGTCCGTCTTCGGATCGGGAATGTGGTTGAAAGCGATATGCAACCCACCCCGATCCCGTGCCTTGTGCGCCGAAGCGAAGTACACCGCCTGCTTGCCGAAGCGCGAATTCAGCTTGTCCAGCGCGCTGTAGAGGCTCTTCGATTTTTCCTCGGAAGCGAAGAGTGATCCGGTGTGGTCCGCTTCGGAGACGAAGTGGGAATACGCCATCTCCACGCGCAGGATGGTGCGGCGATCCGTGGGGCGCCGGGCCCATAGCTTTTCGAGCGCGTGCAGGAAAGCCACGGTGTCCTGCGTATCCACCAGCCGCATTTCGGTCGCCCAATGGCTGCCGTCGAGGTACTTGAGCCCGATGGATAGCCGCCCGGCGTAGAAGTTGGCCTTGCGCAGGCGCATGGCGGCCTTCTGCGTGAGGCGGTTGATGACCGCGAAGGCGTGTTCCGGGTTGCGGTTGTCGGGGCCCAGCACGCTCGAATGCGAGATGGAGCTGGTTTCGTTTTCCCTTTCGTGTTGCTCCTCGCCGCGGATCTTCGAATACATGATCTCGCCGCCGATGCCGCCCCAGATGGCGCGCAGCTGGTCGCCGGTCTGGCCGGCCAGGTCGCGCACGGTGAAGATCTTGTGCCGGTGCAACCGCGCTTCCATCTGCCGGCCGACGCCGGAAAGCGCGCGCACCGGGAGATCGAAGAGCCTTTCCGGCAGCTCTTCCTTCAGGATCATCACCAGCCCGTCGGGCTTCACCATGTCCGAGGCGGTCTTGGCGATGAACGTATTGGGCCCGATGCCGATGGAGGTGCGCAGGCATTCCCCCAACTGCGCGCGCAGGCCCTCTTTCACCTGGCGCGCGATTTTCATCGCCCGCTCGGGCTCGCGCCAGCGCCCGGTGAGTTCGCAATCCATCTCGTCGATCGAAAGCACGGCGCGCACCGGCACCATCGAATCCACCACGGCCACCGCGCGATGGTGGAAGTCGATGTAGAGCTCGTGGCGCGCAACAACAAACTCGATGCCCGGGCACATCTTCCTGGCATCGGCCACGCGGGTGCCGGTCTTCACGCCGAAGGTCTTGGCCTCGATGGAGGCGGCGATGCACACGGTGGTATCGGCCAGCATCGGCACCACGCCGAGGGGTTTGCCACGCAGCCGGGGTTGCGCCTGCTGCTCGACCGAGGCGAAATACGAGTTGAAGTCGACGAGCAGCGATCGAAGCGTCATGTTCTCCCTCTGCCTTGGGAGAGGGCCGGGGTGAGGGTCAGGCCCGCGGCAGGTTCATCGGCCGGTTCGTCGCCTCCATGAACTTGCGGCGGAAGACAAGCGGATCGGCGATGTTGGCCAGCGGCGCCACCGACGTGCCGGCGCCGGAGATGAAGATGGTGCCGTAGTTGAGCATGCGCCCCATGAAGCCCTGCTCCACGCGCAGGGCCTCCACCTTTTCCAGGTTGATCTCGACGGTGTGGCGCTTGATGAACCCGAACTTGGTGATGATGCGGCGGTTGGTGATGGCGATTTCGGTGGAGCGCACGTTGATCCAGGCGGCGATGAGGAAAAACAGCCCGATCACCAGCACCAGCAGCACGATGCCGAGCGCGATCAGCCCGAACTGCGACCACCAGGAGACACGCGCCTTGTGGATGACGGTTTCACCTTCGACCAGGGATTCGTCGATGTAGGACATCAGAGGTCCGTGGATTCGACGAAGATGCCCACCAGCTCTTCGAGCATGCGGGCGTCGGCGTCGCGGAAGCGGTTCAGCGACGGGCTGTCGAGATCGAACACGCCGACAACGTCGTTGCCGCGAGTGATCGGGATCACGACTTCGCTGTTGGACGCCGAGTCACACGCGATATGCCCCGGGAAGGCATGTACGTCCGGCACCAGTTGGGTCCTGCGTTGCGCCACCGCGGTGCCGCACACGCCGCGCCCCACCGCAATGCGCACACATGCCGGCTTGCCCTGGAAGGGGCCGAGCACCAGTTCGCCGCCCTTCATGAAATAGAAACCGGCCCAGTTGAGGTCCGGCAGGCCGTGATACACCAGCGCCGAGAGGTTGGCGGCGTTGGCGGTGCGATCGCGTTCGCCCTCCAGGAGGGCGCGGGCTTGCTGCAGGAGTTCCATGGAGGCTTCCGGAATGGAAGCCCCCAGCTTAACAAAACGTCAGGTGCGGGGCGCCTGCTTCTGGCGATCGTGCTTCTGTTTGGCGATCTTCTTGCTTTGCTTGTTCTGGGCCTTGGCGAGCTTGGCGCGTTCCTTTGCGGTCACCACGCCGTCGGATTTGGCCTTGGCCTCCTTCTTTTCCACCTTGGCCTGGCCGGCTTCCAGCTTGGCGGCTTCCTTGTTGGTCAGCTGGCCGGACTGGACGCCCTGCTGGATCCGCGACTCCTGGTTGGCTTGGCGGGCGTCGACCCGGGGAGTGGCGGTTTGGGCCGCCACCGGCAGCGCGACAAGGGCAAACAGGGCGGCGATGATCTTGGCGTTCATTTCGTTGTTTCTCCTGGGATATGTGCAAGTGCACGTCCACAATAACGGAACCAAGGGTCGGGCGTTGACGTCTGCCCTTTATAATTCGGTGTATCCCCGCCTGTCCCCCGGAATGCCCCCCTTCGCCGTTTTTCTCCTGGCCATGCTCCTGCCCCTTTCCCTCACCACCCGGGCCGCCGAACCCCTCGCCGCCCCGGTGGCCGAAAAGAAGCCGAAAACGCTCACCCGCTTCGGCCACCGCCGCGTGGACAACTATTTCTGGCTGCGAGAAAAGGAAAACCCCGAGGTCATCCGCTACCTGGAGGCGGAAAACGCCTATGCCGCGCGGGTCATGAAGCCGCTGGAAGGCTTCCGGGGCCGGCTCTACAAGGAAATGCTGGCGCGCGTGAAGGAGACCGATGAAAGCGTCCCCTTCCGCAGGAACGGCTACTGGTACTACCAGCGCGAGGTGGAAGGGCTGCAATACCCGATCTACTGCCGCCGCAAGGGCGCCATGGACGCACCGGAAGAGATCCTGCTCGACGTGAACGAGCTGGCCCGGGGCCACAAATTCACCCAGCTGGGATCGATGGACGTGAGCCCCGATGGCGCCCGGCTTGCCTACACCGTCGATTTCTCCGGCTTCCGCCAATACCAGCTGCAGGTGAAGGACCTCGCCACGGGCGCCGTCTCGGCCGACATCGCCGAACGCGTCACCTCGCTGGTGTGGGCGGCGGACAGCAAGACGCTTTTCCACGTGGAGGAAGACGAAACCACCAAGCGCAGCTATCGCCTGCACTGTCTCGCGCCGGGTGGTGCCAGCCGGCTGGTGTTCGAAGAGGCGGACGAAACCTTCGACATCTCCGTCGGGGATACCCGCAGCGAGGCCTACATCGTCCTCACCAGCGCCAGCAAGGACACCTCCGAAGTGCAGGTGTTGCGCGCCAACGATCCGGCGGGGAAATTCCAGGTGATCGAGAAGCGCCGCAAAGGGCACGAGTATTACCTCGACCACCGCGGTGGAGAGTTCCTGGTCCGCACCAACGACCGCGGCGCCAATTTCCGCCTGGTGCGCGCGCCGGTGGCCGAACCCGGCCGCAAGCACTGGAAGCAGCTGGTCGCCCACCGACCGCTGGTGATGCTGGAGGAGGTTGATGTCTTCCAGGATTTCTGGGTGCTGCTGGAACGCGACAAGGGCCTGCTGCGGCTGCGCATCACCGGTTTCGCCACCGGCAAGTCGCACTACATCGATTTCGACGAGGCGGTGTACACCGCGCATCCCGGCATCAACGCCGAATTCGAATCGCGCACCTTCCGCTTCGTCTACGAAAGCATGGTCACGCCGCTATCCTGGTATGACTACGACGTGGCCGGGCGCACGTACACGCTGCTCAAACGCAAGCCGGTGCTGGGCGGCTACGACGCGTCGCAATACGTATCCGAGGCGCTGACGGCGACCGCGAAGGACGGCACACGCGTGCCGGTCTCGCTCGTCTACCGCAGGGACATGAAGCGCGCGGGCCCCCAGCCGCTGCTGCTGTACGGCTATGGCTCCTACGGCATCCCGATCGACCCGGGCTTCAGTTCCACCCGCATCTCGCTGCTCGACCGCGGGATGATCTTCGCCATCGCGCATGTCCGCGGCGGCGGCGATCGCGGCCGCACCTGGTATGACGACGGCAAGCTGCTGCGGAAAAAAAACACCTTCACCGATTTCATCGCGGTGGCCGATTCGCTGGTGCGGCGCAAATACACCGCGCCCGACCGGCTGGTGATCCAGGGCGGCAGCGCCGGCGGGCTGCTGATGGGCGCGGTCACGAACATGCGCCCCGACCTCTTCAAGGCGGTGGTGAGCCAGGTGCCGTTTGTCGACGTGGTCACCACGATGCTGGATGCGTCGCTGCCGCTCACCATCCCCGAATACCTGGAATGGGGCAATCCGAACCAGGAGAGGTACTACAAGCACATGCGCTCCTATGCGCCCTACGACAACCTGAAGAAGGGCGCCTACCCCGCGATCCTGGTGGAGACGTCGCTCAACGACAGCCAGGTGATGTACTGGGAGCCGGCCAAGTACGTGGCGAAGCTGCGCACGCTCAAGACCGATTCGAACCCGCTCATCCTCAAGACCATCATGGAAGCGGGCCACGGCGGCGCGTCCGGGCGTTATGACGCGCTGAAGGAACTGGCCTTCACCTATGCCTTCGTGCTCGACCAGGTGGGACTCGCCAACTGAGCGTCAACCAACTCTTCCTCGCCTGCGTCGGCATCTGGGGTTCGACGTGGTACGCGATCAAGTTCCAGCTGGGGCATGTCGCGCCGGAGGCCAGCGTCTTCTACCGCTTCCTGCTCGCCTCGCTGCTGCTCTTCGCCTATTGCCTGGCGCGCGGCCTGCCGCTGCGCTACGCGGCGCGCCAGCACGCCTGGATGGCCGCACTCGGCATCTTCCTGTTCAGCACCAGCTACATCTTCGTGTATTACGCGGAAGAACACGTGGTCTCCGGGCTGGTCGCGATTGGCTATTCCGTGAGCCCGCTGACGGGCATGCTCGGCATGCGGCTTTTTTTCGGCACGCCGATGACGCGCCGGCTCGCCGTCGGCTCCGCGCTCGGCATCGCCGGCATCGCGCTGGTGTTCTGGCCGGAATTCGCCCGCATGCGAAGCGACGGCGACACGGCGCTGGGCGCGCTCTACACCGCCATCGCGGTGGTGCTCTCGACGCTTGGCAGCATGGTGGCGCATCGCAACCAGCAGGCGAAGCTGCCGCTGTGGCAGGGCATGGCGTGGGGCATGCTCTATGGCGCCATCTTTTCGCTTGCGGTCACGCTCGCCAACGGCAAGGCGCTCGCCTTCGAGGCCACGCCGGGTTACGTGGGATCACTTTTCTACCTCGCCGTCTTCGGCTCGATCCTCGCCTTCGCAAGCTACCTCACGCTGCTGCAGCGCATCGGCGCGGCGCGGTCGGGCTACGTCGGCGTGATGGTGCCGATCATGGCGCTGGTGGTCTCGGCCCTGTTCGA
>JBBREI010000170.1:0-7516 GCA_038203035.1 Burkholderiales bacterium
CGCATCGAGGCGATCCGGGCGCACTACGGCGCCAGCACGGATGTGCAGATCACCGGCGGCGAGCCCACGCTGCGCGATCGCCGGGAGCTGGCGCGCATCGTCCGGGAGGTGCGCCGGCGCGGGATGCGCCCCTCGCTGTACACCAACGGCATCCGTGCCTCGCGTGGCCTGCTCGCGGAGCTCGCGGCCGCCGGCCTCGAGGACGTGGCGTTCCACGTCGACATGACGCAGGCGCGCGCCGGCTATGGCTCCGAGCGCGAGCTGAACGCGGTCCGGCGCGAATACCTCGAGCGCGCGCGCGGCCTGCCGCTGGCGGTGATGTTCAATACCACGGCGTTCGCCGGCAACCTGCACGAGCTACCCGACGTGGTGCGATTCTTCGTCGCCCACGCGGGCGCGGTGCGCATCGCCTCGTTCCAGGTGGGCGCCGCGACCGGGCGCGGCACCGGGGCGGCGAGCCCGGCGGTCGATGCGGACGCGGTAAAGGCGGCGATTCGCTCGGGCGCGGGTGCTCCCCTCGACTTCTCGGCCGCGAGCGCCGGGCACGCCGAGTGCAACGGCTACGCCTACGGGGTGGTCGTCGGCGGCCGGGTGCACGACCTCTTCGGCGACGCGCGCTTCGTGCACGCGATCCTCGAGGCGAGCGCCGGCGTGACCGTGAACCGCGTCGACCGGCTCGCCGTGGCGCGCTCCGCGGTCGGCTTCCTCGTACGTCATCCGGGCCTGCTCTGGGGCGTGGCGCGGCGGGCGGCGGCGCTCGCCTGGCGCGAACGCCGCGGCCTGCTGGCCACGCGCGCCCGCATCGCGAAGATCTCGTTCTTCGTGCACGCCTTCATGGAGCCGGGCGCCCTGGCGCGGGAGCGTTGCGAGGCCTGCGCCTTCATGGTGATGACGCCCGAGGGACCCATGTCCATGTGCGTGCACAACGCCAAGCGCGACCAATACCTGCTGCAGCCGGCCGCCGTCACGCGCGGCGATGGCGTGCGCTATTTCAACCCGGCCACCGGCGGATTCGAGGTCCGGCTGCCGGCCCGGATCGCGGTTGCTCTCACGCGCAAGAACGCGCGCGGGCGAGCGAAGGCCGCGCTCGAAGGCACGGCGCCGGAGATGCCGGCGGCGCAGGGGCGGAGCGCATGAGGGCGCTGCCGGCGACGCTGCTCGCGATCCTGCTTGCGGGCTGCGCGGCGGTTCCCAGCCCGTTGCCGGGCGATCGGGTTCCCGCGGGACCGCCGCCCTACGAGGCCTGGTCGCGGGTGCTGGAGCGCCACGTGGACGAGCAGGGCCGGATCGATTTCGCCGGGGTGGCGCGCGCGCGTGCCGATCTCGACCGGTTCGTGGCCTACGTCTACGAGTTCGCGCCGGACAACGCGCCGCAGTGGTTTCCCGGCGCCGACCACGTGCTCGCCTTCCACATCAACGCCTACAACGCGCTTGCGATGCACAAGGTGCTCGAGGCCGGCATCCCGGAGACACTCGCGGGATGGCGCAGGTTCGCGTTCTTCCTGGCGGGGAAGGTGCGCGTCGGCGGGGTGCGGATCTCGCTCTACGACTACGAGTTCCGCGTCATTCGCGCCCTCGGTGATGCCCGCATCCACGCGGCGCTCAACTGCATGTCGGTGGGCTGCCCGCGCCTGCCGCGCGAAGCCTTTCGCGGCGAGGATCTGCAGACCCAACTCGACCGCGAGGCGCGCCGCTTCTTCAACGAGGCGCGCAACGTGCTGGTCGACGATTCCGCGCGGGTGCTGCGCGTGTCCGAGATCCTGCGCTTCCATCGCGCTCACTTCCTGGAAAGCGCCCCGTCGCTCGCGGCCTACGTGAATCGCTACCGCGAGGTCTCGGTGCCCGAGGCCTATCGCGTCGAGTTCATCGACTACGACTGGACCGTCAACCGCCGCCCCTGAGGATTCAGCGCCGGCTGAACCAGTCGCGGTCGAGGTTGCGGCGCAGGTTCAGGCGCGCGCGGTGCAGCAGCACGAAGAGGTTGCTCTCGGTGACGCCGAGCGCGGCGCAGATCTCGCCCGATTCGCGGCCCTCCATCTCGCGCATGCGAAACGCCCGCGCCTGCATCTCGGGCAGGCGCGACACCTGGAGTTCGAGCTGGGCACGGAAGCGCTTGCAGTCGAGCGCGAGCTGCGGGTCGGTCCAGGGGTCGATCGGCGCGCGCCACGCCGCCTCGGGGGTGAAGTCGGGGTCCTCGTTGCGGGCGATCTCGTCGTGCACGTGCACGTGCGCGGGCGAGCGCGCGATCGCTCGGAAGGCGTCGGTGACCTTGTGCAGCAGGATCCCCGTCACCCAGGTGCGCAGGGTGGAGCGGCCCTCGAAGCGCTCGACGCTGGCGTGCGCGGTCGCGAGCGTTTCCTGGACGAGGTCCTCAGCCGCCTCGCGATCGCGCATGCGCGAGGCGGCGACGCGGACGAGATAGGGCCGCAGGGCGCAGAGTTCGGCGGCGCGGGCGGGGACGGAGGCAATGGCGGACATCTCGGCCCCTTCGGCGGGCGTCAGGAAAGGATCAGGGAGTTCTCGAACGCGAGCGCCTGGTCGCGGCTGGAGGCCACGATGGCGATGCTGCCCCGGCCGACCGGCAGCGTGATCGCGGTCATGCCCTCGGATTCGAGCAGCGCGCGCGCGCGGCGCGTGCCGTCGCCGGGCATCAGCAGCAGCGTGACCGGGCCAGCTTCGGTGGCCACCACGATGTGGCGGGCCCTCCCCGTCGACGTGGGGCAGAACTGCGCATAGGTCACCTCCCCCAGCGTTCGCGCGAGCCGCACGCCCTGCACCGCGAGCTCGCCGGACAGGTAGGAATCCACATGGCGGTTGGCGATCCGGAAGGACTGCGGCTCCTCGATCACGTGGGCGATCGCCTCGCTCGCGAGAGCGCGGCCCGACAGCGAGGGGGCCGCCAGCATGCCGACGCCGGCGGCCACGACCAGCGTCGCGGCGATCGACCAGGCCCAGGGGGTGCGGCGGCGGCGGATTCCGTGCGCCACGAGGACGCGGTCGGCAAGCCCGTCGGGCACCGGCACGCGCATCGCGTCGTAGAGATCGGCGTCGAGCTCGCGCTGGCGCTCGAGGAATGCGTGGCATCCCGGGCACGCGCTCGCATGCTCCTGGGCTTCGGTCGGGAGCCGCTGGGGCTCGGCGAGCGCTTCGCGGCGGAAATCGAGGCAATTCATGTCCGGGCCTTCGTCATGCGGTTCGATTCGGACGCGCCTTCCAGCAGCGTGCGCAGCGCCTTGCGCGCGCGCGACAGGCGCATGTTCACCGCTTCCACGGTGGCGCCGCACGCGGCGGCGATCTCGGCGGCGGAAAGGCCCGCGAGGACCTGCATCAGGAGCGCGTCGCGCAGGGCTTCGGGGAGCAACCCGAAAGCCTTGCGCACGTCGATCGCGAGTCCCGGATCGCTCGGCGCGGCGAGGACCTGCTCGAGGTCGGCGTCGGTGTCCATGTCCAGGCGCTTCCTCTCGTAGAGGCGCGCGTGCTCGTTGCGCGCGATGGTGAAGAGCCAGGCCTTGACGGCCTTCTCGTCGCGCTGCCCTTCCCAGGCCGCCCAGGCCCGGGCGAAGGTCTCCTGCACGAGGTCCTCGGCCTGGGCGCGCTCGCGGCACAGCCAGTAGAGGTACCGGAACAGGTCGTTCGCGTAGGCGCGCACCACCTGCTCGAACTCGGCCTTGCGTGAGGAAGAGGGGATCATTCGCCGTTTTGGGTCCGTTACCGATGAAGACCGGGCGGCGGGGGAAAAGCTAACAGGCCCCTTCTTGATATTCCCGCGCCCGCCGGGACCCGCCATTGGGCCCCCGCCTTCGCGGGGGCGTTCCGTCCGTCGCAGCGCCCTCGCGGCCGCCCGACTCGCCGATCGCCGGCGGGTGAGGCGCGCTCACGCGCCCGATCGGCCGAGGAAGCGTCGCAGCCACGCGCTGAACAGATCCACCAGCGCCACGATGGCCACCATGGCGAGGATCAGCGTCGAGGACTCGTGGGTCTTGAAGGTGGACAGCGACACGTAGAGGATCTGGCCCAGGCCGCCGGCACCGACGAAACCGAGTACGGCGGCCATGCGGATGTTGTATTCCCACCGGTAGAGCGCGTACGACGTGAACTGCGGCAGCACCACGGGCAGCGTGCCGTAGAGGAACGCGAGCCCCGCGCCGCTGCCCGCCTCGTGCAGCGCGCGTGCCGGCTCCGGGGGCGCGTTCTCCAGCGTCTCCGCGAAGAGCCGTCCCAGCACGCCCGCAGTGTGGATGGCGAGCGCCAGGCAGCCGGCGAACGGCCCGAGGCCGGCGGCCAGCACCGTGAAGGTCGCCCACACCAGTTCCGGGATCGAGCGCAGGAGCATGAGAACGACGCGCGACGCCGCGCGCGCGGTGCGGCCCCAGCGCCCCGCGGCCGGAAGGGCGAGCGCCAGGCCTCCGAAGACGGCGAGCAGCGTCCCCACCAGGCTGATGGCCAGTGTCTCCGCGGCGCCGTGGGCCACGCGCTGCATGAACACGGGTTCCACGGCGGGCGGGATGAAGCCGCGGACGAAGGTCGCCATCTGCGCGGGGCTGTCGCCCGTCAGCAGCGCGGGCAGGTCCACGCCGAGGTAGCGGTAGCTCGCCACGGCCGCGACCGTGAACGCCGCGAGTGCGGCCCACGGAGCCCACAGGAAGGCGCGCTCGGGCCTCATGCGAACATCCTGCGCAGGAGCGCGCTCGCGACATCGGCCACGAGCACGAGCAGCACGAAGGCGAGGAGCATCGTCGCCACCTCGCCGCCGGCCAGCATGCGCATCGAGAGCTCCATCTGCTGTCCGAGGCCGCCCGCGCCCACGAAGCCCATCACAACCGACGCGCGGATCGCGCACTCCCAGCGATAGACCGTATAGGAGACGAGCTCCGGCAGCGCCACCGGGAAGATGCCGTAGAGGAACGCGTGCACGCGCCCGCTGCCCGTCTCCAGCAGCGCGCGCGCAGGACGCGTGTCGCCGGCCTCGAAGATCTCGAAGTACACCTTGCCCAGCATCCCTGCATAGGCGATCGCGATGGCGAGCACGCCGGCCGCGGGGCCGAGGCCCACCGCCCGCACGAACAGCAGCGCCCACACGATCTCGGGAATGGAGCGCATGAGGATGAGCAGCCCGCGCAGCGGCAGGCGCACCGCGGGGCCGATCCACGCGCGCCGCGAGGGCCCGATGCGCGACACCGACAGGCTGCTGCTCACCGCGATGCCCAGCGGCAGCCCGACCAGCAGCGCGAGCGCCATGCCGGCGGTGGCCAGCGCCAGCGTCTCGAGCGCGGAACGCCCCACGAGGGCGAGGAACTCCGCGTCCAACGTCATCGGGAAGAACGTGCCGAGGAAGCGCCCCATCGTCGCCAGGTTGCCCGGATCGAGGAGCACGCCGGGCCGGAACTCGGCCAGCTCGAGCGCCGGCCAGAGGAGGACGACCGCGAGGACGATGAGGCCCAGCCGCGTGCCCAGCGCGGGATCGCGCGGCACGGCGGCCACCGCGCTCACCGGCAGAGGGGCGGTTTCATCACCGCCGCGCGCGGCCGAGGCTCGGGCCTCACCAGCGGCGCGTTGTCCTGGGTGGGTATCGCGGCGTTCTCGTTGGCGTAGAGCTCGCGCAGCATCGCCTCGCTCACGCGCACCGGAGGAGCGTCGAACACCACGCCTCCCTCGCGCAGTCCCACGATGCGCGGGAACCAGCGCAGCGCGAGGTCCACCGCGTGCAGGCTCGCCACGAGCGTGGCCCCGCGCGCCTGCGCATCGCGGCACAGCTCGCCCACCATCTGGTCGGCCAGCTGCGGGTCGAGCGCGGACACCGGCTCGTCGGCCAGCATGAGGTCCGGCTGCTGGTAGAGCACGCGCGCGATGCCCACGCGCTGCATCTGCCCGCCGGAGAGGCGGTCACAGCGATCGAAGAGGCGCTCGGCCAGGTCCACGCGCGCGAGCGCCGCGCGGGCGCCCTCGATGTCGGCCGGATATGCGAGCGAGCCCAGGCCCTTCATCAGGCCCCAGCGGCCAAGGCGGCCCGCGAGGACCGCCGTCACGAGACGCTGGCGCGGTGGAAGCGGCGGGGCCTGGTGCACGGTGCCGATGCGGCTGCGCAACGCGCGCAAGGCCGATGGCGATAGATCCCAGGGATCGGCGCCGCCTAGCGTGACGCGGCCTTCGGTGGGACGTAGCGCCGTGCCCAGCGTACGCAGCAGGCTCGTCTTGCCCGCGCCCGACGGGCCGATGACCGCGGCGCGCTCGCCCGCGCCGAAGGCGAGGTTCACGCCGGCGAGCGCGCGATGCGCGCCCGGCAGCAGCAGCCCGGCATCCTGGAGCGCGGCCTCCATCTACCTACTTGAGCAGGTTCGCCGAGCGCGCCGCGTCCTCGATGCCCTTGTAGTTCTCGGCCCTGGTCGCGATGAAACGCGCGGCGCGCTGGAGGTCGAGGATCTCCTTGTCGGCGGGCTTCGCGGGGTCGAGCTTGAGGAAGGCGTCGGTGATCTTCTTTACCAGCGCGGGATCCAGGTTGCCGCGCACCGTCCAGTTGTAGTCGTAGTACGGCGGCGTCTTCTGGAGGATGCGCACCGCCTTGGCGTTGGCGTCGCCCTTCTCGATCAGGCGGTCGAACACGGAGGAATTGAGCACCCCTGCGTCCGCGCGTCCCGAGGCGACGAAGGCGACGGTAGCGTCGTGCGCGCCCGAGAACGCCACGCGCGAGAAGTCCTTGTCGGGATCGATGCCGTCCTTCAGAAGGAAGTAGCGCGGCATGAGATGGCCGGAGGTGGACGAGGGCGAGCCGAACGCGAAGGTCTTGCCTTTCAGGTCGGCCAGCGACTTGACGGTGCTCGCCGCGGGCACGATGAAGTAGCTCACGAACTTCTCGTCCTCGACGCGTTGCGCGACCGGGATGGCGTTGCCGGTACGGATGCGCGCCTGCACGAACGTGAAGCCGCCGAGCCAGGCGAGGTCGATGCGCCCCGCCGCGAGGCCCTCCACGACCGCGGGGTAGTCGTTCACCGGCGTCCACTCCACCTTCATGCCCAGTTCCTTCTCGAGGTAGGCGCCGAGGGGCTTGAACTTGCGCAGGAGCTCCGTCGGGTTCTCGTCGGGGATCGCGGAAACCCGCAACGCCTGCGCGTGGGCGGGAAGCAGCCAGGCGGATGTAAGGAGGACGAGTGCGGCAAGCACGCGCTTCATTGGGGCCTTTCGATGCGGTTCGGGGAGATCGGGAATGCTAGCATGCCCGCCATCCCCTCTTCGTCGCCCTGGCGCGATGCTTCCTTACAAGGAAGGCGGCGCGCGCCTCGACCGACCCCGCCGTCACGTAGAAAGTATTCTCGTGGGCCTGCGAGGCGCGCTGCGGGCCGGATTTCCTACGAACCCGACAGCTTCGCGAACGCCGCGCCGAGCCTCGCGTCCGCCTCCTTGAGCTTCTGGCGGGTGCCCAGCATCCACGACTTGTCGGCCTTCAACGTGGCCTGGGCACCCGCGAGCATGCGCTCGACCTCGGCGGGTTGCGGCCCGCCGATGCCCACCCGCGTCTTCA
>JBBREI010000171.1:0-7515 GCA_038203035.1 Burkholderiales bacterium
CGATGAAGGGCCCTGTCACCGGAGCCGCACCGCGATGAGTCCTGTTCCCGCATCAGCGATGACCATCGCAGACGGCGAGATCACCATCGATGCCGAGCGGCTCGCGCCCAAGCTCGGCCTGTCGGCCAACACCGGTCACTCCCCGCCCGCCGGCTGCGAGCGCATCTTCAAGCGCTCGCCCCCCTGACTGTAACTCTGCTCGGCTGCGGCGTTGTCCTGTTGGACTTCGCCTGCAGGCGCAGCGGTAGCCGCAGCTGGCGTTGTTGATGGCCCTGCTTTGCCCGGCGGTGCTACATCCGCAGCGCCCTCGGCTGCAGTGGCGTCCGGAGCAGACGTTGGTGCTTTCTTGCCCGCGGAAGGGAGCCGGGACAGGATGTCGCGGATCAGGTTCAAACGCGCCAGGCGCTTGTTGTCCGTGCGCACGATGTGCCACGGCGCGATGGCGGTATGCGTTCGCAGCAGCATCGCATCCCGTGCCGCGGAATACGCTTTCCAGTGCTTGAGCGCCACGGCGTCGATGGGGCTGGTCTTCTCGAGCATTTCCTCGAACTTCGGCGCCGAGTGCATGAACTCTTCGTGCTCCTCTGCAGGGCGCGTTCGAATACCTCGATACGGACGTCCAATCGCGCTGGTATCTCCGCAGTCACCGACAAGGTCAAGCCGCATCGCGATCGTCGGACTGGGCGGAACTGGCTCATACGTCCTGGACCTGGTCGCCAAGGCGCCGGGGCGGGGGCCTACTTCCAAGGGCTCTACTCCAGGATGCGCCGCGGATTACCACCTGCCGACACTCGACAAAACGGTGCGCTGGGAAAACATTCCCGCGCCAGGACCCCGCCGTCGAAGCGCCCGTAATGGTTGAAATTCGCGACCGCCGGCAGATCCATGATGCTACCGCACGCCCCGGTCCCGGGATCGCTCGCGCCGTAGACGATGCGCGCGTGCACCATGGCGCCCACGCACATCGCGACGCCGTCCTTCACCACTCCACGGCGACCCGGTCGCGGCCGCCTTCCTTGGCCCGATAGAGGGCGGCATCGGCGCGGTCCAGCAGCGCGTCGCCGGTGTCGTCCGCGCGCAGTTGCGCGGCGCCGATGCTGACAGTGACCGGCGCCGTGACGGGCGCGATGGTTTCGGCCCCGACGATGCGCCGGATGCGCTCGCCGAGCGCGGCGGCGCAGGCCAGGTCGGTATGCGGCAGGAGCACCACGAACTCTTCACCGCCGTACCGGGCCACGATGTCGGTTGGCCGCGTCTGGGCGCGCAGCAGCTCGGAGAAACGCACGAGCACCTTGTCCCCGCCGCCGTGGCCGTACTGGTCGTTCACGCGCTTGAAGTGGTCGAGATCCATCATCAGCGCGCTCAGCGGGCCGTGTTGGCGCCGCGCGCGGCTCATCTCTGCCGCCAGCGCCTGCTCGAGCTTGCGGCGGTTGCCCACGCCGGTGAGCGCATCGGTAAGCGATGTTTCCACGATCTGCGCCTCGCGCTGCTCGAGCGCGTTGTTCGCCTGCGCGAGCGCACGCTGCGAGGCGTTGAGCTCGCCGTTCAACTCGAGCACCCGTTCGGTGATGCGCTCGAGCTCCTCGATGTCGAATTCGGCAAGCAGCAACACATCGTCGCCCGCCCGCCATACCCGACCGCGCAGGCTTCGCGTCTTTACCGCGTAGTCACCGATCGTCAGCAGGCCGCGATATTCGCCCTCCTGCTCGCTCGGCGCATCGCGGGCGAGGAACGTGAAGCCGGGCTGCATGAAGAATCGCGCGACGTTTGTGCCCACGGCGTGCGCGCCGCCATCGCCCAGCAGGCGAAGGAAACCGGCGTTGGCCTCCAGCAGGACGCCGGAGGAGTCCAGCCGTGCGGTGGCGATCGCGAGCAGGTCCGCAACCTTGTGCGACAGCACCTGGATGGTCAAGCGTTATTGCCCGCCAGCGCCGTCCCCGCAACGACGGCGGCGGACGAATCGGGACTCCAGCCCTCGGCCCCGACGTGCGCGGCGAGGGCGTTGAAGCCGTTGATCGCCAAGCCTCCGAGGATCACGGGGGGCCGAGCGTCGCCGAGCGTCGCCTGCAATTGAGACACTGCCCCCCGCGCCGTGGGCAACTGGTGGGCGAAGGAGATCGACAGGCCGACGAGATGCGGACGCCAGGCGGCGACCTGGGCGACCAACGCTTGGGTCGGGACGTCCGCGCCGAGGTTCTGGACCGACCAGCCGCCGAGCTCGAAGGCGTCCGCAACCATCTGGAGCCCGACCGCGTGATGGTTGCCCGCGACGCAGGCGAGCAGCACCTTCCGGCCGAGCGGCGCCGGCACCTGCGACCGGCCGACGCCGAGCGCCATCACCGTCTGGGCGATCGCGGTCGCGAGATGCTCCTGCGCCACGCTCACCTCGTTGTGCTGCCATTTGAGCCCGATCCGGTACAGCGCAGGCTGGATGACGTGCAGCTCTGCCCCGACCAGGCCGCGCCCGTCGGCGATGCAGCCCTCGATGATCGCCGAGGCCTGCCGCTGGTCTCCCGCCAGGAGCGCCTGCTTGAACTCCAGGCATTCGGGCCACTCCCCGGCCGGCATCGCGTCCGCCTTCGGAGCGGCCAGCCTCTGGGCCAGCGCGGCCTTCGCCGCCCGCAGCGCACCGGCGACGATGGCGCCTTCGGCCGCCTCCATGCGCGACAAGAAGAACTGCGCCAGCCAATCGAGCGACAACGGGACGTGCGACGCGGCGATGCCGCGCGTGAGCAGGACCCCGGTGAGCCAGGCTAGATAGTCCGTCATCGGGTCGGGAAGTCCGAACTCGAGCACCGGCCGCAGGAATTCCAAGTGGAAGGCGAGGTCTTCGCCGCACGCCTGCCGCCCCCGCGGCCCGAGCGCCGCGTAGGCTTCCCGGTGCTCGGTTAGAAATCGCTCCGTCACCGCATCCACGGCCTCGCGTCGCAGCTCGGCGAATCGTCGCAGGCCGGCGGGCGAAAGAACGGGCGCAGAGGGTTGCATGGTTTCGGCGCTACTCGGCGAATACCTCGAAGAGCGTGATTGTCGCGCTCCTGGGCACGAGCTTGAGACCCTTCGGTATCCCCGCATGCCGCACAGTAGGGGCCCGCGATCACGCCTCGCGAACGCTGCGGCGACCGGCCGTTATCGTTTGTTCGGATCGAAGCCGTGGGAAGTGGCATGCCAGACGGCTCCTTGATGTCCGGCGGCTCAGCCGGGATACTCCCCGAATGGACGGGGCTAGGACCGAACGCGACGAGTTGCCGTCGCCGGGCACCGCACGCCGGCGGTGTGCCTTGCACACGTTTCTTGTCGTACGAGGTGCGCGATTGCGACCGTCATCCTGAAAGGAGGGTCAGGTGCGTACCCGCTTTACTGCTTCCACCAGCGCACTTCTGTATGCGGCCGCTGCTGCACTATGGATCGTCGCGTCCGGGACGCTGCTGGACTTCGCGGTAAGCGACCCGCTCACGCAGTCACGGGTGGAACTTTTCAAGGGGCTCGCGTTCGTCGTCGTGACGAGCGCAATGCTCTACCTCCTGCTGCGCACCAGCGAGCCGGATCCCGTGGAGGACCCGCCGCAGCGGACGAGCCGGGGGCGGGGCAGCCTGCTCACCCTGATGCTGGTGATGGTGGCAAGCGTGCCGCTGATCGGAATTGGTGTCTACACGCTGCAAGCGCGGGAGGGCGAGCAGGGCGCGTTCGCCGACCTCACGGCGAATGCAAGGCTCAAGTCGGAACAGATCGAAAGCTGGCTGGCCGAGCGCCGGGGAGACGCCAATGCGCTTGCGGCGAGCATCGGATTCGTCGAGCGCGTGGTCAAGTTTCGCCTGACACAGGATGCGCATGAGCGCGAGGTCATCAGGAATCGCCTGGAAGCGCTGATCCAGCGCTTCGGCTACGACGCGGTCAGCCTGCTCGACGCGACCGGGCGCCCACTGCTCGGATACGGCAACGACCACATTCTGCCGAAGGAAACGCGAGACCTGTTCGCCGGTGCGCTTGCCGATGGCCAGGTCCGGATAGGCCCGCTGCTGCGCGATGCGCAAAACGAGCTGCACCTGGATGTTGTCGCGCCACTGCGCCAGCCGACAGCGGGCGGGCACGAACCGGTCGGGCTGGTGGTTTTGCACGTCAGCCCGCAGCGTTTCCTGTTCCCCACCATACAGACCTGGCCTTCGGCAAGTGAAAGCGGCGAGTTCCTGCTGGCGAGGCGCGATGGCGATTCGGTGCTTTACCTGAACGAGCTGCGCCACCGCAGCGGAACCGCGATGAGCCTGCGCGAGCCGCCTTCGAATGCCACGCTGCCGGCGGCCGCCGCGGTAAACGCACAGCAACCGGGCACGCTGCGGGGTAGGGACTATCGCGGCGTCCCGGTGCTGGCGGCATGGTGGCCCATCGCCGGGACGGACTGGCGCCTGGTGGCGAAGCTCGATCGCGCAGAAGCGCTGTCCGGGGCGCGCGACACCGCGCTGTGGGTCGGCCTGTTTGCGTTGTTGGCGGTCATCCTGCTTGCGATCGCTTTGGCCGCATTCTGGCGCGCGCAGCGCCGGGCGGACCAGGCTGCGAGCCAGATCGAATCGGACCGGCGGTTCAAGCTGTTCTTCGACCTGCCGTTCGTCGGCATGGCGATCACCTCGCCGGAAACCAAGCGCTGGGTGCGATTCAACGACGAGCTGTGCGGGATCCTCGGCTATTCCCGCGAGGAACTCGGCCATCTGAGCTGGGCGGAAATGACCCATCCGGAGGATCTCGACAAGGACGTCGCCGAGTTCGACCAGGTAGTGCGCGGCGAGTCGGAAGGCTATGCGATGGAAAAGCGGTTCGTACGCAAGGACGGAGACATCGTGCATGCGACGATCGACGTCAAGTGCCGGCGCAAGCCGGACGGCGCGGTGGAGTTCTTTGTCGCGACGATCCAGGACATCACCCAGCGGACGCTTGCCGAGTTGACCCTGCGTGAGAGCGAATCGCGGCTGCGCCGCGCAATCGAGTCGGCACCCATCCCGATCATGCTGCATGCGGAACACGGCGAGGTCATGATGATCAGCCAGGCCTGGACCGAGATCACCGGCTACACCCTCGCGGACATACCCACCACCGCTGCCTGGACGGAGCGCGCCTACGGGGAACGCAGGCAGCTGGTGCAGGCGGATATCGATCGCCTGTACGGCGCGACGAAGGCGGTCAAGGAGGGCGAATACACGATCCGGACTCGGGACGGCGAGTCGCGCGTCTGGAGTTTCATGTCTGTCGGATTGGGATCGACCTCCGAGGCCGGCCGGTTGGCGATCAGCATGGCGATGGATGTGACCGACAGCGAGATCGCGCATGAAAGGATCGAAGCCCTGGTGCGCATGTACGCGACCCTGAGCAAGTGTAACGAGGCCATCGTGCGGTGCGAGGATGAGCAGGCCTTGTTCGCGCAGGTTTGCGCCGCGGCCGTGGAGCAGGGCGGCATGAAGCTCGCCTGGGTCGGGGTTGTGGATGACAAGGGCCAGATCATGCCGTCGGCGCACGCGGGCGAGGGCCATGCCTATCTCGATGGAATCGTCATTTCCCTGGACGAGGGGGAGCCGACCGGGCAAGGTCCCACCGGCACCGCGATACGCGAGAACCTGCCCTACTGGTGCCAGGACTTCAGGAACGATCCGCGAACCGCGGCCTGGCACGAGCGCGGGGCCCAATATGGTTGGGGAAGCACGGCTGCCTTGCCGTTGCGCCGCAACGGGGCTGTCGTCGGCGCCCTGACAATCTATTCCGAGCGCGTCGCGATGTTCGATGAGGCGACGCAGGGGCTGCTCATGGAGATAGCCGCCGGCATCAGCTTCGCGCTCGACAATTTCGACCGCGAAGCGCGCCGCAAGAAAGCGGAGGCCACCCTGCTTGACCAATATGACGAACTGCGCAGCTGGTACCGCGCGATGCGGGGCAGGGAGGAGCGCACACTAAAGCTGAAGGGCGAAGTCAACGATCTGCTGAAGCAGGCCGGCCTGCCGCCGCGTTACGCAAGCGCGGAAGACGATGGCGCCGCGGGCCTGCCCCACGGCAATCCTCCGACGAAGGCCGGCCAATGACCCCGGAAAATACTTCGACCACGCCGGGTGCAGAAATCGAAAGCCTGCGCGCCAGGCTGCAGCAAGCCGAACAGGGCCAGGTCCCGGCGCGGGATGCGGCCGCATTGGATCGCAAGTTGCTGCTCAGCGTGCTCGAGGACGAGCAGCGCGCTAACCAAGAGCGTGATGCAGCGCAGGCGCGCCTGGAAGAAATCCTCTCCGGCATCGACCAGGTGATCTGGTCGGTCGACCTGAAAGCCGGAAAGATGCTTTACATGAATCGTGCCACGGAGGCCGTCTACGGCCGGCCGGTGCAGGCGTTCTTCGACGACCCGCAACTCTGGATGAAGGTGGTCCATCCCGAGGATCTCGAAATCGCGCGGGAGGCGGAGCGGAAGGCGCGCGCCGAGGGAAGTGCCGAGGCGGAACTGCGCATCGTGCGCCCGGATGGCGAGGTTCGCTGGACGCAAATCAGCGCGACGCTCGTGCGCGATGCCGATGGGGGCCCGTTGCGCCTCGACGGCCTGGTGTCGGATATCACCGAGCGCAAGGAGTCCGAAGAGCAGACCCAGCGCTACAACGAGCAGCTCAGATTGGCATTCATGCGCACGGTGGAGGTGGCGATGAACCTCTCCGAAATGCGCGATCCCTATACCGCCGGACACGAGCGGCGCGTGGCGGAAATCGCCGTGGCGATCGGCGCTGAGATGGGCTTCGACGCGCCCCGGCAGGAAGGCCTGCGCGTCGCCGGTTACCTGCACGACGTCGGCAAGATCTCGATCCCGGCCGAATTGCTCTCCAAACCCGGCAAGCTGAGTCCGGTCGAGTTCTCCCTGATCAAGGGCCATGCCGAGCAGGGTTTCGAAGTGCTCAAGAACGTCGAGTTTCCATGGCCGGTGGCACAGGTCGCGTTGCAGCACCACGAGCGCGTCGACGGCAGCGGCTATCCGCGCGGCCTCAAGGGGGAGGAGATCCTCCTCGAGGCGCGCATCATGGCAGTGGCCGACGTGATGGAGGCGATGTCCTCGCATCGCCCCTATCGCGTCGGCCTCGGTATTCCTGCAGCCCTGGCCGAAATCGAGCGCGGGCGCGGCACGGCCTACGATGCCGACGCGGCGGATGCCTGCCTGCGGCTGTTCCGCGATAGGCATTTCACCATTCCTGCCTAAGATCGAGAATCGCGGCGGGGCCGGTGGCACCATCGGCGCCTCGGTCGCCGCCAAGGCCGCCCCCGACGGCTGCACCGTGCTGCTGTACTCGGTGCATGGCGCCGTTGCCGCATCCGCCTACAAGAACCTCGCCTACGACCTGGAGAAGGACCTCGTCCCGGTGACGACGGCGGCGATTTTCCCCGACGTCCTGGTCGCCGCGAACCGCGTGCCGGCGAGGACCCTGCCCGAACTGCTCGCCTAGCCCGGGCGAATCCCGGCAAGATCAACTGCGGCTCGGCGGGCAACGGAACCTCGCGCCACCTTTC
>JBBREI010000172.1:0-7500 GCA_038203035.1 Burkholderiales bacterium
GCCTTCTCGCCGCCCTGCATCTGGGCGTTGAAGAAGCGGCCCACGTCCAGCGGCGTCACGTAGAGCGCGGCCGAATGTGCATAGGCTTCGATCCAGCGCACGACGTCACCTCCGTCCGCCTCGCCATAGGCGTTTTCCCTCGGCCGCGCGTCGGCCTCGCGCCACTCGGCGACACGGCCCAGGTATTCGCCGGCACGGGCTCGGCAATTGCGGATTTCCTCCGCGCGCTCTTCCTGCCCCTGGAGCTTCTCGACCAGCGCCGTCAGCTCCACGGCGAGCTTGTCGAGCGAGGCATCAAACACCTTGCGGTCGCGGATCGCGCTCAGGGCGACACGGCCCGCGGCGTTGCCCAGCGCCAGCCGCACGTCGCGCGCGGCTTTCTCCACGTCGTCGGCGGCATCGCCCATCACGTTGCTCTCGCGCGCGTGTTGCGCTTCGGCGATGCGCACGTCGCGCGCAAGTTCCACCAGCTGCGTGGTTGAAACGGATTCGCCGAAGAAGAGGCGCGCCAGGTCCGGAAGGTGGTGCGCCTCGTCGAAGATCACGGTGTTGGCGGCCGGCAGCAGGTCCGCCGCGCCTTCGTCGCGCAGCGCCACGTCGGCGAAGAACAGGTGGTGGTTCACCACGATCAGGTCGGCGTCGGCGGCGCGCTTGCGCGCCTTCATCACGAAACAATCCTGGTAGCGCCCGCAGCTGGAACCCAGGCAGTTCTCGCGCGTCGAGGTGGCCTGGACCCACGCCGGCGAGTTTTCCGGGACATCCGCGCATTCGCTGCGGTCCCCGGTCATGGTGCGCGCCGCGAAGCTCCTGATCTTGTGGATGTGCGCGACTTCTTCGCGCGCGCCGAAGGTGCCCTGCTGCGCCGCCGCATCCAGGTGGTGCAGGCAGACGTAGTTCGCGCGCCCCTTGAGCAGCGCGGTGTTGATCGACACGCCCAGCGCCGCCCGCACCCGCGGCAGGTCGCGATGGAAGAGCTGGTCCTGCAGCGTCTTGGTCCCGGTGGACAGGATCACGCGCCCGCCCGCCAGCAGGGCCGGGACCAGGTAGGCAAAGGTCTTGCTGGTGCCGGTGCCGGCTTCGGCGATCAATGCGCCGCCCGATTCGATCGCGGCCAGCACGGCGCCGGCGAATTCGACCTGCTGCGGACGATGCTTGAACCCCGGCACGGCCTTCGAGAGCACCCCGCCGGGCTCGAACACCGCGGCCAGATCGGCGGGTGAGACCTTGTTTTTCATCGATCCTGCTTTGGTCAGTTCCTGCCGAAGACAATGCGCTCATCGCGCAGCAGCCGCGACACCATCGCCACGCCCGCCGCCGCGACCAGCAGGGCCACCGCGCTGGGCACCGCCCAATCCGCGAAGGTGAAGGCATCGCCGCGCACCACGCGCGAGAGCACCATCTGCTGGCCCAGCACCGGCACCATGAGCTGCCAGAACGCATCCTTGAGCCCCGAGAACATCACCACCAGCGGGACAAACGAAACCGCCGTGGCGAGGTAGCTCACGTACGTCTGGGCTTCCCGGTACGAACGCCCATAGGTGCAGATCAGCATCTGGATCGCCGAGGTCATGGCCGCGAACGGCACCACCACCGCGACGAACTGCACGAATTCGGGCGCCCCGAATGCCATGAACGACGCAAGCCGCTTCTGGGCATACAACGAGGCCGCGATCACGAAGCCGCCGAGCGTGAGGATCGCCACGCCCGACGCAAACGCCCACGCCGCGAGCCACTTGCCCATCACCACCTGTCCGATCGGCACCGGGTTGGCGAGCAGCGGCTCGAGCGATCCGCGCTCGCGTTCGCCCGCCGTCGAATCGATGGCGATGGTCATGCCTCCCAGCAGCGGCGAGAGGATCGCGAACATCGAGATCAGGAACAGCAGCACCGCGCCCTTCTGCCTCGGCGTGGCGGCGTTCACGTGCTGCACCTTCACCGGTTCGGTCAGATCCGGGCTCACGCCGCGCGCGATCATGCGCAACATGCCGGTCTCGCGGTTGAACGCACGCAGCAGCCGTTCCGCCTGCCGGATCGAGGGGCTCGAATCGGTGCGCGAATCGTCGTAGAAGATCTCCACCTTCGCGCCGTCGCCGGCGAGGTAGCGTTCGTCGAAATCGGCCGGCACCACAATCACCGCGTCGAGGCGGCCTTCCTTGATCCGTGGCTCGTAATCCGGCGGCGCCGCCTCGATCTCGACGTCGTTGCGGCGCAGGAAGTTGACCAGCGCCGGCGCGTGTTCCTGGCCCACCATGCGCACCTTGAGCGTCGACGCCTTTTCCTCGAGCCCGGAGACGAACTGGGCCACCAGGATCAGCGTGACCGGACCGGTGAGGATCGAGGCCACCAGCACCATCAGCGCGGTGCGCCGGTCGCGCAGGGCGTCGCGCAGTTCCTTGAGAAAAACGACAAGCAGCGCCGGCCTCATGGCGCGCCCTGCTCGCCCGCGAGGCGAACGAACGCGTCCTCGAGGTTGGAGCAGCCGCTGGCCGCGAGCAGCTCGGGCGCGCTGCCGCTGGCGACCACGGTCCCACGCGCCACGATCACGATGTTGTCGCACAGCGCGGAGACTTCCTGCATCACGTGGCTCGAGAAGAGCACGCACTTGCCGGCCTCGCGCAGGCGCTTGATGACCTCGCGCAGGTTGCGCGTGGTCATCACGTCCAGGCCGTTGCTCGGCTCGTCGAGCATGACGTTGGGCGGGTCGTGCACCAGGGTGCGGGCAATCGCCACCTTCATGCGCTCGCCCTGCGAGAAGCCGTCGGTGCGCCGGTCCAGGAGCGCGCCCATGTCGAGCATTTCACCCAGTCGCGTGACGGCCGATTGCACCTGCGCGGGCGCCATGCCCCGCAGCGCGCCGTAGTAGGCGATATTTTCCCGCGCCGTGAGGCGCCCGTAGAGCCCGCGCGCATCGGAAAGCATGCCGATGCCCGCGCGCACCGCCAGCGGATCGGCCGCCCCGTCCACCCCATCCACAAGTGCCGATCCCTGCGTCGGCGCCACCAGCGTCGAGATCATGCGCAGCGTCGTCGTCTTGCCGGCGCCGTTGGGCCCGAGCAGGCCGGTGATCGCGCCGTCGGGGGCGACAAACGAGACCTGGCGCACCGCGTCGACGCCTTCGAACCGCTTGGCAAGGCTTCTGGCCTCGATCATGGCCCGCTCACCGCGCCCCGCCGAGGGGCATCACGAACATCGGGCGCGGAATGCGCTGGAGGCATTTCCCGTCGAGGTCCCTGGCGCTGCCGCTGCGCACGAAACTTTCGATCAGGCGCGGCGCGCAGCCGTGCAGGCTGACCCCGTGGCCGAGGGCGGGCGCGACGAAGTGGCGCGCATTGGGCAGCGTGGCGGCAACCAGGTCGCCGTGGCGCGGCGGCGTGGCCGGGTCGATGCCGCCGGACAGGATCAGCGCGGGCACCTCCGAGTGCACCGGCGTGTAGTAGTCCGCGGGCAGCTTGCCGCGCGGCCACAGGCGGCACGCGCGCACGAAATCATCCACCAGCGAGCGGCCGAAGAAGGATTGCGACAGCTGCTCCAGGTCCTCCGGGGTGATGCGCGGGATGTCCTCGGCGCAGATCACCGACAGGTGCATGCCGATCGACAGGTTCTCGGCGATGTCGTCGGCGAGCTCCAGGTTCTGGGCCAGCAGCGGGTTGAAGTCGCCGGAGGCCGCCGCCGAGATGCCCAGCGGCAGCAGGCTCGCGAGCTCGGCCACGTAGAGCGGGCGGAAGAGGCCGGTGAGGAACACGTTTTCGTTCACCTGGATCGAGGTCCGGTCGCCGGTGCGGGGATCCTCGATCGTGGTGCGCGCCGGGCGGCGGGCGAGCTGCCCGCGCAGCGACGCGATCAATACGCGCAGGTCCGGGTACGCCTTGCGGCACTGCGCCTCGCCTTCGCACGCCTCGATCAGGCGGGAGAGCGCGGCGTCGCCATCGGGCACAAACGAAAGCGGCAGCTTCATCGTGGCGGGCGCGACGCCGTCGAGGATGATCGAGCGCACGTGTTCGCCGTGGCGGCGGACGTATTCAAGCGCCGCGCGCGTGCCATAGGAGCCGCCCCAGAGGTTGAGCCTGTCGTAGCCCAGCGCGGCGCGGACCTCGTCGAGGTCCTCGACCGCAACCGGCGTCACGTACTGGCGCGGGTCGGCATCGAGCTTCGCAAGGCAGCTCGCCACCAGGCGTTCGGGCAGCGCGTCCTCGAACAGCGTCTGTGCCGGCTGCCCTTCGTCCTGGCAGTCGAGCGGGTTGGACTTGCCGGTGCCGCGCTGGTCCAGGAACACCACGTCGCGCGCATCGTTCAGGCGCCCGAAAAGCGGCATCACCTGCGCCGCCAGCGACACCGCCCCCTGCCCCGGACCGCCCGCGATGACCACAATCGGGTCGGGCTCGCGCGCTCGCAGCTTCGCGGGGACAACCGCCACACGCAACGTGATCCGCCGGCCGGCGCGGGCCTCGCGGTTTTCCCACACTTCGATTGTGCCGCAACGCGCCGGCGCCTCCATGCCGGGCAGCCGGCAAGCGGTCAACGCGATGGCCGACCGCGGGGACTCGGAACCGGAGGAGCAGGCCGCGAGGAAAGCGGCCAATGGGAGGAGGAGAAAACGAAGGATCATGAAGTGCGTGGCGTGCGCTGAAGTATAGCCGTTCGGCGTTACCATTCGGGGGTGGATATCCCCTCGTTTCCGAAGCTCGACCCGGCGGGCGCGAAGTTCTGGGACCTGCGGTACGGCGAACGCTTCACGCCGTGGGACGCGGGGCGCGTGCCCCGACAGTTGCACGCTTTTGTTGCCGCCGCGGGTGGGCCCCGTTCGGTGCTTGTCCCCGGATGCGGCAGCGCCCGGGACGTTTGTTTCTTCGCCGAAAGCGGGTGGGATGTGCTCGGCATCGATTTCAGCCACGAAGCGCTTGCGGCGGCCCGCGCGGTCCTGGGTCCCCATGGCGCCCGCGTGCGCCACGGCGATTTCTTCGCCGCGCTGCCCGAAGCGCCGTTTGCGGTGGTCTACGAACGTGCCTTCCTCTGCGCCCTTCCCCGCGGGCTTTGGGGGGGGTGGGCGCTGCGCGTGGCCGAGCTGGTGCAGCCCGGCGGTGTCCTCGCTGGCTATTTCTATTTTGATGCCGGAGAACGCGGCCCGCCCTTCCCGCTGCACACGCCCGCCGAACTCGAGCAGCTGCTCGCGCCCGCATTCGAGCGACTCGAGGACGCGCCGGTGCCCGATTCGATCGACGTCTTCAAGGGCAAGGAACGCTGGCAGGTCTGGCGGCGGGCCTAGAAATCCGGTGTCAGAGACAACTTTCGGGCGACACCGCCCGGCTCCTCAAAACAGGATCGATTGCGGGTAGGCGTTGCCCTGCTGCTCGTCGACGTGGATCGCGCTGCCGGCCAGTTTCATCGCTTCCCGCGCGGCCTGCTTGGCGCACGCGACGACCTCGTGGCGTGACTCGAACACGCCGGGCAGCACCGGGACGATGCCGGCAACCATCCGCGGCAGGGGCCTCACGCGATCGATGCCGTCGCGGCCCCGGGCCGCGAAGTAGCCGCGCTCGACGGCTTCCGCCCCCACGTGTGGTGCGCCGGCGGCGGGAAATTGCGCCAGCGCCCGCTGCGCGCGGGCCTTCCAGTCCTCGCTCTGCATGAGGACCACGAAGCGGCTGCCCGCGATGTGCCCGACGAAATCGACGCCGGGCTGGCAAATTCCCTCCAGCATGCGCGCGACGTCGTGGATCAGCGCGTCCCCCTGCTCGAATCCGCGGCAATCGTTGAGGCCGCGCATGCGGTCGACCTCGACGAACCAGGCGGTGAACGCGACCGGGCTCGCCAGCAGCCGCTCGAGGTGTTCGTTGAGGGGGACCTGTCCCGGCAGCATGGTGAGCGGATTGGTGTAGCGGGCCGCGAGCACGCGCGATGTCTGCAACGCGCGCATGACGTCCGCGCTGGTGCCCATGCCGAGGTAACGCCCACGGGTGACGATCACGAAGCCGTCGGCGAGGCGGCGCGCATCGGATTCCACCAGCAACGCCGTGAGCGCGGACAGGTCGAGGGCGGCTTCAACCCTGATCGGCGACTCGTCCACGACGTCCACACACGGCCGTGCGGTCAGGCGCGCCGCGTCGGGGGCGGCGGCCACCCGATCCAGCTGCGTTCGCGAAACAACACCCAGCAGGGCGTCGCCATCGATCACCGGGATCGCGGTGAGCTGGGGCTGCGCGGACAAAACCTGCAGGACCTGCGCAATCGTGTCGGCGGGTTGTGCCGGTTGAACCGCGCGAAGGAAGTCCTGCGCGCGCGGCTCCGTCCCCGCGCGCAGCCGCGGGGTCGCCACCACCGGCACGCGCGAATCCGCGAATGCCAGCTCCGCCTCGCCCGTGAGGCGCGTATTCGGCGCCGCGGCGGGGCGGCCGATGAACCCGCCCTGCCCACAGGCAATGCCGATGTCCTTGGCGATGCGAAAATCCTCGGCCCCCTCGATGCCCTCGGCGATCACCTGCGAGCCGCTGCTTTCGGCGATGTGCTGGATCGCGCGCAGGAATTGCAGCTTCACCGGATCGCGCGAGATGCCGCAGACGAAATGTTTGTCGGCCTTCACGTATTCGGGCTTCAGCTCCGACCACAGCCGCAGGCTTGCGAAACCCTCGCCCAGGTCGTCGATGGCGACGCGGAATCCCATCGCCCGGTAGAGCATGAGCGACTCGTGCACGAAGCGGAAATCGGCGGTGGGATAGTCCTCGGTGAGCTCGATCACCACACGCGCCGGCTCCAGGTCCAGCGCACGCATGAACCGGCGGGCGCGCTCCTGCTCGAAGCCGCGCTGCATGATGAGCAGCGGCGAGATGTTGAGGAAGAGGTTGCCCTCGAGCCCGGCCCCGGCGAAGGCGCGCAGGATCTCCTGCACGCAGACGATGTTGAGCTCGACGCCGAGCCCGGCCTGCCGCGCGGCGCCGAAAAGATCCGCGGGCGCCTGGAGCATGGAATCCGCCGGCCCGCGCACCAGCGCCTCGTAGGCGACGATGCGCCCTTCGCGAAACCCGAAGATCGGCTGGAACACAGTGGAAAGCGCGCGGTCCGCGAGGATCGCGCGCAGCTGATCGAACGCCTCCTGCCGGAGCTGGGTGGCCTGCTCCATCACCCGGCGCTCCGGCCCGAAGCGGCAAGCGTCAGGCGACGCCGTTTTTCTTGAACCACGCGAGGGCCCGGTTCCAGCCGTCCTCGGCCTTGTCCTTGCGGTACGAGGCCCGGTAATCGGCATGGAAGCCATGGGGCGTGTCGGGATAGGTGTGGATCTCGCTTGGCTTGCCCGCCGCCTTGAGGGCCGCACGCATGCGGTCGACGCCTTCGTTGGGGATGCCCGGGTCCGCGCCGCCGTAGAGGCCCAGCACCGGCGCGTTGATGCTCGCGACGACGTCGATGGGATTCTTCGGCTTGAGCTCCGTGGGCGCGCCTTCGACGCCGCCGTACCAGGCCACACCGGCCTTGACGCTCTTGCCATGCGCGGCGTACATCCATACGATG
>JBBREI010000173.1:0-7493 GCA_038203035.1 Burkholderiales bacterium
GGTCTGGAACTTGCCGTCCTTCACGAACACCTGGTCGCGCTCGACGCGGATCTCCGGAAAGAGGGAGGCGAGATGCTCGCAGGCGCGCCAGTGGGTGGTCGCGCGGCGCCCGTCGAGGAGCCCCGCGGTGGCGAGCACGAAGGTGCCGGTGCCGATGGCCACCACGCGGCGCGCCAGCCGCGCCGTTTCCCGCACGTAGCCCAGCAGCGACGCGTCGCGCAACGCCTCGTCCATCACGCCGCCGGCCACGATCAGGGTATCGACGTCGCTTGGCGCCTGCGCAAACGCGCCCGTTGCCACGATGGTGAGCCCGCACGACGTGCGCACCGGCCCCGCGTGGCGGGCGACGATGTGGATGTCGTACGCAGGGGCCGCATGCGCGCGGCGCTCGCGCACCGCGACGGTTGCGCCACGGAACATCTCCATGGGGCCCGCGATGTCGAGGATCTGGGCTTCGTCGAACGCAACGATGGCGATTTTTTTCATGGCTGCCGGGTTTTTGGCCAAAACTGCGGGCAAATTGTCCATCCCCTTCGCGCTTGTCGCGCAGAATGCCATCCCATGACCTGGCCCATCATCGCACTGCTTGCCGCCTCCACCGTGGTGACCTCGTTCATCTCGGGCATCCTCGGCATGGCGGGCGGCATGATCCTGATGGGCGTCCTGCTGGCCGTGCTGCCGCTGCCCGCGGCGATGATGATGCACGGCATCACGCAGCTGGCCTCCAACGCCTGGCGCGCCTTCATGCTGCGCGATGCCATCGACTGGCGTGTGATGCGCGGCTACGCGGCCGGCGGCGCCGCGGCGATGGCGCTGTTTGCCCTCATCCAGGTGGTCGCGAGCAAACCCGTGGCGCTGATCATGCTGGGGCTCATGCCGTTCGTGGGCCTCGCGTTACCCGAAAGGCTGCACTTGAACGTGGAGCGGCGCGGGCATTCGACCGCGTCCGGGGTCCTCTGCACCGGCTTGTCGCTGGTGGCCGGCGTCTCGGGCCCGGTGCTCGACGTCTTCTTCATCCACTCGAAGATGGGGCGCCACGCTGTGGTTGCCACCAAGGCCTTCACCCAGTGCCTCACCCACCTGATGAAAATCATCTACTTCGGCGTGGTGATCGCCACCACCAGCGCCGCGGAGGTCTCGGCGTGGGCGGCGGCGATGATGGTGGTGCTGGCATTCGTCGGCACGCAGCTCTCAAAACGCGTGCTGGAAAGGATCGACGACAGGAAGTTCCGCCTGTGGACCCGCGTCACGGTGACGGGGATCGGTTGCGTCTACCTGGTCAGTGGCGCGGTGTTGCTGGCGAAATAGCCGCAACGCGGGATTAGACTCCAGTGATGGACAACTTCGAATCCGACATCGCATCCCGCGTGAAAGGGATCGAACCCCGTGTCGTGGCGTGGCGGCGCGACTTCCACCAGAACCCGGAACTCGGAAACCGCGAGTTGCGCACGGCGAAGATCGTCGCCGGCCATCTGAGGTCGCTTGGCATCGAGGTGACGGAGAAGGTGGCCTACACCGGCGTCGTCGGCGTGCTGGTGGGTGGGTTGCCGGGCCCGGTGGTGGCGTTGCGCGCGGACATGGATGCGCTTCCGGTGGCCGAAGAGGTCGACGTCGCCTTCAGGAGCACCGTGCGCACCGAATGGGGCGGCATGCAATGCGGCGTGATGCACGCCTGCGGGCACGACGCACACACCGCCATCCTGATGGGTGTGGCTGAAGTGCTGGCCGGCATGCGCGAACGCGTGCGCGGCACGGTGAAGTTCCTGTTCCAGCCCGCGGAGGAAGGCGCACCGGGCGACGAAGGCGGCGGCGCCGAGATGATGATCGCCGAAGGCTGCATGGAAAACCCGCGCGTGGGCGCCATCTTCGGCCTGCACGTCACTTCCAACCACCACACCGGCAAGATCGGCTACCGCTCCGGCCCGCTGATGGCCTCGTCCGACGAGTTGCGCATCTTCATACGCGGCAACCAGACCCATGGCGCCATGCCGTGGCTGGGCGTGGATCCGATCGTCGTGGGCTCCCAGGTCGTGATGGGGCTGCAGACCATCGTCTCGCGCCGCATGGAGGTGACCCGGGAGCCTTCGGTCGTGACCGTGGGTGTCTTCCACGGCGGCAACCGCGACAACATCATTCCCGACGAAGTGAAGATGGAAGGCACCATCCGCACCTTCGACGAAGGCCAGCGCGATGCGATCCACGACCACGTGAAGCGCATCACCGAGATGATTGCGGAATCGGGTGGCGCGAAGGCGCGCGTCCAGATCAAGCGCGGCTACGACGTGGTGGTGAACGACCCCGCGCTGATGGGTTTCGCGGTGCCGGTGCTGCAGCGGGTGGCAGGCGCGGCGAACGTGGGCGTGGTCGACAAGGTCTGCGGGGCGGAGGACTTCTCCTGCTTCCAGAAGGTGGTCCCGGGCGTCTTCATCCGCGTGGGCTGCACGCCGCCGGATGTGGACCTGCGCAGGGCCGCCCCCAACCACAGCCCGCGATTCTTCGTGGACGAGGCCTGCCTCAAGCTCGGGGTGACGTCGCTCAGCGCGCTCGCCCTCGCCTGGCTGGAGAATGGGGTCAGACCCCAATCCTAGAATGGGGTCAGACGGCTGGAACACGCGCGCGATCGCGCTCTACGGGAAGCTGGGTACACCTGCGTCGACATGGTGATGAGCAAGCCGCTCTAGCGCGCGCTCACGCCTCGCGAAAGTTCACGAGCTCGTTGCGCTCCCAGTGCTGGACCTGCTGGCGGTGGTAACGCTTCTCCTCGAGGGCCACGGTGCGGCGCAGCTTCTC
Organism: Burkholderiales bacterium; assembly: GCA_038203035.1. GTDB lineage: Bacteria > Pseudomonadota > Gammaproteobacteria > Burkholderiales > Usitatibacteraceae > Usitatibacter. The sequence goes on from JBBREI010000173.1 coordinate 2,791, forward strand.
CGGCGCGAGCCAGAACGTGATGATGATTTCGTGCGGCGGGCGAAACGGGCTGCTGTTGAACCCGCGGCCCTCGACGCGGAAGCATTCGAATTTTCCCGCCGGCACCGTGAGCGTCTCGCGCGCGGCGATTCGGTAGCCGATCTCCGTGGTGCCGTCCGCTCCGCCACCGACGACGTCGAAGCGCGAGATCCAGCGCTTGCCGACCACGTACTCGAGCGGCATGTCCTGGCGCGCCGTGAAGCGCTTGCCGTTGCCCGCCAGGATCTGGTTGCCGAGCGGATCGAGGATCATGCGCCCCTCGTTGAAGATCACCTGGTCGTCGGTGATCGCGGTGACCCTCTGGCGCCCCTGGCGCTCGGCGCCGTCGCGCAGGTCGCGGCGGCGGTAGACGTAGAAGTCGCCCACCTTGAAGTCGGTGTTGGCGCGCGCGGTCCCGATGGTGTTGGGGTTGCCTTGCGAGGAGGCGATCCGCACCGGCTGCTCACCCTTGGCGGCGAGCTGGCGGTCGAGCATGAGCTGCGCGAGCTCCACGAAGCGCCCGCTGGGATAGCGGCGCAGGTATTCTTCCAGCCGCGCGGCCTCGCGCGCCTCGCGGGCCTTCTCGAACAGCGCGCGCTCCTCGACGAATAGCCGCTCCTCCTCGGCCTGCGAGAGCTTGCGCAGCTGCTCGGGCGGAAGGAAATAGAAATCCTCCTCGAGCGAGGTGCTCTCCCACGGAATCTGCGCACCTTTGGAGGCGAGGCGCACGCCGAGCCGCACGCGCTTGAAAACGTCCTCGATCTTCGCCTCGCGCACGCGCATCTCGCGCAGCAGGTTGCCGGTATAGAGGCCGTTCGCGCCCACCGTTCCGTCGGCCGCGAGGTTGCCCGGCGCCGTGGCATAGGCGAGCAGCGTCCCGGACGGAGCATCCATCTGGCTCAAGCCCTTCTGCTCCACGCGGATCGTCCCGAACGGGTTCTCGCGGCAGGCGTCGAGGATGATCACGTTCATCGGGTTGGCGGCCTTCTTGATCCCGCCGATCAACTCGGAAACGTCCACGCATTGCGCCGGGATGTCCTCGAGCTTCGCGATGGCGGCGTCGACCGGCAGGAGGAAATTGCGCCACGCGAGCTGCACGCCGTGGCCCGCGAAGTAGAAAAGGCCGACACCCTTCGATTTCGAGAGCGCCTCGACGTGAAGCCGGATCGCCTCCGCAAGCCGCTCGCGCGGCGCATCGAGGACCGTGGTCACGGCGAAGCCGGACTCGGCGAGCGCCGCGGCGATGGCGCGCGCGTCGTTGCCCGGATTGAGGAGAGTCTCCACGTTGCGGTACGCGCTGTTGCCGATGACCAGCGCCAGCTTCGGTGCGCGCATGAGGCGCGTGGCCCCATCGGATTGCGCCCACACCCAGGCGAACGGCGCCGGCAGGAAGAGCGAACCGGCGGCGATTCCGCCCTGCAACAGGCGGCGCCTCGTCAACATGGCATCTCCCGAACGATTCGGGCGATGATAGCGCACCCCATCCGCCCCACGGAGGCAAAGATGGCCGCGAAATCGAAACGCCCGGCCCGAGCGCGGGCGGTCCGCAAGCAGGCGGGTAGCGCCGCGCCCGGCATGGTCATCTACATCCACGGAATCGGCCAGCAATCGCCCCCCGAGGAGCTCAAGCTCGAATGGGACCTGGCGCTCTTCGGCCGCGACCTGGGCAGCCGCAGCCGCATGGCCTACTGGGCCGACATCCTCCACCCGAAGAGCGAACCGCTGCCCTCGATCTCCTCGAGGCGCAAGGCGGACGCCGCGGTGCTCGACGTCGATGGCGCGCTCGAGCGCGTGGGCGTCGACCCCGAGGATCCGGAGGTGCGCGCGATGACCGACGTGCTGCTCGCGCAGGTCGGCGTGCCGGTGCTCGGAGTCGCCGCCGTCGGCAAGCGCGTGCTGCCGCTGCCCGCCTTCATGAGGAAGCCGATCGCCAGGCAGTTCCTCGAGGCGTTCATCGCCGATACCGCGGCCTACTTCTTCCGCGACGACGTGCGGGACAAGGCGCGCAAGCGCCTGCTCGCAGCCCTGCCCGCGCGCGGCGAACCGTTCACGCTCGTCGCCCACAGCCAGGGCACGATCATCTCCTACGAGGTGCTGCGCGCGCTCGAGGACACCGGGCTCACGGTGAACCAGTACGTGACGCTCGGCTCGCCCCTGGGAATCCGCGAGGTACAGGATTTTCTCGATCCCGGCGACCTCGAGGTGCCCAGGGGCGTGGAGAAGTGGAACAACTTCGCCGACCCCCTCGATCCGGTCGCGCTCGACAAGGGCCTCGCGAGCGACTTCGATCCGCGCGGCTTCATTCGCGACGCACTGGTGCTCAACGCGCGCAGCCGGCGGCTCATGGACTTCAACCCCCACTCGGCGGTCGGCTACCTCGCGCATCCCGACGTGCGCCACGTGGTGCACGACGCGCTGCGCCTGGACACGATGTCGCGCTTCATCCTGGCGCGCGACGTGGCCGAGTCGCTCGCGGCCGTACCCGACGCCCGGCACCCGGTGCTGATCGAGCTGCTCGAGCCCGGGTATCCGGCGCTCGGCGAGGAGCGCGAGGTTACGGAGCTCATCGAAGCCGAGGAAGCGCCCGTCGTGCTCCTGCATGACCGGATCGAGCGGGCTGCCGCGATGCTCGGCAAGCTGGTCGCCGACAAGGAAGCGGCGCGCATCGACACGCTGCGCCGCTTCGTGGCCGCGCACCTCACGGCGCCGGAGCTGCGCAGGGTCGCCGAGTTCCACCAGGGCATGCGCATCTACGCCGTGTGGCGCAGCTCGCGCAAGTCGAAGCTCACCGCTCGCTCCATGCGCGTGCTCAAGGCCGACGCGGCGCTGGCGAGCTTCGGCGCCGGGGGCGAAGGCATCACCTGGGCGGTGCTCGACACCGGCGTGCGTGCCAACCACCCGCACTTTCTCGCCGGGGCGAACATCAAGCAGGTGTGGGATTGCACGCGGCGCGGCAGGCCGATCGCGGTGCCGCTGCCAACCGCGCGCGACCCCGACGGCCACGGAACCCACGTGGCCGGCATCATCGCGGGCACCTCGCCGCAGCCCGGCCGCGAGCGCGGCGTCGCGCCCAGGACGCGGCTCGTGGTCTACAAGGTGCTCGACGACAAGGGCGACGGCGAGGACGCGTGGATCATCAAGGCGCTCGACCACATCGCCGAGCAGAACGAAAACACCAGCGGCGGCCTGGCGATCCACGGGCTCAACCTGAGCCTCGGCGGGCCGTTCGACGCCACGGTGTACGGCTGCGGCTTCTCGCCGATCTGCATGGAGCTGCGCCGGTTGTGGCGCGACGGCGTGCTGGTGGTGGTGGCGAGCGGCAACGAGGGGCAGCTTGCGATCGACACGCCCAATGGCGAATACGACCTCTACGCGCAGATGTCGATCGGCGATCCCGCCAACCTCGAGGACTGCATCGCGGTGGGCTCGGTGAACGCCGACCAGCCGCACCTCTACGGCGTGTCGTCGTTCTCCTCGCGCGGGCCCACGGCCGACGGGCGCTGCAAGCCCGACGTGGTGGCGCCCGGCGAGCGCATCAGCTCGTGCAACTCACGCTTCCGCGCCGCCGATCCCGCCAGCCTGTACCACTTCGAAAGCGGCACCAGCATGGCCGCGCCCCACGTCTCGGGCCTGCTGGCCGCCTTCCTCTCGGTGCGCAGGGAGTTCCGCGGCCGGCCCGACGAGGTGAAGAAGATCCTGCTCGCCAGCGCCACCGACATCGGGCGCGACCGCTACCACCAGGGCCGGGGGATCCCGAACCTCATGCAGATGCTGCTGGCGGTATAGAGGCGGGGGGGCAGGGCCCTCCCGCTCCCTTCTAGTTGCCGCTCAACTGGGCGCGAATCTCGCCCGGGGGATTCTTGGCGCTGTGGACGTTGATGTAGGTGCGTCCCGCCTTGTAGGCGGCGAGCTGGCTTTCGGTGAACTTGGCTCCCGCGGGGGAGGTGAAAGTGTCGTCGCCCTGCTTGGTCAGGGGCACGATCACCGGGCCGTTGGCGCCTGCCGCCGCTTCGTGGATGTGCGCCGCGGTGGCGGTCATCCCGGAGACCTTGATGTTGACGCTGACCGAACCGTCCGCGCCGACTCGCACCATGCCCATGCCCGAGGCGCCCGTGGTCACGGGCGGCACCTCGTTGGCGCCCGAAAGAGTCACGTGGCCGCCGCCACCCATCCTGTCGCCGTGCATCATCCCACCCCTGTCGCCGTGCATCATCCCACCGCAGCCTGCCAGCAATCCCGCCGCTGCCGTCACGGCTGCCGCGCCGAGCCAAAACCGTCTATTCGTATTCATTTCGCTCTCCTTGGAAGTAAGTCGCCTCCGGTGAACATCGCCGCCGCAGGAAAATTCCCTGGAATTCGCGCGGCGGCCGTTCGACACCCCGCGTCACGCCGCGTTCGAGGGCTCAGTGCCCCAGGATCTTGGAGAGGAAGTCGCGGGTGCGCTCGCTCTTGGGATGGTCGAAGAAATCGTGGGGGTTGTTCTCCTCGACGATCTGGCCCTGGTCCATGAAAATCACCCGGTTGGCGACCGCCTTGGCGAAACCCATCTCGTGGGTCACGCACAGCATCGTGATGCCCTGCCCGGCCAGCTCCACGATCACGTCGAGCACCTCCTTGATCATCTCGGGGTCGAGGGCCGAGGTGGGCTCACCAGCCACCGCCCGAAACCACGCGAGCGTTTGTGC
>JBBREI010000174.1:0-7124 GCA_038203035.1 Burkholderiales bacterium
GCCGCCCGGAACGCCTGGCAAACGCATGGCCGTGATGATCGAGGCGCTGGTGACCCGGGAACCGGGGACGCACCCTACTTTCCGGGGCAAGTCCGGAAAGTAGGGTGCGTCCCCGGTTCTCGGGTAAAATTTCGCCTCGAAATCAACAGGATTCCACCGTGAGCGGCAAGCACCATTCCCTGACATATCGCGATGCCGGCGTGGACATCGAAGCGGGCGACGCTCTCGTCGAACGCATCAAGCCGTTTGCGAAGAAAACCATGCGCCCCGAAGTGCTGGGCGGCATCGGCGGCTTCGGCGCCCTGTTCGAGGTCTCGAAGAAATACAAGAACCCCGTGATGGTCTCCGGCACCGACGGCGTGGGTACCAAGCTCAAGCTCGCGTTCCGGATGAAGAAACACGACACCATCGGCATCGACCTGGTGGCGATGAGTGTCAACGACATCCTGGTATCGGGCGCGGAGCCGGCCTTTTTCCTCGACTACTTCGCCTGCGGCAAGCTCGACGTGGACGTGGCCGCCGACGTGGTCAAGGGCATCGCGGAAGGTTGCGTACAGGCGGGCTGCGCGCTGATCGGCGGGGAGACCGCGGAAATGCCCGGCATGTACGACCCCAACGAATACGACCTCGCGGGTTTCGCGGTCGGCCTGGTGGACAAGGAATCGATCATCGACGGCAGCACCATCGCCCAGGGCGACGTCGTGATTGGCCTGGCCTCGAGCGGCGTGCATTCCAACGGCTACACCCTGGTGCGCAAGGTGATCGCGGTGAGCGCGGCCGACCCGTTCGAACCGTTCGAGGACCGGCGCCTGGGTGACGCCTTGCTGGAACCCACGCGCATCTACGTGAAGCCGGTGCTCGCCACCATCGCCCGGGTGAAGGTCAAGGGCATCGCCCATATCACCGGGGGCGGGCTCACGGAAAACATCCCGCGTGTGCTGCGCGAAGGCCTGGTGGCGCGGCTGGACAGCTCGCGCTGGCCGATGCCTTCGGTGTTCCGCTGGCTGATGAAAAACGGCAACATCGACGCCGCCGAGATGCACCGCACGTTCAACTGCGGCATCGGCATGGTGGTGATCGTGTCGCCCGCGGACGTGAAGCCCGCCATGGATACACTCGCCGCCCACGGGGTCGAGGCCTTCGAGATCGGCGCCATCGCCGCAAGCAACAGCGGGCCGCAGACGGTGGTCACCTGAAATCCGCGGTCATCCTCATCTCCGGGCGTGGCAGCAACATGCAGGCGATCGTGGAGGCCCGCACCGGCCTGCAGGTGAAAGCGGTGATCTCCAACCGCCCCGACGCCGGCGGGCTCGAGTGGGCGAAGGCGCGGGGGCTGGAAACACGGGTTGTCGACCACAAGGCGTTCGCCACCCGCGATGCCTTCGATGAGGCGCTGGCCACGGCGATCGCCGGCTACGGGCCGGACCTCATCGTGCTGGCCGGGTTCATGCGGATCTTCACCCCCGGCTTCATCGCGAAATTCCCGCGTCGCATCCTCAACATCCATCCGTCGCTGCTGCCCGCGTTCCCGGGGCTGCACACCCATGCGCGGGCGCTCGCCGCGGGGGTGAAGCTGCACGGCTGCACCGTGCACGTGGTCACCCCGTCCCTCGACAGCGGACCCATCGTGGTCCAGGCCGCGGTGCCGGTGTTGCCCGACGACGACGAGAAGTCCCTGTCCGCACGCGTGCTCCAGGCGGAGCATCGAATTTATCCGCAGGCGGTCCAATGGTTCCTGGAAGGCCGGGTCGAATTCACGGCCGGCGACGTAATCCGGATCCGCGGCTCGGGCGTTTCCGGCGATTGCGTGATCTCACCCCGGGACCCCCAGTGAAAAAATATCTCGCGGCACTGCTTTTCTGCGCCTTCCCCGCGGCCGGCGCCGCGCCGGTGGAAATTTCGGCCGAATACCAGTTGGTCACGTCCGGCATGACCGTCGGACGGGTGAAGGAAACCTTCACGCGCAAGGGCGATACGTACAGCATCCGCAGCGTCACCAGCCCGGAGGGCGTGCTCAAGGTGCTGATGGACGACCAGCTGGAGGTCTCCAGCTCCGGGCGCATGGCGCCGCACGGCCTGCAGCCCCTCACCTTCACGCAGCATCGCGCGCGCGATGGCAAGCGCGATATCGACGCCACCTTCGACTGGGATCGAGGCGTCATGTTTTCGACCTACCAGGGCAGCCGTACCGAAGTCCCGGTGCCGAAGCAGACGCAGGACCGGATCTCGGTCATGTACCAGTTCATGAACCTGGAGCGCCCCGGGGACGTGGTGGAGTTCTCCATGGCCAACGGCCGCAAGGTGGATCTCTACACCTACCGGTTCGTGAAGGAGGAACGGCTGGAAACACCGGCCGGCGCCTTCGAGACGCGCCATTACCAGCGTGTGGTCTCGGATCCGAAGGACCGCCGCGCGGAAGTCTGGCTCGCCCGGGACCGCTTCAACTTCCCCGTGCGCATCGTGTTCGACGATCCCCGGGGCCTGAAGCTCGAGCAGACCGTCATCGCGCTGCAATCGCGCTGAGCCGCCGATGAGCAAGGGCGCCGCGTTCCTCCACCGCTACCGCGCAACACTTCTGGCGGTGATGGTTTCGGCCGCGCTCCATGCCGCGATGTTCGTCTCGCTGCCGCAACAGCTTTCGCCCGAAGGCGAAACAACCGGTCCCGCGTACACCGCCACGCTGGATCCCGCGGCGCCCACGGTGGTGGACGCGCCCGCCGCCACGCCGCGCCCCGCGCGTGTGCGATCGCCGCATCCGAGGTCACGCATCGCCCCCGTGTCGCGGCCGGTGGCGGAAATTCCGGATGCAATCGCCGCCCTCGAACCGACCCGGCTCGAACCATTGGCCGCCGCGCCGGAGGTGCTGCCCGCGCCGGATCCGATGCCGCCGCCCGAGCCGGTGCCGGAAAAAATCGCCCTCGCGCAGCCGGCCGCGCCCCTGGCGGCGCCGCAGCCGGATCCGTTTCCCGGCCAGCAGTTTCCGGCCAGCGTGTCGATCGACTACCAGCTGACATCGGCTTTCGCCGATGGGCGCGCCTCCTACCGCTGGGAGCGCGAGGGCGACACCTATCGCATCAGCGCCGAAGCCGCCGCGGAAGGTTTCTTCACGCTGTTCCTGGAAGGCCGCATCGTGCAGGAAAGCCGCGGCACCGTGACCAGCAAGGGCCTGCGCCCGCTTGCGTTCTCGGAGCGCAAGCCCGGCGGCCCCGTCGAAGGACTGGAATTCGACTGGCCCGCGGGGCAGGTGACCTTCGACCGCAACGGCGAGAGAAAAACCTCGGCGCTCGCGGACAACACCGTAGACTGGCTGTCGATGATCTTCCAGCTCGCCCACGTGCCGCCGAAGGGCGAAAGCTTCGATCTCCAGGTCTTCACGCAGCGGCGCATGTACCGCTTCCACCTCAAGGTGCTCGGGGTGGAGGAAATCGAAATCCCCCTGGGTCGCGTGCGGGCGCTGCACCTCAACCACACCGATGCCGCCAACCCGAAGGAAGTTGTGGATGTCTGGCTCGGCGTGGACCAGCACTACCTGCCCGTCAAGCTGCGGTTTCCCGCGGCCCGCAACCGCCTGGTGGTCGAGCAAGTCGCCACGCGCCTGACCATGAGCGAGGCCCCCCCCCGATGAACCTGAGCCGCGCGCAGCTCGCATCGATTGTCGAAGTGCTCACGCTGGTGCTGCCCGCCAGGGCCCCGGCCGATTCGGTGCTGCGTGATTATTTCCGCCTGCACAAGAACCTGGGCGTGCGCGATCGCGCCCTCATCGCGGACACGGTGTACCTCGCGCTGCGCCGGCGCCGCGCGCTCGAATACGTCACGCCGAACTCCACGCCGCGCCAGGTCGCGCTGGCCACGCTGATGAAGCTGCAGGGCATCAGCCTGAGCCAGATCGAATCGGTCCTGGAAGCCGACGAGCGTGCGTGGCTCGCGAAGCTGAAGGCCACCGACCTGGACACGCTCCCGTACGGGATCCGCGCGGACCTGCCGGACTGGGTGATCGAGAAGCTGCGCCGCACGCTCTCCGAAGACGAGGTGCTGGAGCTCGGCCGCGGCCTGCAGCAGGCGGCACCCCTGGATCTGCGCGTCAACACCATGAAGGCGCCGCGCCAGGCGGTGATCGATCGCCTGGAGTTCGACGAGATGTCCGCGCGCCCGACCCCGATGTCCCCGATCGGCGTGCGCCTGAAGGAAAAACCCTCCCTCAACCGCCACCCGATGTTCCTCGACGGCGCCGTGGAAGTGCAGGACGAAGGCAGCCAGATCCTCGGACTGCTGGTGGAACCCAGGCGCGGCGAGATGGTGGTCGATTTCTGCGCCGGGGCCGGCGGCAAGACGCTGCAGATGGGCGCCGCGATGAACTCCTCGGGGCGCCTCTATGCGTTCGATGTCTCCGACAAGCGCCTGGCCAACCTCGCGCCGCGACTCAAGCGCTCGGGCCTGTCGAACGTCTTCCCGCAACGCATCACCAACGAAAACGACGTCAAGGTCAAGCGCCTGCGCGGCAAGATCGATCGCGCGCTGGTTGATGCGCCATGCACGGGCCTGGGCACGCTGCGGCGCAACCCCGACCTCAAGATGCGCCAGACCGTCGAGGGCCTGGCGGAACTGAACGAGAAGCAGCGCAACATCCTGGCCGCGGCGGGCTCGCTGGTCAAACCCGGCGGTCGCCTGGTCTACGGCACCTGCAGCCTGCTGACGGAGGAAAACGAGGACATCGTCACTGCCTTCCTCGCCGCGAATCCGGATTTCAAGCTGATATCCGCAAAAGACATCCTGGCAAAACAAGGCATCGAGCCCAAGGGGATCGGCGACTATCTGCACCTTTACCCCCACGTGCACGACACCGACGGCTTTTTCGCCGCCGTGATGGAGCGCGACAAGAACTAGGGCAGGGAACGCCGATGATCGCCGATGCCACGCCGATGGCCGCCGATAAAATTCCGCAGGGTATGGAGGCAGCTACCAACGCCCGGCAAGCATTCAGCATTTGGCTTTTATCGGCGGGCATCGGCGTGGCATCGGCGATCATCGGCGTTCCGGCCTTGGCCAGCGCGCAGCACAAAACCGAACCGGCGGAAGTGGAAGTCGCCTTCACCCCCGGCGACGACATCGCCGCACTGCTGGTGAAGCGCATCGGTGAAGCGAAGAAAACCGTGCAGGTGCAGGCCTATCTCTTCACCGACCGCCGCATCGCCAATGCACTCATCGCGGCGCGCAGGCGCGGCCTCGAGGTGGAAATCATCGCCGACGCCGCGCAGCACCAGGGTGGCGGCGTCTTGCACCTCAAGGCGCTGCGACGCGCGGGCGTGGATGTGTACCTGAACGCCAGCTACGCCTCGTCCCACAACAAGGTGATCATCCTGGACGCGGGCACGCGGGAAGCAGCGGTGGTCACCGGCAGCTACAACTTCACCAACGCCGCGCAGTCCAGGAATGCGGAAAACGTGGTCGTGATCTCGGGCAACCCCGACGTGACCGGCCTTTTCGTGGCAAATTTCGAGAAACATCGCCGCCAATCCACGCCATGGCCCAAGGCATCAACTACTCCCCCCTGAAGCGTTTCGTCGAAGGCATCGCCGGCGATCCCTCGCCCGAGGTGATCCTGTGGCAGGTCGGCGTGGCCACGGTTGCGATCCTCCTGGGCTTCTTCACCGCGCGCCTGGTCTGCAGGCAGGTCAGGCCCAGCGCCCGCTGGCGCTTCGGCGCGGGGGATTTCGAGCGCGTGGCGTACCCGCTCTTCGCGCTGTTTTTTGTATTCGCCGGGCGCCTCGTCCTGCAGCAGTTCCAGCGCGCCGCGCTGATGGAGATCGTGCAGACGCTTATCGTCGCCTGGGTGGCGATCCGCATCGCGGTCTACATCCTGGGCCACGTGCTTCCCGAGGGCGGTTTCCTGCGCGCATCGATCAAGACCATCGCCTGGATCGCCTGGATCGGCGTGGCGCTGCACCTCACCGGCCTGCTGCCCGAGGTCATAGTAGCGCTCGACGGCGTCGGCATCTCGGTGGGCAAGGACAAGGTCCGCATCACGCTCTGGCTGGTGATGCAGGCGCTCGCCGCGCTCGCACTCACGCTCACCCTCGCGGCCTGGGTCTCGCGGGTCAGCGAAAGCCGCATCCTCGCCGCCGACGCGGTGGAGATGTCCACGCGCGTCGTGATCAGCAAGCTGGTGCGCGTGGCGACGATGTTCCTGGCCATCATGGTGGCGCTGCCGCTGGTGGGCATCGACATCACGGCGCTTTCGATCTTCAGCGGCGCCCTCGGTGTCGGCCTCGGGTTCGGCCTGCAGAAGATCGCCAGCAACTACGTGAGCGGCTTCATCGTGCTGCTGGATCGCAGCCTGCGCATCGGCGACCTCATCACCGTCGACGGCCGCAAGGGCAAGGTGATGGCGATCGAGTCGCGCTACACCGTGATCCAGGGCGGCGACGGCACCGAATCGATCATCCCGAACGACAAGATGATCACGGAAAGCGTGTACCACCACACCTTCACCGATCCCCGGGCGGCGGTGAAGGTCGCGGTTTCGGTGGCCTACGACAGCAACGTGGAAAAGGCCCTGGAGCTGCTGGCGCAGGCCGCGGCCGCCCACCCCCGCGTGATCGCCACGCCCGCGCCGGTGTCGCGCATCGCGCAGCTCAACGAAAGCGGCATCGACCTGGAGGTGGTGTGCTGGATCGCCGATGCGGGCGAGGGCGACGCGGACCTCAAAAGCGACCTCTTCCGGGCGGTCCTGGAGGCGTTCCGGAAAGCGGCGATCGAGATCCCCTACCCGCGCCGGGACATGTGTATTCTCGCTACCGCTGAAACAGTTGAAAACCACATTAAATCATTAGCTTAATGACCCGGTTGTTGTAATTGAGCCCGCCAACTGCACCTGCAGGTAGAATGCTGGACTACAACCCGCTGTCTCCAGGCGGCAACACAGAAAAGGCGCGCTTTCCATGACCATGTTCCACGGTTTCCTGAACCTGCCCTGGTGGGGCGACGTGATTGCGGCGTTGATCCTGGTGCAGATCACCATCGCGGGCGTCACGCTCTACCTGCACCGGTCCCAGGCACACCGTGCCCTCGACCTGCATCCGGTCGTCAGCCACTTCTTCCGCTTCTGGCTCTGGATGACCACGGGC
>JBBREI010000175.1:0-7077 GCA_038203035.1 Burkholderiales bacterium
TCGCGCCAGCCCGCCGGCCCAGTAGGCGCTGTATTCAGTGGTCCACCGGTCGTGGATCATGTGGATCGGCACCGGGTTGAAGTAGAGCAGGCGCTCGCGCCCCACCTTCTCCGAGAGCACGAGGTTCGCGGCCTCGAGGATGTCGATGTGCTTGAGCACCGCCACGCGGCCCATGTCGCCGAAGAATTCGCACACGCGGTTCACGTTGGCCGCTGGCTCCTTCCTGAGCACGTCGAGGATGCGCCGGCGCGGCTCGCTCGAAAGCGCAGCGAACACCGCATCCATTTCGTCCGGCTTCATATGTCACCGAAAAGTGACATATACGGCGGGCCGCTGTCAAGCCGCCGATACAATGGATGGGTACCGAAGGGTCACCGAAAGTCACCGGGATTTCACGGGGAGAAAACATGTTCGCCGGCCAAGTCGTGGCATGAAGGCCCATTTCGATCCCGCGCCGGCGGCCGAGCTGCTGGCGCAAGCCTGGCGCAGCGGCGAGCAGCTGGTCGAGCTGCCGGCCGGCGTGCGGCCGGTATCCCTCGCCCAGGGCTACGACCTGCAGGACGCCTTCATCAGGCGCATGGGTGGGGCGCAGGGCTGGAAGCTCGGCGTCGGCAGCAAGGCCGCGATGCGCGCGGCGAAGATCGAGCGCCCGCTGGTGGGCCGCGTGCTCGAGAGCCGGTTCCACCGCAGCGGCGCCACCGTGGCGCTGCCGAATGTGTCGCCGGCGACCGTGGAGTTCGAGATCGCCTTCGTCCTGGGGCGCGACATCGCGCCTGGAGAAAAGCTCGACGATCCGATGTCCGCCGTGGAGCGCAAGCACGTCACCTTCGAACTGGTGCTCTCGCGCTTCGTGAACCGGCGCGCCGTGGGCTGGCCCAGCTTTGTCGGCGACAGCGTGGGCTTCGAGGCGCTGGTGATCGGCGACGACATCACCGACATGGAAGGTGTCGCGCGCACGGTGGCGATCGAGGTCGACGGAAAGGAGGTGGCGCGGGGCCTGACGGGCGACGAGCTGACCGACCCCGTGGCGTCGTTTGGCCACCTCATCAACCACGCACGGGAGCGCGGCGTGACGCTCAGGCGCGGCCAGGTCGCCACGCTCGGCGCCATCGGCAAGCCGTTCGATGTCGCGCCGGGGGCCGAGATCGTCGCGCGTTATCTCGATGCGGAGATCCGCGTTTCCATTGCGTTGCCTGACCCATTGGCGCGCCCTTGAAGGACTAAACCAGGCTCAAACCGTCCCGACGCCGCTCGTGGACACGCCATCGGTCGTATGCACCGGCAACTGGTAGCCGTTGGCGGGGTCGTCGAGCGCGATGATCGAGATGATCGGCGGGTTGGACCGCACCGCGCCGAACATGGTTGCGAAGGCGACATCGGCCGCGTCGCGTCCGGTGCCGATACGCACCAGCCCCATGGGCGCGGTGATGCCCGTGGGGTCGAAGGCGTACCAACGCCCGCCCAGGTACACCTCCACGTACGCGTGGAAGTCGGGCAGGCCGAGTTCCACCGCCGCGCCGTAGTCGATGCCGGTCACGAAGCGGGCCGGGATGTTGATCGCGCGGCACAGGGCGATCATCAGGTGCGCGAAGTCGCGGCAGACGCCCACGCCGTCGAGCAGCGTGTCCACGGCCGCGGTGCTGGTATTGGAGGTCCCGGGCGCGAACAGGGTGCGTGCCATGACCCAGTCGCGGATCGCCTGCACGCGCGAATAGCCCTGCGGCAGGTGGCCGAACTCGCGCGCCGCCATCTTCAGCAGCCGGTCCGACTGGCAGTAGCGGCTCGGATAGATGAATGCGAGCACATCGTGGGGGATGTTGGAGATCGGCACCTCGGGGATGCCGGCCGGCGCCTCGCGGTGGTGGTCGATGTCGACCGTGGCTTCGTAGCGTACCGAGAGCGGGCCCGGGCCGGTGCGCACGCGCGTGTACTGGTTGCCGAGCACCGCGTCGGTCTGAAGCCCGTGCGTGAGCGCAGGATCGAACGTGAGCCGCTCCGAGACGACCTTCTGGCGCGGCGTGCGGGCGGCGTGGATGTTGAAGACGAAATCGGCCGGGTAGTCGGCGATCGTGTAGTTCAGGGTGATGGTGAAGCTGAGCTGGATCATGGTGGGGACATTGTGGGGCAAAAAAAACCGGCAGGCCGCTTCCGCGGCCGGCCGGCACACAGGACTGTTTCAGGACTTGTGGATCTGCTCCAGCGACGCGGTGTATTCGGCGCGCGCCTTGGCTACACGCGCCGCGTACCTTGCCTTGCGGCACGGCTGGTTGGGAAACGTCCTCGGTTTCGGATCACCTTCGATGCGATTCCAGATCATCACGGCTCCCGGGTGGTTCTTTTCTCAGACGCGCGGCTCGCCCTGCCGGTTGACGGTCACCGTCGGACCTGGGGGCGAGGCCATCTGCACGCGATGTTCGCGTCCCTTGAAGGTGTAGGTCACGTCCCAATAGTCGGGGTGGGCCTGGCTGGGCGCGCTGGTGCAGCGCTGAACGTCCTGCCCATAGGCGGGGTATTGGTTGCCGCGCCCGGCATTGGCGCCCACGGCCGCGCCGGCAATGGCGCCGCCCGCGGTTGCGATGTCGTTGCCGCGTCCGCCGCCGACCTGGTGGCCGATGATGCCGCCGATCAGGGCGCCCGCGATCGCCGCGGGCACGTTGGCGCCACGACGCTCCTGGTCGACCTGCTCGCGCTCGATCCAGCAGCGCTGCTCGGCTTGCGCGACCACCGCGCGCACCGACGTGACCTGGGCCTCGAACACGCGTTCCTTGTTGCGGCGGCGTGCGTCATACGCGGGGTACGGAGTTGGCGCGAACCGGCCGTCGTCGACGCGGGTGTTGCCGCCGACCGCGCGCACGGACGAGACGCGATCGTTCAGGCCCATGGCGTTGAGCGACGGATATCGCCCCGGCCGCAGTACCATGCAGCGGCCCGCGAAACGCGAGTCCTCGCAGACTTCCCACCGCTGGCCGCGCACCTCCACCGACGACGCGCGGTCGTTGAAACCGGCGCGCGAGAAATTGGGGATCCGCCCGTTCGTGGTGAACGAGCGTCCCTGGAAGCCGTCGTGTTCGTAGAACGTGATCTGCGCGGTCGCCGGCAGCGACGCCGCCAGCGCGACCGCAAGCATCACAACCTTCGTGGCGGTCACTTGACGCGCATGTCGTTCTTGACCGACGACACGCCCTTCACGTTTTTGGCCGTCATCACGGCGGTGTTGATGTTGGCCTGCGAACTCACGAAGCCGCTCAACTGTACGACACCCTTGAAGGTCTCGACGTTGATTTCGGCCGACTTGAGGGTGGGCTGGTCGAGGATGGCGGCCTTCACCTTGGTGGTGAGCACGGTGTCGTCGACGTATTCGCCCGTGCTTTCGCTCCTGGGGGTGGCGGCGCAGCCGATGACGGCGGCCATGGCCAGCATGGCAAACAGGGATCCGATGCTTTTGATGATTTTCATTTGAGCGACTCCTGGGGTTGATATTAGTGAGTTGAATCTACGCACCCGTGCGGGGCCAGTCTGTTCGATACCGCACGTCGGTGCGCAGGGGGGCGGGCTTATCGCGTCGGGACCACGATGACCGTGTCGCCGGTCTTGCCGCGTTGGCCCTGGGCGCCGTCGGCGCCGGTTGTACCCGTGGCCCCGGTGTTGCCCGTGTTGCCCGTGTTGCCGGTATATCCCGTGGCGCCGGTGGATCCGGTCGCGCCGGTTTCGCCGGTGGCACCGGTATCACCCTTCTTCGCTTCGGCGCCGGGGGCACCGGTGGCGCCCGCGGGGCCGGCCGGTCCGGGCACGGCGACGACGGTTGTGGCCGGAGTGACCACGGTGGGTTTTTCACAGGCGCCGAGGGTGAGGGCGGCGGCGGTTCCTGCAATCAGGAGGGCGTATTTCATGGTGTTGCCTTTCGGAAGTTGTAAAAACGAGATCTCGTCTGTTGCAAAAGATAGGCGCTATTGCGACACGCGTCGGTGCGGTGCCGCGCAGAGGGGCTCGGAGGCGCACAATAAGAACTCAGCAGCTTTACGTAAGGTTTACCGATGCCCGGTCCCGAGAAAAACTACCTCCTCTCCGCCCTTCCCGCGGCGGAGATGAAACGGCTGCAGCTGGACCTGGAGCTGGTGGACATGCGCTTGGGGGAAGTGGTCTACGAGTCGGGGCGCCCCCTCGGCCACGTCTATTTCCCCACCAGCTGCATCGTTTCCCTCCTTTACGTGCTCGAAAACGGCTCGTCCGCCGAGATCGCGGTGGTTGGCAACGACGGCGTGGTCGGGGTGTCGATTTTCATGGGCGGCGAGTCGACGCCCAGCCGCGCCGTGGTGCAGAGCAAGGGCCAGGCGTACCGGCTGCCGGCGCGCATGGTGATGAAGGAATTCAC
This sequence comes from Burkholderiales bacterium, assembly GCA_038203035.1. GTDB lineage: Bacteria > Pseudomonadota > Gammaproteobacteria > Burkholderiales > Usitatibacteraceae > Usitatibacter. The sequence continues at coordinate 4,373 of JBBREI010000175.1, forward strand.
CCGCGGCGGCGCCATGCAGCACCTGATGCTGCGCTACACCCAGTCCCTGCTCACGCAGATGTCGCAGACCGCGGTGTGCAACCGCCACCACTCGGTCGACCAGCAGCTGTGCCGCTGGCTGCTGCTGACCATCGACCGCCTGCCCGACGCCGAAATCACCACCACCCAGGAGCTCATCTCGAGCATGCTCGGGGTGCGCCGCGAGGGCGTGACCGAGGCCGCGGGCAAGCTGCAGAAGGCAGGGATCATCAGTTACCGGCGCGGGCACATCAAGGTGCTCGACCGTCCGCGGCTGGAGGGGATGTCGTGCGAGTGTTACGAGGTCGTGCGGCGCGAAACCGAACGGTTGCTTCCCGCCCACGCAGAGGCGTAACGCCCGCGCGGCCGCGGTAACTGCCTCAGGCGCAGACGCGAGGCAGGTCGATGGTGAAGACGCAGCCGACCCCCGGCACGTTGCGCACCCCCAGCTTCCCGCTGCACGCCTCGACCGCCTGCCGCGCAATCGACAGCCCCAGGCCCAGGCCGCTGCGATCGGCGTCGCGCTGCTGGAACGAAACGAAAATCGCCTCGGCCTTTCCCGGCGCCAGCCCGCCGCATTGGTCGCGCACTTCGATCAGGACGCGCCCGGCGCTGGCCACCACGCCCAGGGTCACGCGGCTCATGGGACGGGTGAACTTGAAGGCGTTCTGCAGCAGGTTGGAGACCGCCGAATAGAGCAGGGCGCGGTCGGCGCAGACGGTGATGCCCGGCGCAACCGGATCGATCGCGAACTCGCAGCCGCGCGAGCTGGCCTCCAGGCTCGCGGACACCTGCACCTCGGCGATGAACGCCAGCAGCTCGAAATGCTCGAGCGGCTCGGGAACACCCACGGCCTGGCGCACCTCCACCAGGGCGCGGTCGATGAGGTTGCGCAGGCTGAGCAGGCTGCGGTCGAGCGCGGCGGAGGTGGAGCCCACTACCGCGACCTTGCCGGTCTTGATCACCGCAAACGAGAGGATGGCGGTATCGAGGGAATTGCGCAGCTCATGGGCCAGGAAACCGAGGCGTTCGCCCATGGCGCGCGTGCTCTGCTGCGCGATCAGCTGGTCGCGCTGCCAGCCGAACTCGGTGACGGCGTCGGCGATGGCGTCGTCGAGGCAGCGGCTGAGCACGTGGAACTCGCGCGAGGTCATGGAGGCGTGTTTCTCCGTCGCGAGCTCGGTGATCGACTGGCAGAGGTCACCGTATTCGTACACCACCTGGTCGATGCTGAAGCCGTCGCGCAGCAGCTCGTGCCCGTGGCGCGCCGCAGTGCTGGCCAGCGCCGAGGGGACATGGTCGCGCGTCACCACCTCGCGCTGCGCGTTGCCGACGCCGATCGCCCCGGAACGAGCGCCTCGCAATATGTCGATGACCTGACCCAGGAACATCGGAACGCCGAATTCCATCACGGCGGTCGCGGGTGCAGGGGTGCCCCGGCGCGCGACCCTTTCCCGGCACCGTTCGATCAGTTCCGCCCTGTGGGTTTCCAGGAATTCGTGCAGCATGCCGGTAGCTTATTCGTGCTGTCCGGGCACACTCTGTGCGGTAACGCGCAGACCGCTGGGTGTCAAGGGGCCTACTTTGGGACCTAGATGCGCAAAGCCCTGCCCTGCAACCGCCTGCTCGAGTTCCTGCCCGCGATCGACCGCGCGCACGTGCTCGAATCCTGCGATGAAGTGGACCTCACCTTCGCCGAGGTGCTCGATGAGCCCGGCAGCGTGATCCGCGACGTCTATTTCCCGACCGGAAGCTCGATCTCGCTGCTCGCGGCCATGGGGGGCAAGAACCTGCTGGAGGTGGCGCTTGCCGGCAACGAAGGCATCTACGGGGTGCCCCTGGCCTTCGGCATGGCGATTTCTCCGGTGCGCGCGGTGGTGCAGGGTGGCGGGCCCGCGCTGCGCATGCGCGCGGCCGCTTTCCAGCGGGAGTTGACCCGGGTGCCGACGCTGCGCAGCTGCGTGGACCGCTACATCTACGTCGTCATGAGCCAGCTGATCCAGACCGCGGGCTGCAACCGCTTCCACGTGGTGGAGCAGCGCGTCGCGCGCTGGCTGCTGATGACCGCGGACCGCGCGCACGATTCCACCTTCCGCATCACCCACGAGTTCCTCGCCTACATGCTCGGGGTGCGCCGCGTCGGCGTGACCGAGGCGGCGAGCGCGCTGCAGAGGCGCGGCTTGATCGCCTATTCGCGCGGCCTGGTGACCATCCACGACCGCAAGGGCCTCGAGCGCGCCTCGTGCGCCTGCTACCGCGCCGACGTCAGCGCCTACGATCGCGCCTTCGCCGATGCGGCTGTCGCCGATTCGCGCCCGGTCGCCGTTCGGAGGCTTTCCCGCGTTCCGCTCACTCACCTGGCCTTGCCCGACGCCGCGGAGTGACCGGTCTCTGTTCTGGAACAACTACTTCAGGGAACGCCGATGTCGGCCGATGCCACGCCGATGGCCGCCGATGCACCTCGCGAACTGGAAGCAGGACATGAGTTTCGTGCCCAGGTTTGAATTGCGCGCGAATCGCGTTGCACCTTAAAGAGCTTCGTGCCAAGGTTTGAATTGCACGCGAATCACGTTGCGCCTTTCTGAGTTTCGCGCCGGCTTTGAATCGGGCTTGAAACACTTTGGGCTGTTATCGGCGGCAATCGGCGTGGCATCGGCGGACATCGGCGCTCCCTGAAGTAGCGAAGT
>JBBREI010000176.1:0-6963 GCA_038203035.1 Burkholderiales bacterium
TGCTCTGGGTGGTGCCGACGGCGTCGACGATCTCCAGCACCGAAAGCTCCTGGTTGCAGACGAGGCACAGGATCTTCAACCGCATCGGGTGGCCCATCGCCTGCATCGCGTCGCTCGCCTGCCGGATGCTTTCGGTGCGGCCGATGAGGTCGAAGATGTCCTGCGAGGGGTCGTCGGCGGCGGGACGCGGGATGGCCGTGATATTGCGGGGCATGCCCGAATGTAGGACGCATATCAGTCGGCGTCAATATTAGACTTGACTTATATATCGGCCATTCCTAGACTCGACCCGATGCCCCCCAGCGGAACAATCAGGCGCGCACCGGAAGGATTCCTCGATCCGCGGCAGATCGCCGACGTGCAGGCGGGCAGGCGTGATTTCCTGCGCGGCGCTTTCCTTGCGGCAGCAGCGATACCGGTTGCGGGGATGGCGCAGCTACCCTCACCCCGGCCCTCTCCCAAGGCAGAGGGAGAACGCGCGATCCTCGAGTTGCCCGAACACAGCAAGGGCCTGGGCCAGCCGGTCGTCGCACGCGCCTATGGTTTGCCTTCGCAGTACGAACAAAGGCTGCAGCGCCGCGAGAGCCCGGGACTGACCCGCGTCGGCGCCTCTTCGGTGTCGTTTGCGCCCCTGCAGGGGCTCTTCGGGATCATCACGCCGAACGGACTGCACTTCGAGCGCCACCACCAGGGCTGGTGGGACATCGATCCGCACCAGCACCGATTGATGGTGATGGGTTTGGTGAAGCAGGCGAAGGTCTACACGATGGAAGACCTGATGCGCCTGCCCGCCGTATCGCGCATGCACTTCATCGAGTGCGGCGCCAACACCGGCATGGAGTGGGGCAACGTGGCGGTGCCGACGGTGCAGTACACACACGGCATGCTCTCGTGCTGCGAGTTCACCGGCGTCAAGCTCTCCACACTGCTCGACGACTGCGGCTTCGATCGCAAAAACGGCAAGTTCGTGCTGGCCGAAGGCGCCGACGGATCCGGCATGACGCGCACCCTCTCCATGGACCGCGCGCTCGACGACGTGATGGTGGCCTGGGCCATGAACGGCGAGATGCTGCGCCCGGAAAACGGCTATCCCCTGCGCCTGGTCGCGCCCGGATTGCAGGGCGTCTCGTGGGTGAAATGGCTGCGGCGCCTGGAAGTGGGCGACCAGCCGTGGGCCACGAAGGATGAATCGATCCACTACATCGACCTGCTGCCCGACGGCACGCACCGGCAATACAGCTCGATCCAGGAATGCAAGTCGGTCATCACCACGCCCTCCGGGGGCCAGCTTCTGCTCGACAAGGGTTTCCACAACGTCACCGGCCTGGCCTGGTCGGGGCGCGGCAAGGTCAAGCGCGTGGACGTATCCTTCGACGGCGGGCGCAACTGGAAAACTGCGCGAATGGAAAGCCCGGTGCAGACCAAGTGCCTGACACGCTTCAACGTCGACTGGGTGTGGGACGGGCGCCCGGCAATCCTGCAATCGCGCGCGATGGACGAGACCGGATACGTGCAGCCGAAGATCAACCAGCTGCGCGAAGTGCGCGGCAAGCGGTCGATTTACCACAACAACGCAATCCAGTCGTGGAAGGTGGCGCAGGACGGGGAAGTGAGCAATGTTCAGGCCTATTAGCGTCCCTGGCTGGATCCCCGCCTTCACAGGGATGACAATCTTCTTCACGGGAATGACTTTCGCCGCCCCGTTTCCCGGCGTCGGGCGCACGGCCACGCCCGCGGAGATCAAGGCCTGGGACATCGACGTGCGTGCCGATTTCAAGGGCCTGCCGCCAGGCAGCGGCAGCGTCGCCCAGGGCCAGAAGATCTGGGACGACAAGTGCGCCACGTGCCACGGCACCTTCGGCGAATCGAACGAGGTCTTTACGCCCCTCGTGGGCGGGACAACACCCGAAGACATCAGGACCGGGCGGGTCAAGTCGCTCGTCGCGGGCGAGTTGGGGCGCACCACGCTGATGAAGGTCGCCACCGTCTCGACGCTGTGGGACTACATCAACCGCGCGATGCCCTGGAACGCGCCCAAGACACTGACCCACGACGAGGTCTACGCGGTGCTGGCGTACTTGCTGAACCTGGGCGACATCCTGCCGAACGGATTTGTGCTGTCGGACCGCAACATCGCCGAGGTGCAGGCCAGGATGCCCAACCGCAACGGCATGACGCGCAATCACGGGCTTTGGGACATCAAGGCGAAGGGTGACGTTGCCAACACCGCCTGCATGAAGGATTGCCCCACGCAGGCGGGCCTGGCATCGCAACTGCCCGATTACGCAAAGGACGCGCACGGCAACCTGGCCGACCAGCAGCGCACCGTCGGCCCCGCAAAGGTCGAGCCGAAGGCGGCCGCCGCGCTGGACGTGGCGGACCTCGCGCGGCGCAAGGCGTGCCTGAGCTGCCATGCGGTTGATCGCAAGATCATGGGACCCGCGTTCAAGGATGTGGGCACGAAGTACCGGGGTGAAGTGGGTATCGAGGCCCGGTTGGTGGACAAGCTGAAGCGCGGCGGCAGCGGTGTTTGGGGGCCATTGCCCATGCCCCCCAATCCTGACCTGGCGGAGCAGGACGCGCGCGCGCTGATTGAATGGATCCTGGGCCAGGGCGTATAATTTGCACTGTTTTCAATCGCGTATTTGCTCAACTCGTGGAGGAGAAAACATGAACAGCAGTCGCAGAAGAATGCTGAAAGGCGCGGGCGGCGCAACGGTGATGGGGCTGGCCGTGATGGCAAGCCTGATCAAGCCGGGCAGCGCATGGGCGCAGCAATGGAACAAGGCGGCGTTCGACACCAAGTCGCTCAACGACACGGTGAAGGCGATGGGTGGCACGACGGCCACGGAGAGCAAGGACATCCAGATCAACTCGCCGGACATCGCCGAAAACGGCGCTGTCGTGCCGTTCACGATCTCGAGCAAGATCCCCAAGACCGAGCAGGTCGCGCTGCTGGTGGAGAAGAACCCGAACGCCCTTGCCGCCAGCTTCAGCATCCCGGCCGGCACGGAGGCCTGGGTCAACACCCGCGTCAAGATGGGCCAGACCTCGAACATCATCGCGCTGGTCAAGGCCGACGGGAAGTTCTACTACACGACCAAGGAAGTCAAAGTGACCCTTGGCGGATGCGGAGGCTGACATGGCAGATCCAATGAAAATTCGCGCGGCGATGGCCGGCGACAAGGTCGAGGTGAGGGTCCTCATGAGCCACGAGATGGAGACGGGCCAGCGCAAGGATTCCAAGGGCTCGCCGATTCCGGCCCATTTCATCCAGAACGTGACCGCGACGCACAACGGCAAGACCGTGCTCTCGGCCGAGTGGGGCCCCGCGGTCTCGAAGAACCCGTTCCTGTCCTTCCGTTTCTCCGGTGGCAAGCCCGGCGACAAGGTGACGATCACCTGGACGGACAACAAGGGCGAGAAGCGCACCGACGAAGCGACGATCGGCTGAGATCGCGCCGTACAAGAAGAAATACATTCACGAGGAGAGCAGATATGAGATCGATGGCTGGCAGGATTGCAGCGGCGGCGATCGTTTGCCTGGCTTGGGCCGGGTCGGCGATGGCGGAGGCGACCAGCAAGGTCGTGTATCACGTGAACGAAGGGGTGGACAAGAGCCGTGTGTCCCTTCGCAACGTCAGCAACCACCTCAGCGCCGAGCCGGGCGCGAAGATCATGGTGGTCGGTCACGGGGCCGGCATCGACTTCCTCCTCGAGGGGGCCAAGGACAAGGACGGCAATCCCTTCGACGCGACGGTCGACACGCTGCAGGCCAAGGGCGTGGAGTTCCGCGTGTGCAACAACACGCTGGTCAGCCGCAAGATCGATCCGAAGCGCGTCATCCCGCAGGCGAAGATCGTGCCTTCGGGCGTGGCCGAGATCGGGCGCCTGCAAGCGAAGGAAGGCTACGTGTACCTGAAGCCGTAGCCTCGTTTTCTTCAATTACAACGACACAGGAGGAGCACTCGTGAAGACCATTCACCGGGTGGTACCGGCCCTTTTTGCGGCCGCGATGGGGGCGGGGATCGCCCTCGCACAGCAGCCGCGAACCGCGGTGGAGGAAATCGAGCGTTACCGCGCCGCGCTGGGTGATGGAAATCCGGCGGAGCTCTGGGAAGCTCGCGGCGAAAGCCTCTGGAAGGAACGGCGCGGCTCCAGGGGCGCGTCACTCGAGCGTTGCGACCTGGGCCTCGGGCCCGGCGTCGTGAAAGGCGCCTACGCGCAGCTGCCCCGGTATTTCGCCGACAGCGACAAGGTCGAGGATCTCGAATCGCGGCTGGTCACCTGCATGGTGAACCTGCAGGGCTTCACGCCGGAGCAGGCGAAGAAGGACCCCTTCGGCGGCCCGGGCAAGAAAGTGCCGATGGACGCCTTGGTGGCTTGGATCACGGGCCAGTCGCGCGGCGTGAAGATGAACGTGTCGCTGAACCATCCCAAGGAGCGCGAAGCTTTCGAGATCGGCAAGGAGATCTTCTTCTTCCGCGGCGGCCCGTACGACTTCGGCTGCGTCACCTGCCACGGCTCCGACAACCAGCGCATCCGGCTGCAGGACCTGCCCAACCTTACCAAGCCCGAACCGGCGCAACGTGCCTATGGCGCTTGGCCCGCGTACCGGGTCTCGCAGGGCGAGCTGCGCGGCTTCCAGTGGCGCCTCGAGGACTGCTTCCGGCAGCAGCGCTTCCCGCACCTGGAATTCGTCTCGCCGGCATCGATCGCGCTCACGACGTACCTGGCGCGCAACGCCAACGGCGGCGTCTTCGACGCGCCTTCCATCAAGCGCTGAGGAGACCGAAGACATGAAGAAATCGAACATCGTCACCATCTCCCTTGTGGCCGCGGCGCTGGCCGGATGCGCCGCCGTCGGCGATTTGGACGGCCGGGCAGAGACGCGCGCCAAGGCGCTCGCCATGATGAAGGCGTCTTTCAAGGAGCGCGGCCAGGCGAAGCTGGATCGCTTCGACCAGGACGAGGTGCACACGGCCTGCAGCCTGCTCGACGGCAAGACGCTCGACAAGGAAACGGCAGCGCGTCTGGAGAAATCGCAACTCGCGACGGTCAAGTACCCCGCGGACGGCAACTACCTGGGCGACTGGAAGGCCGGCGAGAAGATCGCGCAGTCGGGGCAGGGCGGTCAGTACAGCGACAATCCCAAGAACCCGGCCGGCGGCAACTGCTATGCCTGCCACGAGCTCACCAAGGCCGAGGTGTCTTACGGGACCATCGGGCCCAGCCTCTACAACTTCGGCAAGGTTCGCGGCTTCACCCCGGCCATGCAGAAATACGCCTACGGGAAGCTCTACAACTCCAACGCGTTCTCGGCCTGCTCCAGCATGCCGCGGTTCGGACACAACAAGGTCCTCACCGAGCAGCAGATCAGGGACGTGACGGCGTTGCTGATGGACCCGAGCTCGCCGGTCAACAAGTGACGTCGCATCGGACCGTGGATCGCAACGTCATCCCCGTGTCGACGGGGATCCAGTGCCTGGCCGCCGCCCTCGTGGCGGCGGCCTCCATTTCCGTCGCGGGCGCAGCCGAGCCGGCGACCTTCACCCTGAAGCACCTCACGCCCGAGACGGCGCTCAAGGCCGCGCAGGCGGCGCTGGCGCAGTGCCGCAAGGACGGCTACCAGGTCACCGTGGCGGTGGTCGATCGCTCGGGCCTGGCGCAGGTGCTGCTGCGGGACCGCTTCGCCGGCCCGCACACGCTCAAGGTCGCCACCAACAAGGCATGGTCGGCCGTCTCTTTCCGCACCAACACCGGTGAGCTGGAAAAGCTCACCCGCCCGGGCCAGTCGATGTCGGGCCTGCGGCATGTTCCCCGCATGACCGCGATCGGCGGCGGCCAGATGATCCAGGGCGGCGGCTCGCTCTTCGGAGCCATCGGGGTCTCGGGCGCGCCGGGAGGCGATGCCGACGACGTGTGCGCAGCCGCTGGAATCAAGGCGATCGCCGACGACCTGGAGTTCTGAAATTGGATAGAAGATCTTTCCTCGAGGCGCTGGCAGTCGCCGCTGCCTCCGGCCTGCCGCTGCATTCCGGCGCCGCGAAATCGGGTGACGGCAAGGGGTTCTACGACCTGCCGGCCTACGGCAACGTGAGCCTGCTGCACATGACGGACTGCCATGCGCAGCTCATGCCGGTGTATTTCCGCGAGCCCAACGTGAACCTCGGCATCGCCGAGGCGCGCGGACGGCCGCCGCACCTGGTCGGCGAGCATCTGCTGCGCGCCAATGGCGTCGCCCCGCGTTCCCGCAATGCCCATGCGTTCACGTATCTCGACTTCACGGAGCAGGCGAAGGTCTACGGCCGCGTGGGCGGCTTCGCGCACCTGGCGACCCTGGTGAAGCAGGTCCGCGCCTCGCGCCCCGGCGCGCTGCTGCTCGACGGCGGCGACACCTGGCAAGGCTCGGCGACTGCGCTGTGGAGCAAGGGCCAGGACATGGTCGACGCCTGCAAGCTGCTGGGCGTGGACGTGATGACCGGGCACTGGGAGTTCACCTACGGCCAGGACCGGGTGAAGCAGATCGTCGACAACGACTTCAAGGGCAAGATCGATTTCGTCGCGCAGAACGTGGTCACGGCGGACTTCAACGACCCGGTCTTCAAGCCGTACACCATCCGCGAAATCAACGGCGCAACGGTCGCGATCATCGGCCAGGCGTTTCCGTACACGCCGATCGCCAATCCGCGCTATTTCGTCTCCGAGTGGACCTTCGGCATCCAGGAGCAGGAGCTGCAGAAGCGCATCGACGAGGTGCGCGCCAAGGGCGCGCAGGCCGTGGTGCTGCTCTCCCACAACGGCATGGACGTGGACATCAAGCTCGCCTCGCGCGTCACGGGCCTCGACGCGATCCTCGGTGGGCATACCCACGACGCCGTGCCGCAGCCGGTCGAGGTGAAGAACCGCGGCGGAGTCACCCTGGTCACGAATGCCGGCAGCAACACCAAGTTCCTCGGCGTG
>JBBREI010000177.1:0-6905 GCA_038203035.1 Burkholderiales bacterium
TCAACCTTTCGGGGCGCCCCCGTCGGCCTGATAAAATTTGTGTCAGTTAATATTTTTTCGGTGTGCGCATATGTCTTCTCTGACACCAGTTTTCGTGCGGCGCCCTTCGCGCTATTCATCGCGTTCATCGCGGTCCAGCCGCACCTCGAAGGTTGGGTGGATTCGCGGTGGCTTGCCGCCGGGCGCGGCGTCGCGGTTGCCGTGCTGCTGGTGTTGTTCGGGCATCGTTATGCAGAGCTGCGCGCGGCGCCGCGCGCCACGCCGGGCCAGTGGTCCGCCGCGCTGCTGACCGGTGCGGTGGTATTCGCGGCGTGGATCACCTTCGATTCGGGGTGGTCGACGTTTTCGAGCGGTCCGGGCTTCGATCCAACCCGCGCGGACGGCACGCTCGATCCGGCCCTGGTGGCGCTGCGCCTCTTCGGCCTGGTGCTGGTAGTGCCGCTGATGGAGGAGTTATTCTGGCGCTCGCTGGTGATGCGATGGATCGACCGGCGCGATTTCCTGGCCCTGGCGCCCGGCGCCACCAGCGTGGCGGCGCTGCTGGTATCGTCGGTGCTGTTTGCGCTGGAGCACACGCAGTGGTTCGCCGGCCTTCTGGCGGGCTTGGCATATGGCTGGCTTTACCGGCAAACCGGGAACCTCCGGCTCGCCATCGCCTCTCATGCCGTGACCAACGCATTATTGGGAGCATGGATCCTTGCGACACAAAATTGGCGGTATTGGTAGCGGGTTCCTGCTGGCGCTGGCTCTGGCGCCGATGCATTCGTGGGCCTTTTTCGACGACAAGCTCGAGGTGTTCGTGTCGGAAAATGTTACCCACGACAGCAACGTGTTTCGCATTTCCGGCCGGGTCGACCCCAACCTGAGCATCGGTTCGCCGCACAAGGGCGATACGATCTATAGCACCGCCGTCGGCTTCAACCTCGACTTGCCGATCAGCCTGCAGCGCCTTCAGCTGGGCTACACCTGGATCGACCACCGCTACGACCGCTTCACCGACGTGAACTACCGTGGCCACGCCGCGCGCGCCGCGTACCAGTGGGCGTACACAACGCGCCTGAGCGGCGAGCTCGGCTACACCGAGCAGGAAACGCTGTCCACCTTCGCCAACATCCAGGGACGCCGCCCGGACCTCGTGACCGCGCGCATGGCCTACGCCAACGCGGCGTGGATGGTATCGCCCAGCTGGCGCGTGCACGGGGTGGCGACGGCGAGCCAGGCCGAACACAGCGAAAACCGCGCGTTGCAGGACCTGGAGTCCCATTCGGCCGAGGCGGGTGTTTCCTACGTGACGGCCCAGGAAAATCGCATCGGCGTCGCGGTGCGCGGCGAACGCGGCAAGTCTCCCGAGGAGCGCTTCCTGGGCGGGGTGCCCTTCGACAACGAATACCAGCAGGAAAGCGTGGGCATCCAGGGCCGCTGGGTGGTTACCGGACATTCGCGCTTCGACGGACGCATGGACTACACACGCCGGCGCTACGAACAGCTCCAGCAACGCAACTATTCCGGCCCGACCTTCGAGGCCACCTACACCTGGACACCGACCGGCAAGCTCACCATCGCCACCACCGCCCAGCGTGGCGTGGCGCCGCTGGAAGACGTCACCACCAGCTTCGTGCTGGTCACCGGCCTGGCCATTCGCCCCGATTGGGCCATCAGCGACAAGGTGAACATCCGTGGCAACCTTTCGTGGGCGAAGTGGGAATACCGGGGAGATTCAGCGGTGCAGCCCGATTTCGAACATCGAGTGAAGACGGCGGGCCTGTCGGTCCTCTATCGCCCGTTCGCCCGCGTGGCCATCACCGGCAGCTACGCCCGCGAAGAGCGAACCTCCACCCTTGCGGCCGGCGACTACAAGGTCGACGTGGCCTCGATCGAGGCGCGCATCGGCTTCTAGCGGGGCGCGGAGAGTGCACTAGTCCTTCCGGACTAGTGCGCGCCGCAGCGACGGGCCGGTAGTTTTCACGCGCGGAACCTAGGCTGTCTCCATCACAGGAGATACCCATGAACCGACTCTCGCGCACCATTTTCCTCGCCGTTTCCGTCACCCTTTCAGCCGCGGCCTTCGCCCAGGCCCCCGCCACCGGCGCCAACCCGGCCGCCCGCGGCGACAACGTGTTCTATTACGCCCCGCTCGATGACACGGCGCGGTCCAACACGCTGGGCAACCCGCTGGCCAACAGCGGCATCGGGCGCCCGAACCCGCGCGGCGGCGCGGCGCAGGTGACCCCGGTCCCCGAGCCTTCGCAGTGGGCGATGATGCTGGCGGGCCTGGCCCTGGTCGGCTTCATGGTTCGCCGCAACTCCAAGCGTTCGTAGAGATCCGGCGATGATGCTCAACCTGCAACCCCGCGACCACACCGACGCCGTCGTGCCAACCTTCGCGGCGGCGGGCGCCGTTTTCATCCTGCTCGCCACGGTGATGGCGACGGCCAACGCGCAGCAGCCCACGGCCCGCATGGCGGTGGTTTCGCCGGGCGCCATGCAGCCGGCCGCGATGGCCCCGCAGCCGATCCAGGCACCGACGGACGCGGCGCTGGAATCCGTCGGCACCGGCGACCTGCTGCGCATCAACGTGTTCCGCAACCCCGACCTCGCCACCGAGGCTCGCGTGACGGAGCAGGGCACCATCGCCTTCCCGCTCATCGGCGACGTGACCGTCAAGGGCCTGACCGCGCAACAGGTCGGCAACAAGATCGCGGACAAGCTGCGCAGCGGCAAGTTCGTGGTCAATCCGGAGGTCACGGTTTCACTGGCGCAGGTCAACAGCCGCCAGGTGTCGGTGCTGGGCAACGTCAACAAGCCCGGCCGCTACCCGATCGACGCCGTGAACAGCCGGCTCACCGATTTCCTCGCCGCCGCCGGTGGTGTTGCGGGCACGGGTTCCGATTCGGTCACCGTCGTCACGCAGCGTGACGGCCAGTCGGCCAAGACCGATGTCGACCTCGACCAGATGTTCCGCAACGGCAACCTGTCGGCCAACATTCAGCTGCAGCCCGGCGACACGATCTTCGTGCACCGCGCGCAGGTGGTCTACGTGTACGGGGAAGTGCAGAAGGCCGGCGCCTATCGCCTGGAGCCCCACATGACGGTGATGCAGGCCATTGCGATGGGTGGCGGCCTTACCGTGCGCGGGACGGAGCGCGGCGTGCGCATCCACCGCCGCGATGGCAGTGGCCAGGTGCGCAAGATGGATGTGGCTCTCACGGATCCGGTGCAGACCGACGACGTGGTGTTCGTGCGCGAAAGCCTCTTCTAGATGGACTTGAACCAGTTCTACCTGGCGCTGCGCGGCCGCCTGTGGGTGTTCCTGTCGCTGCTCGGCGCAACCGTCGCCGCCGCCGTCATCGTCACGCTGCTGATGCCGAAGACCTACGAGTCCACGGTATCGCTGCTGCTCGACAGCCGCGACGAGCAGTCGTTGCAGGGCACCATCGCCTCGGGGCGCGAACGCCTGGGCTACATGCAGACGCAGATCGACATCATCCAGAGCCAGCGCGTGGCCCGGCGCGTGGTCGACGACCTGAAGCTGGCCGACAATGCCTCGATCCGCGAGGCATTCGCGCAGTCGAAGTCCAACGGCACGATCGAAGACTGGATCGGCGGCGGCCTGCTCGCGAAGCTCAAGGTGGGCAGCTCGCAGTCGAGTGTGATCCACCTCACCTTCGGCTCCGACGACCCGCGCTTTTCCGCTGCGGTGGCCAATGCATTTGCCAAGGCGTACATGGACACCACGCTGGCCCTGCGCGTGGAGCCCACGAAGCAGGCGGCTTCGTGGTTCGACGACCAGCTCAAGCTGCTGCGCACCGACTTCGAGCGGGCGCAGGACCGGCTGGCCAGGTTCCAGAAGGAAAACGGCATCATCGTCACCGACGAACGCGTCGATGTCGAAAACGCCCGGCTGGCCGAGTTGTCCACCCAGGCGCTCCAGGCCCAGAACATGACCTTCGAGGCGCAGTCGCGATCGGGGCTGGCCACCGGCGGCAAGGCCGCGGCCGCGAACCTGCCCGAGGTGCTGGGCAATCCGCTGGTGCAGGCGCTCAAGACCGACATGCTGCGCGCCGAATCCCGGCTGCAGGAGCTTGCCACGCGCCTGGGCCCCAACCATCCGCAATACATCCAGCAGGCCGAGGAGGTGAGCGCGATCCGCGCCCGCATGAATGGCGAGATCGCCCGGGTGGTCGAAGGCGTGAAGAACCTCACGACGCAGAATCGCGCGCGCGAAAGCTCGCTGCGGGGCGCGTTGCAGGCGCAGCGCCAGCGCGTGATCGAGATGCGCGACGCCAAGAACGGGGCCTTCGTGCTCGCCCGCGACGTCGAGACCGCGCAGAAGGCCTACGAAACGGCGCTTGCGCGCCAGGCCGTGAACAAGGTGGACAGCGGGGCGCGAGCCGCCAACGTGAGCGTGCTCAACGCCGCGACCGAATCCACGTGGCCCGCGAAGCCGCGCCGGATGCTCAACATCCTGCTGGGCTTCGCCATGGGCACGCTGTTGGGCCTGACCGCGGTTTTCCTGCTCGAGCTGATCGACCGGCGCGTGCGCTCCGGCCGCGACCTCGAAGGCGCGCTCGAAGTCCCGGTGCTTGCGACGCTGGAGTCGTGGAACCCGCCGCGCGTGCTGGGCGGCAACTCCGGCCATACCCGCGCGCTGCCCAGCCCCGCCTGAGCGCATTCCCAGGAAAGCCCAGAACCATGAACGCCCAAGAAAACGTCCTCCCGATCGAGGCCCACCGCCCGCCGGCACGCACCGATCGCTGCATCGGCGCGCTGCTGGTCGAAGAGGGCAAGCTCACCCCGCGCGAGGTCGATCGCGTGCTGGAGCTCCAGCGCAAGGAGACGATCCGCTTCGGCGAGGCCGCCGTGCGCATGGGCTTCATCTGCGAAGACGACGTGCGCTTCGCACTGGCCAAGCAATACGACATGCCGCACTTCACGCCCTCGTCGCAAGGCCCCAGCCGCGAGCTGGTGGCGGCGTTTGCGCCGTTCCACCCGCGCACCGAAGAGATGCGTGCCCTGCGCACGCAGCTGCTGGTGCGCTGGTACAACCCCGAACAGGGACGCAAGTCGCTGGTGGTGGCGAGCCCCGACGCGGGCGAGGGCCGCAGCTACGTGGCGGCGAACCTGGCAATCGTTTTTTCGCAGCTCGGCGCGCGCACGCTGCTGGTGGATGCCGACATGCGCAAGCCGCGCCAGCACCTGATCTTCGGGCTGCCGGAGGCGCATGGGCTCTCGTCGCTGCTGTCGGGGCGATCCGAACACAAGGGCACCTATCCCGTGCCCGGCATGAACCGCCTTTCGGTGCTGCCCTCGGGCCCGCTGCCGCCGAACCCGCAGGAGCTGCTGTCGCGCCCCGCGTTCGCCACGCTGTTGCGCGAGCTGCAGCTGGTCTACGACACGGTGATCATCGACACGCCGCCGGCCGGGCGTTTTGCCGATACACAAAACGTGGCGTTCCGCGCCGGGGACGCCATCGTGGTCGCGCGCAAGAACCACACGGCGGTTTCCTCGACTCAGAAGGCGATCCGCGATCTCGCCAGCACCGGCGCGCGGGTAGTGGGTACCGTCGTCAACGACTACTAGGCGGCTGGGCGCGGCATGTCGACAGTCCTCGACCAGCATCCCATGACGCGCGCGGACCGTTCAGGATGGCTCGCGTGGCTCCTGGCCATCGGCCTCGCCGCGCTCTACCTGCCCACGTACGTTGCCCTGTCCCGGGGCCTTTGGCGTGAAGAGGCTTACGCCCACGGCCCGATCATCCTCGCGGTGTTTGTTTTCCTCTGCTGGCAGCGGCGCGCGGTGCTGCGCGGATCGCCGCGGTCGGCGCCGGTCGCGGGGGCGCTGCTGCTGGCCGCGGGGTTGCTGCTTTATCTGCTCGGGCGCACCCAATCGCTGCCGCTGTTCGAGGTCGCTTCCCACCTGCCCGTGATCGCCGGCGCCCTGTTGCTGGTGCGCGGCTACGCGGGCTTGCGCGCCTTTGCGTTTCCGATCCTCTTCCTGCTGTTCATGGTGCCGCTGCCGGGGTTTGTGCTCGAGGCGGCCACCGGACCACTCAAGGAGCTGGTGTCCGCGACGGTTGCCTCGATGTTGGCGATGATGGGTTACGCGGTCGAGCGCAGCGGCGTCGTGCTTGCGGTCAACGGGCACGATTTGCTGGTGGCCGATGCCTGCTCGGGGCTCAACTCGCTCTACAGCCTGCTGGCCCTGGGCCTGCTCTACACCCACCTGTCGGGACGGCGCGGCATCGCGCACGTGGCGCTGGTGATGGCCGGCATCCTGCCGATCGCCATCGCGGCGAACATGGCGCGTGTGCTGGGGCTCTCCCTCGTGGCCGTGCACATGGGCGACGAGGCCGCACGCGGGTTCCTGCACGATGTCGCCGGGTTCCTGGTCTTCACCGTGGCGTTTGCGCTGCTGGTGGGGTGGGACAAGGTGGTGGGGCGGGTGACCCTCACCCCGGCCCTCTCCCAGGGGAGAGGGAGCGCTTTGGAGACCCCCACCCCGGCCCTCTCCCAGGGGAGAGGCAGCCAGGTGGTTGCCGCCGCGGCGGCTATCGCGATCCTGGCGGTTGCCATTGCCGCGCCGTTCCTCAAGCCGACGGTGAGCAGCGCCCCGCTCGACATCGCAGCGCTGATCCCGATGTCGTTCGGGCAGTGGCAGGTGGATCCCGACGATGTGCCGGTCCCCGCCGCGCCCGACGTGCAGGCCAACCTCGAGAGGCTCTACTCGCAGGTCGTGGCGCGCACCTACGTGAACGCGCAGGGCGAACGCATGATGCTGACCGTGGCCTACGGCGGCGACCAGAGCGACGCGCTGAAGGCCCACCGCCAGGAAGTCTGTTATCGCGCACAGGGCTTCGAGATCCACGGGCTTGCCCGCGACCACTTCGCAACCGCCGGTCGCTCGAT
>JBBREI010000178.1:0-6735 GCA_038203035.1 Burkholderiales bacterium
ATCGAGATCGGCGCGGGCGGCGGTAGCATCGCCGACATCGGCGCGCTCGATACGCTCGTCGTTGGCCCCCGAAGCGCCGAAGGCGACCCCGGGCCGGCCTGCTATGGGCGTGGCGGGACCGAATTCACCGTGACCGACGCCGACCTGATGCTGGGCTACATCGATCCTGACGCATTCCTGGGCGGGCGGATGAAACTCGAGGTGGAGCCCGCGCGCGAGGCGGCTGCGCGGCTCGGCGAACGCGTCGGCATGGACGCGCTGCAGATTGCCGCGGGTGTGCGCGAGGTCGTCGACGAGAACATGGCGTCCGCGGCCCGCGTACACATCGCGGAGCGGGGTTACGATCCGCGCGACTTCGTGCTGGTCGCCACCGGAGGTGCCGGCCCCGTGCATGCCGTGGGCGTGGCCCGCAAGCTGGGCGTGTCCCGCGTCCTCTGCCCGATCGCCGCAGGCGCGGGTTCTTGCCTCGGCCTGCTTGCGGCGCCGGCGCAGAGTGTCCGGAGCTGGACGCATCGCACGCTGCTCCGGGATGCGGATTGGAACCAGATCCAGTTGGCCTTGCGCCGATTGCACGAGGAAGCCGTGCAGGAACTGGAGAGCGCCGGCGCGGGTGGCGCAACCTGGCGGTTCGAACTCGAGATGCGCTACCTCGGCCAGGGCCATCAGCTCAACGCGCAGATCGAGAACCGCACCGAATTGGGTCCCGAGGATGAAGTCGCGATCGCCGCGGCGTTCGAAGGTGAGTATCGACGCGTCTTCGGCACCGTCCTCGCCGCGCGCCCGCCGATCGAGGTCCTCAACTGGCGCATCTTCGGGGCGGCGGAAACCGGCACGCGTTCGTTTTCGTGGCCCGAGTCGGCGGCTGCGAGTGCCGACGAGGCCGCGCTGCGCCCGCGCCGTATCCATCTCGCGCATACCGGCGCCTGGCATGAAGTGCCGGTCTATGACCGCTATCGCCTGCCGCCGGGCACCGTGCTCGAGGGCCCCGTCGTGCTGCAGGAAGCGGAGTCCACACTGGTGGTCCCGCTACCGTCCAGGGTCGAGGTCCTGCCCACGCGCTCGGTGCTCGTCACGCTAGCGGAGGCCGTATGAGGCCTGTCCGTCTCGATGCCATTTCGATCCCGATCTACTGGACCCGGCTGGTGAGCATCGTGGACGAGGCGGCTGCCACGTTCGCGCGCACGGCGTTTTCATCACTCGTGCGCGAGGCGAACGACTTCGCGGTGCTCATCACCGACCGTGAAGGTCGCGCGATCATCGAGTCGTCGCTCAGCATTCCCGCCTTCATCGGCACGCTCCCCGAAACCATCGGCCATTTCATCCGCGAGTTCGGAGACGACCTGCAGGAAGGCGACGTGCTGATGACCAACGATCCGTGGATGGGCACCGGCCACGTGCACGATGTAAGTACCGCGATGCCGCTCTTCTCCAAAGGCCAACACATCGGATTCGCCGCGGTTGCGAGCCACGTGGCGGACATCGGCGGCAAGCTGCGCGGCACCAGCTCGCGCGAGATTTATGAAGAAGGGCTGCAGATCCCGCTGATCAAGCTCTTCCGCGCCGGCAAGCTGGACCGCACCGTCGAGGCTTTCATTTCCCGCAACGTGCGAGTGCCGGAGATGGTGATGGGCGACCTGCTGGGGCAGGCAGCGGCCGAGCGCATGGTCGCGGAGCGCCTGCAGGCGCTGATCGCCGAGACGGGCGTGGACTTCGCCGAACTCGCCACGGCCATCTGCGCTCGCTCTGAAACGGCAATGAGAAAAGCGATCGCCGCCATTCCCGATGGGACCTATTCCTATGCACTGCAGCTCGAGGTGATCCGCGAGCCGGTGCTGCTCAACGCGACCGTGCACGTTATGGGGGAGACCCTCACGATCGACTTCGACGGTTCATCCCCGCAGCAGGAATGGGCGATCAACGTCGTGCCGACGTATACGCGCACCTACTCGGCCTACGCGATCAAGGCGCTGCTCATCCCCGACGTGCCCAACAACGACGGCTGCCTTGCACCGATTCGCGTTTCGGCGCCCGAAGGCTCCATCCTCAATCCACGCTACCCGGCCGCGACGGGCGCGCGCTCCATGGTCGGGCACCAGCTACCTGCAGCGGTGATGGGCGCCATGGCGCACGTGTTGCCAGATCGGGTCCGCGCTTCAGGGGCGGGCGTGTCCTCCTTCACGCTCGCGGGCCGGAACGCCGGACGCTCTTTCGCGCTCGCATGCTTCGCCAACGGGGGGCAGGGCGCTTCCCTGAGCTCGCCAGGCCTGTCCGCCCTGAGCTTTCCTTCCAACATGGCCAACACGCCGATCGAGGTGCTGGAAGGCGAGGCGCCGATCCGCATCCTCGAGCGCAGTCTTCGCCGGGGAAGCGGTGGAGCAGGCCGGCAGCGCGGCGGCGAAGGGATTCGCCTCGTGTTCCGCTATCTTGGCTCCGAGGGCGCACCGTGCTCCTTCATGCTCACGCACGCACGATCCGGCCCGGCAGGCCTGCATGGCGGCGCCTCCGGTGCACCGGCCCGCCTCACCATCAACGGCGAGGCGCGCGATTTCGCGGTTCCCTGCGTGTTGCGGGCGAACGACGTCGTCGCGATGGAGACGGCCGGGGGCGGGGGCTTTGGCTCTCCAGAGTGAGCACCAGTGCTCCTCGGGGCGCTAATCCGCCTTGACGTTCGCCGCCTTGATAACCTTCGCCCACTTTTCCACCTCGCCATGGATGTGCTGCGCGGTCTGTTCGGGCGTGGTGTACATCGGGATCACGCCCTGCTGGTCGAACTTCGTGCGCACGTCGGGCATCTTGAGGATCTTGCCGACCTCGGCGTTGAGGCGGGCCACGATGGCTTTGGGTGTCCCCGCCGGCGCGATCAGTCCATGGGTCGCGGCGATCTCGAAGCCGGGAAGGCCGGCCCCTGCCGCC
The DNA here is from genome assembly GCA_038203035.1 of Burkholderiales bacterium. Classification (GTDB taxonomy): domain Bacteria; phylum Pseudomonadota; class Gammaproteobacteria; order Burkholderiales; family Usitatibacteraceae; genus Usitatibacter. The sequence continues at coordinate 2,914 of JBBREI010000178.1, forward strand.
GTCGGCGTATTCGGCAGCATGCGCTCCTTCGTAGCGGTGGCGAGTGCCTTCAGGCGCCCGGCATTGATCTGCGTGAGGGCCGCGGGGCCGGTCTCGAATGTGGCGTCGACCTGGCCGCCCATCACGTCGGTCACCGCGGGGCCGCTGCCCTTGTGAGGCATATGCACCATCTGTGTCTGGGTCATGAGCTTGAAGAGCTCGGAGCCGAGGTGCTGCGTGGTGCCGTTGCCGGCGGAGGCTACGGTGATCGAGCCGGGCTTCGCTTTCGCGAGCGCGATGAACTCCTTCAAGTTGTTCACCGGCAGGCGCGGATTGACCACCACGATGAGCGGCACGCTGCCCACCATCGTGATCGGGTCGAAGTCCTTCTCGATGTTGTACTGCGCGGTTTGCGGCGTGAGCGTCATGGCGATGGAATGCGCGGTGGTCGCGGCCATGAGCAGCGTGTAGCCGTCGGGCTTGGCCTGTGCGGTCGCGCCGCCGGGCGGATAGGGGACGATGATGCTGACGGGACGGGTGGGGTAGGTGTCCTGCGCCGGGCCGGCACGCGGGTACGATAAACCCGTTGCCTATCAGGACGCCTACACCGGCATGGTGGTGGAGAACATCCTCGAGCCCATGCTGCGCTACGACTACCTCGCCCGTCCCGTGAAGCTGGTGCCGAACACGTTGGCCTCGATGCCCGAGGTGACCGACGAGGGCAAGACCCTCACGCTTCGGTTGCAGGAGGGCATCTACTTCACGCCCGATCCCGCGTTCAAGGGCAAGCGCCGCGAGCTGGTCGCGGGCGACTATGCGTATTCGTTCCTGCGCTTCTTCGATCCGAAGCTCAAGTCGCCCAATCTCTATCTCCTCGAGGACAAGCTGGTGAGTGTCGACGAGGGGCGCGAGCGTGCGCTTAAGTCCAACAAGCCCTTCGACTACAACGCCGCCTACCCCGGCCTGCAGGTGCTCGACCGCTACACGCTGCGCCTGCGCCTCAAGCGCCCCGACTACACGCTCATCTACGACCTGGCCTCCCACTACTTCAGCGCGGTGGCGCGCGAGGTGGCGGAACACTACGGCGACGACATCGGCGCGCATCCCGTCGGCACCGGCCCCTATCTCCTCAAGGAATACACGCGCAGTCACCGCATCGTGCTCGAGGCGAACCCGGACTTCCGCGCGATGACGCTTGACACCACGGACGCCGAACCCGGCGACGCGGACATCGTTAAAGATATCGGCGGCAAGCGCCTGCCCCTCATCGGCCGCATCGAGATCAACGTGATCCAGGAGCCCCAGCCGCGTTGGCTCTCGTTCCTCAATGGCGAACACGACGTCATCCAGCAGCTGCCCAACGAGTTCATCAACCTCGCCGCCCCCGCGGGCGAGCTGGCGCCATGGCTCGCGAAGCGCGGTGTGCGTTTGCACCGGGAGCATCAGCCGCGCACGGCCTATACCTACTTCAACTTCGAGGATCCCATGGTCGGCGGCTACGATCCGCCGCAGGTCGCTCTGCGCCGCGCCATCTCGCTCGCCTACGACGAGCCGGAGGAGATCAGCGTCCTGCGCAAGGGCCAGGCGATTGCGGCGCAGGGTCCCATTCCCCCGGGCGTCGAAGGCTACGACCCCGCATTCCGCAGCCCCACGCTGGAGCACAACCCGGCCAAGGCGCGCGCGTTACTCGACATGTTCGGCTTCGTCGACCGTGACGGCGACGGCTATCGCGAGCGCCCCGACGGATCGAAGCTGGAGCTCGAGCTCGCCTCGCGCACCGATTCCGAGTCGCGCCAGTACGACGAGCTCTGGCGGCGCAGCATGGACGCGGTGGGGGTGCGCATCAAGTTCAAGAAAGGCCGCTTCGCCGATTTCATCAAGGAGTCGAATGCCGGCACGCTGCAGATGTGGAACCTCTCCTGGAGCGCGGGCAGCCCCTCGGGCGATTTCTGGATGGGCCTCTTCTACGGTCCCAATGGCGGCAAGAGCAACGACGCGCGGATGAAGCTGGCGCCCTTCGACCGCCTCTACGAGCGATCGCGCGTCATGGCGCCTTCACCGGAGCGCACACGCCTCTACCAGGACATGACGCGGCTGCTGCTGGTCTACGCGCCCTGGGTCTTCCACGCGCACTACATCAGCACGCACCTGACGCAGCCCTGGGTGCGGGGATACAAGAAGCATCCGTTCGTGCAGTCGAACTGGCGGTATCTGGACCTCGTGCGGACTCAATAGTCCTCAAAGGAGAGTCACATGAAGACATTCCTGGCCGTATCGGCGCAAAAGCGACCGCAAGGGGTGGAAGCGTGGAATCAGTGGGCCGAGAACCACGCCAAATTCATCGTCGAGGACGGCGGCCCGCTCGGCAGAACCAGGCGCGTCGCGAAGGATGGCATCTCAGACATTCGCAACAACCTCGTTGCCTACGTGGTTGTGACGGCCGAGTCGCGGGAAGAGGCCGCGAAGATGTTTCTGCACCACCCGCACTTCGCGATCTTCCCCGGCGATGGCGTGGAGATCATGGAGGGCCTGCAGATTCCTCCGAAGGCGTGAGGTGACGCGCAAACGGGCGTCCGCCATTTATACGAATGAACCCTTGCCTTCCACCTCTTCTGGGGCATCCTGAAACAACGCTTCAACGCTAACTGCCGAATGTAAATAAAGTTGGCTGAATGGATTAACGGTGGCAAACTGACGCCACATTCAATCGAAGCGGTGTCCAAACATGATTCGGGAGGAATCATGACTTTCGGCCGCATCGCAAGGGTCTTGGCGCTAGGTGGTGGCGTGTCAGTTTGCGCCGGCGGGATTGCGGCCGCCCCCTTGGCGGACCACATTCTTTGGAGCATTGTCCACGAAGGCTGTCGGGTCTATGCGCCTGGCGCCGAACGCACCGCTTTTTTGCCACTCTATGACGCACGCAAGTGCTTCCTACGCGTCCAGAGCCACAATCGGGTCGCTACCCTCCTGATCGCTGGTGCCTCGGATCCCGCGTTGCTCGCGGCAACGAAAGTTGCGGTAAGGGACGGATTGGAGCGGTATCGAGTTCGGGAGAACTTCGAATGGGTAGCCCAGCACGAAGGGCTGTTGGGAACGTTTAGGTCACTTGCTCGCGAGCGTGACTTCGAGACCATTCGGCGGAGGTACGCCCACGCTCAAAGTCACAACCCGGATGCGCTGAACGCGCTCAGCTTGATCTCGGATGTTGAGCTGCGCGGCTTGATCGAAGAGCCGCGCGTGGCGATAACTTTGGGGTTCCCTACAGCGGAGAAGCTCAAGGCCATCGCCGCCGTCACCAGGCCCTCCATCACCACGTTGGCGACGGATTCCACCCTGTTCGACGTTGCGCGATCCGCATATGGATCGACCGAAAGGGCCTATCTCGACACCTTGGTATCGAGCAACCCGCAGTTCAATGCCGCGATGGTAGGGGACGGCATCACCGCTCTCAAGCGAGGCACAAGAGTGCGAGTTCCCTCCCTGCCGTTGCCTAACGGTGTCGTCGCCCTTACTCTTCGCGATGGCCTGGACGTCACTATGGCGTTTAGTCAGATTTCCGCTGTTCCCGACGCCCGCAGTGAAGTTGTCGAGATGTGCAACATCGAGGAACCGGTCGCAGCCACGCTTCAACAATCCACTCTAGATAGATTCAAGAAGGGCGATGCAGCGCGGTGGTACGTAGAAGCAGTCGGAGCGAGCAAGATCCGAGCCGAGGATCTTGCCTTCACAGAGTCGACTGCTGTGGTCGGTGTAATCGATGCGGGAGTGGACCTCGCGCATTCGAGCATTAAGCCTGTGCTCTGGCGGCTACCGCCCGAGCTCGGCACACAACGATGGCCGGGG
>JBBREI010000179.1:0-6664 GCA_038203035.1 Burkholderiales bacterium
CGTGTATCGACGGCGCCTTCATCGAGAAGGCTCAGGCTGTCCGGCCAGAACTCATGCATTGCGTGGCCCGTGGCCTGGCGCAGTTGTGCGGCCAGGATGTTCACGGGCGCGTTGTTCGGATAGCCCGGTTGCGACATGACACGCAGGAAGCCGTTCTGGGTGATGGCACACGTGGCCCAGCCGCCCTTGCCGTTTTCCTGCAGCCAGCGTGTGGCCTGAGAGTGCGAGACGTGATCGGCATCGAAGAGCGCTATCAGGACGTTCACATCCAGCAACGCGCGCATCAGTACGCGTCTTCTTCCCGCAGCTTGTCGATCATATCGTTGGTGACGAGGTTGCCGCGCCGCGCGAAGGGACGGATGCCGTACACGGCGCGGGGTTCGCTGACCTTGCCGGCGGCAACGGGCGGGCGCGGCGCTGTCAGGGCGATACGGGCGAGATCCGAGATCACTTCGCCTGCCGTCTTGCCTTCGCGGCGCGCGCGCTCCTTGGCGGCGGCGAGCACGTCATCAGCGATGTCGAGGGTGGTCCTCATGCACCAGATGCTATTGCATCAAACATCAGGTGTCAAGAAGGCCCCTGAATCTTGCGACCGGTCTGCAGCGTCCGGGATGAAGGCATCGGTCCGAAGGCGCGAAGGTTGACTGGCTGTTGCTAGTTAAGCTACGATCGTTGCTATATGAGCAACGCACCCTCCCGTGGCGATCGCCCCCTCAACCTGGCTTCTCTCCTTTTCGGATCCGCCCGGCGTGAGGTGCTGGCACTCCTTCTCTTGCATCCCGAGTCGTCCTTGCACGTCCGCGAGCTGGCGCGCCTGACCGCCAAGGCCCCCGGCACCCTGCTGCGCGAACTGAAGGTTCTGGCGGACGTCGGCGTTCTCGTCCGCACCCGCATCGGAAACCAGGTGCACTTCCAGGCCAATCCCGCCTGTCCGATTTTCGAGGAGCTTCGCGGCATCATGAAGAAGACCTCCGGAGTCGCGGACGTCCTGCGGCAGGCGCTCGAGCCATTGGGAAGCCGAATATCCGCCGCGTTCGTCTATGGATCGATCGCGCGCGGGGACGAGCGCCAGGGCAGCGACCTGGACCTCATGATCATCGGCGAGGTGAAGCTGGGCGAGGTCGTCGGGGCGCTCCAGGAGGCGAGCAACGCGTTGCGGCGCGAGATCAACCCGCACCTCTATCCGCCGCAGGAGCTCGCCCGGCGCCTCGCTGTCGGCGAGCCGTTCCTCGAGCGCGTTATGCAGGACAAGAAGATCTTCGTTATCGGTGACCGTCATGACCTTGGAGAACTTGCTTCGCATCGGAAAGCTGAAGGCCCACGTCGTCGGAAGAGTTGAGATCGAGCGCCTGTTCGCGTCAGCCGATCGAGCGCTTCGCGACGCGGGCGAGCCGGGTCATCACCAGCTCCTGATTCAATCGCTTCCGAAATCCGCCGGTGTCGATCCGGCGCGCATCAAGCTGCTCGATGCGCTGCGTACGCTGCGTAACAAGGCCGACTATTCTGGCGAGCCCGTTTCCGATGCCGTCGCGTGGGAGGCGGTTGAGGAAGCGCGCCGGCTTGTCGCCGAAGTTCGCGAATGGATCAGGGCCAATCGCCCGGAACTGACTTGAGGGGTTGTGGCAAAGTGACATGGTGCCAATATGGTTCCACGGACGACGGCATTGGCGGCGATCGCGGCCTTCACCTCGCCCACTATGTCGGTGTGCCTCCGTGGGGTGAGGCCCCATGGTAGGACAGACCTGGGTACCCCAAATCAGGGGATGACGCGGGACGTCATGCGACGTGTCGGGATGCCCCGAAGAAAATCGCGATCCATGACGCCGCGCGTTATCCCCGGATAAAACCTCACCAACTTGAGGTCGCAAATTGCGACTTCAAGTTCCGGGCCCCTGATCTGAAAAGCCTTCGAGGTTGCGGGGTCACTGTCCTCGACGAACCCGTGCGCGCGAACCAACCGTGCTCGCTTTTGCCGGCTCGCTAGCCACTGGCGGCTTCCTTGGCGCGGCCGTTCGGTATTCCGTAACGCCCGTGTAAACGGATACCCGCATTCGCCGCCCCAACACCGCCAACGCATCCGACACGCGGGTGAGCTTGCTGGGATGCTTCGGGTCCAGCAGGCGCCGCGCTTCCTTTTCATTCACGTTGAGCCGCTTCGCGAGCTCCGACTTCGAGATGCCCACTTCCTGCATCGCGGAGTACAGCGCGGCCTTTGCTGCGGTATCGACGGGAAGCGAGACCTCGATCTCACCGCGCCTGGCTGGCGATGTCCGATACGCAAGTGAGTCACGGGCAGCTTTGCAATGCAAGATCATCGCAACCCACCAGCTCATGGCATGACCCACACCACGCCTATAGTCACCCCATGCCCACCCTCCAATCCCGCTTCCGTGGCTGCCTCCTGGGGGGCGCCACCGGCGACGCCCTGGGCGCCGCGGTGGAATTCATGTCGATCGGGCAGATCCACGCGCAGTTCGGCCCGCGGGGGATCAGGGATTACGCGCTTGCCTACGGGCGCACCGGCGCCATCACCGACGACACGCAGATGACGCTTTTCACCGCGGAAGGCCTGCTGCGCGCCATGATGCGCGGGATGCTGAAGGGCATCGGCGGGGCGGAGGTGAGCCTGGTGAAGGACGCCTACCTGCGCTGGCTCCAGACCCAGGGCTGCCCGGTGCCGAAGGCATTCCGCGATCGCCACGCGGGCCAGGAACAGGGCTGGCTTATCACCCACCGCGAGCTCTTCTCGCAGCGCGCGCCTGGCAACACCTGCATCCAGGCGCTGCTGCACACGCCCTACGAGCAACTGCGCGCCGACAACCAGAGCAAGGGCTGCGGCACGGTGATGCGCACGGCGCCGGTGGCGATGTTCGCGACGATGTTGTCTTCGCCATCGTTCACCCTTGCCGCGGATCTCGCCGCAATCACCCACGGCCATCCTACCGCCCTGGAATCCAGTGGAGCATTCGCCGTACTGCTGCAAGCGATCTTCGATGGCGAGAGCCTGCATTCCGCCCTGGACGAGTCACTGCAGTCACTGCGGGATCGCGGATCGAATGGGGAGACTGAAAGAGCCCTGCTCCTTGCGCAGAAGCTTGCCACCGACGGCATCGGCCCGGATGGGGCGATCCCGCAGTTGGGCGAAGGCTGGGTCGCGGAAGAGGCGCTCGCGATCTCGGTCTACTGCGCGCTCGTGGCGAAGGACTTCGAAGACGGCGTCTGCATGGCGGTGAACATCACGGGGGATAGCGATTCCACCGGGTCCATCACGGGGAATATTCTCGGGGCGCTGCTTGGGGAGGAGGCTATTCCCGCGCGGTGGCTGGAAGAGCTGGAGCTGCGGGAGGTGATTGAGGAGGTGGCGGGGGATTTCGTGAAGCTGCGTTGGGACGGTTGCAAGCAGGATTCGGAGGAAGAGGATTGGTGGTCGAGGCGGTATCCGGGGTTTTGATTCGCCGCACGCCAATACGGCTCACAGGCTGAGCCATAAAAGCGTAGAATACGGCTCATTACCTGACCCATAATTGCGGGGATATGGCTCAAACCTGGCTCTGGCGGCACCCCGAATGGCCCCGCCTGCACTACGACGTCGCCGCCCTGGCCGTCGAGCTGTCGTCCGCGCGCCGCGAGCAGGGAAAGGTGATCGGCCTCTACCGTGCGGTGGGCCTGGCGGCCGACGCGGCGGAAGCGCAACGCGCCATCTGGACCGAAGAGGCGTTGGCCACGGCCGCCATCGAAGGGGAGAAGCTCGACCTGGGCACGGTGCGCAGCTCCGTCATGCGCAGGCTTGGCGTGGACGAGGAGAATCCGGGCCGCATCGACCGGCACGTGGAGGGCCTGCTCGATGTGATGCAGGACGCGACCACCGCCTATCGCAGGAAGCTCGACCGCGACCGGCTGGAACGCTGGCAATCCGCCCTCTTTCCCGGCGGCACCGCGGGCCTGCATCGCATTGCCGTGGGCCGGTATCGCGACCATGGGGATCCGATGCGGATCGTGAGCGGCGCCATCGGCCGGGAAAAGGTGCATTACGAAGCGCCCCCTTCGAAGGCCGTCGACCGCGAGATGAAGCGCTTCCTCGCATGGTGGGAAGCCACGCGGCCCGGGCATGCGAGGGCGATGGATGGCATCGCGCGCGCCGCGATCGCCCACCTGTGGTTCGAGACCATCCACCCCTTCGAGGACGGTAACGGCCGTGTCGGCAGGGCGCTCGTCGACATGGCGCTGGCGCAGGACCTCGACGGGCCGCAGCGAATCTACAGCGTCTCGCGCCGGCTGATGGCGGTGCGCAGGCGCTACTACGGCGAGCTCAACGCGGCGCAGCGCGGCGCCACCGACGTGACGGCGTGGGTCGCGTTCTTCGCCGGGCAGTTCCGCCTGGCGTGTATTACTTCGCAGGGGGTGATCGAGGGCGCGCTGGAAAAGAGCCGCTTCTGGGCGGCGCACGCCGGGCGAGGCCTGAACGAGCGCCAACGCAAGGTGATGCAGCGCCTGCTCGACGCCGGCAAGGGCGGCTTCGAAGGCGGCATGAGCGCGGAAAAGTACGCGCACCTGGCCGGCGTCTCGAAATCCACGGCGACACGCGACCTGGGCGCGCTGCAGCAGGCGGGGCTGCTGGTGACGACGGGGCAGATGAAGGGGACGCGGTATTGGGTGAATTTGCCGGGGTGGGGATTGCGCCTTGCGGCGGCGAGGTAAGAGTCTTGAGTGGACGCATGATCGACCTCCAATCCCGCTTCCGTGGCTGCTTGCTGGGAGGCGCAACCGGCAGCGCCCTGGGCGCCGCGGTGGAATTCATGTCGCTCGAGCAGATCCACGCGCAGTTCGGCCGGCGGGGCATCGGGGATTACGCGGCCGCCTATAGACGCATCGGCGCCATTGCCGACGACACGCCGATGACGTTCTTCACTGCGGAGGGCCTGCTGCGCGCCATGATGCGCGGGCCGTACTGTGCAGGCCTGTTAACCGTCAGCGCTAGAATGCGGTGATGAATCAGGAAACGCTGTCTCCTCTCAGGGATACGAGGTGTTCCACGACCTTCGAAGCGCCACCTTCAATGTCGATCATGTTGTGATCGGGCCGGCGGGCGTCTTCACGATCGAGACGAAAACTTGGCGCAAACCGCGTTGAGGTCAAGCAAGAATCGAGTTCGACGGTGAGACACTGAAGGTTTTCGGCAAGCCGGCCGATCGCGATCCAATTGCTCAAGCCAACGCCCAGGCATCCTGGGTTAGCGATCTTCTGGTTAAGAGCACCGGGCGCTACTACCCGGTGAAGCCCACGGTGCTATTTCCTGGATGGGGATTGAGCAACGAGAGGAGACATCGCGGAAGGTGTGGGTGTTGGAGCCGAAAGCATTTCCCAAATTCCTCGAACACGAGCCGGTTCGCCTGCAGCGAGAAGATGTGAGGCTGGGCGCTTACCATCTCTCCCGGTACATTCGAACGTTTGACATGGGCTGAGCAAGCTTGCGCTATTGGTGGGTAAATCAGAATCAGACTTACCGCCAGGAAGTGCGAGGTGGATACCTGTGGTCGCCCAAGCGGAAATCGAATGGCCACCAAAACGCGTTCTACGATTTCATGCGGGAAGTGGCTCCCGATGATGTCATCTTCTCGTTCGCGGATACTCTGATCAAGGCAATCGGAATCGCGCGCTCGCATGCATACGAGTCGCCCAAGCCGATGGAGTTCGGGAACGCCGGCGCCTATTGGGACGAAATCGGCTGGAGAGTGGACGTCGGATTCGCGGAGCTGAAGCACAAGGTTCGTCCGTCGGAGCAGATGGACGTGCTGCGCCCCCTTCTTCCGAACAGGTACGCGCCGTTGCGAGCCAATGGAGATGGCCTGCAGGCCGTCTACTTAACGCATCTTCCAAATCCCCTAGCTATTGCCTTGGTAGACATGATTGGCGTGGAGGCGCGAAACCTAGTTCTTGGACGCGTTCTTACCGAGTCTTTGCCATCGGCTGCTGTCGGGTTGATCGAATGGGAGGAACACGAGGTCGAGCAGCTGCGGGCGACGATGCCGGAGACGGAGCGTGAGACGATCATTCTCGCCCGGAGAGGGCAAGGCAAATTCAAAGAAAACGTGATGAAGATCGAAAGAAGGTGCCGAATCACTGAGGTTGATCGTGTCGAGCATCTTAGAGCTAGCCATTGCAAGCCATGGCGAGATTCCACAAATGAAGAGCGCCTCGACGGGCATAACGGGCTACTGCTAACTCCTACAGTTGATCAACTCTTTGATCGTGGATTCATTGGGTTTGAGGACAATGGCGACTTGCTAATATCGCCCGTAGCTCATGCGGAGTCCCTTCGTCGGATGGGATTGCAGCCGGGAGTGTCTCGAAATGTTGGACAGTTCTCCGCTGGGCAGCGTCACTTCTTAGAGTTCCACCGGACAAACGTGCTCCTTCGCTCGAAATTCCTTGGAGACTAATGCTCAAAGAGTCGTAACTCGCGATGCGATTCTTGAAACCGAGTAGAATTCAAACGCTCGTTTGAATCCCCTCGGACGCGATGCCAAGCCGGCTCACCAAGAAGCCGGCGCCTCCCGTCCTGACCGCATCAGTGGAGGCAGTGATGTCCCGAATCCTCATTCGCAAGGCCGCCGACCTAGGCGCCGGCGTCATGGGCGCGCAGATCGCCGCCCACCTGGCCAAC
>JBBREI010000180.1:0-6634 GCA_038203035.1 Burkholderiales bacterium
CCCCCGCTCGACGAAAAGGGCAAGGCCGCGGCCGAAGAGAAGAAACTCAAGGACGCCGCCGCCGCGGAAAAAACCAAGGCGGACCAGGCGGCAGCCGAAGACAAGGCCGTCAAGAACTTCCAGGCCAACATGAAAAAGGCCGGCAAGCCGATACCCAAGCCAACCGCAATTGTTGCAGCCGCCCCGCCGGCAAATGCGGCTGCGCCCGCGGCCCCCGCCGCGCCTGCAGCCAAGGCCGACGCCGCGGCAAAAGCCGCCACACCCAAGAAGTAGCCTTTACCCGAGGATCACCGAGACCATGAAAAAGCTCCTGTCGTTTGCCATCGCAGCCGCCTTCGCCACTGGCTGCGCTTCCATGGGCTCGGGCAGCGGCCCCAGCGCCGTCGCCAAGCTGGAACCCACCAAGGGCAATGGCGCCAAGGGAACCGTCACCTTCACGCAAGTGAGGGACAAGGTGCGCGTGAGCGCAAACCTGAGCGGCCTCAAGCCCAATGCCGAACACGGCTTCCATGTGCATGAAAAGGGCGATTGCAGCTCCGGTGACGGGATGAGCGCGGGCGGCCACTACAACCCGGCGGCGAAGGCCCACGGGGCGCAGGCCACCGACCACCACGCCGGCGACATGCCGAACCTCAAGTCGGATTCCTACGGCAACGCCACCGCCACCTTCGAGCTGCCCGGGCTTTCGATTGGCGGCGGCTCCGCGGACATCGTGGGCAAGGGCCTCATCGTTCACCGCGATCCTGACGACTACAAGTCGCAACCCGCGGGCAACGCCGGCCCGCGCATCGCCTGCGCGGTGATCACCAGGTCCTGAGCCCTTTCACCCCGGGCGCCGCCGTGGCGGCAATGGCACGGGACCCGCTACTTCTTCGCGAACTGCGCGACGGCGTCCACCAGGGCGTCGTCGCGCAGTGGCTTGGCGAATTTCGCCACAAGCGTGCTGTGGCTGAGGTCGGGGAAGCGGCGGTCTTCAACCGCTGATCCCGCGACCTTCAGCCGCCCCACCAGGGAATCGCGGTTCTGGGGGCCGACCCGCGTGTCCTTGCCACCGGTGATGATCAGCGAGGGCGGCTCGCCGCCGCGCACGTAGCGCGCGGGCATCGCCTTTTCAGGGTCGCCCTCCCCGGACAGCGCCGCGATGACCTTCGGTTCGTCCGGCGTGAAATCGTAGGGGCCCGCCAGGCCGATGAATCCGCGGACATCGGAGCGCTTGAGCCCTTCCTTTGCGAGGAAGCGCTCGTTGTACGCAACCATTGCCGCGATGTGCGCCCCCGCCGAATGGCCCATCAGGAAGACGCGCGCGGGATCGCCCTGGTAGCGGCCGATCTCGCGTTTGGTCCAGGCGAAGGCGGCTGCCGCGTCCTCGACGAAGGCCGGATAACGCACCTGCGGGTAGATGCGATAGTCCGGGATCACCACCACGAAGCCGCGCGCGGTCAGCGCTTCGGCCACGAAGAGGTAGCTGCCGCGCTCCCCGCTATCCCACGCGCCGCCGTAGAAAAAAACGATCACGGGGCTGGGTGTGGCGCCGCCGCCCCGGGGCACGTAGACATCGAGTCCGTGGCGATCTCCCGGGGCGTAGGAGATTTCCGCGTGGCGATCGAACCCGCCGTTGGGCACGAAGGTGTTGAGGACCGCCAGCGGTGAACAGCCGGCGAGTGCAAGGAGGGCGGCGAGGAAGGAGAGGATGCGCATCATGTTGATACGGACCCTGCCGCCTCCCGGATGTTCACCAGGTATATCGCACCGTGTATCGAACCACTGCCTCGGCCTTCGGCGCCAGCTTCACGGGAAAGTGGATGGTGCGCGCGTCTTCCCGGGTGAAGTCCTGCGATTTCTTCAGGATCGTCCAGTTGCTCCAGCGGTAGAGGTTTTCCTTCACGATCACCGTGGCGGCCTCGTCGGGTTTCTGGTTGCGCACCTTCACCTCGATGTCTTCCTCGATCCACCGGGCGCTGGTATCGATGCGGAAGTCCAGCTGCCTGCGCTCGCCCACCACGTCAAAAGCCGATCCCAGCTTGATCTGCACCGTCTCGTCGCGGGCGGTGTGGTCGATGAGGTCTTCGCCGATGAATTCCAGGCTCCTGTCGGCGGGATCCAGCTTCGAGACCCGGATCTTGCCGGCGGGTAGCGGTATCCCCATCCCGTTGTCCTTCGTGTTCCTGAAACGCAGGTAGACATCGACCTTGCGGTTCGATTGCAGGCCGAAGTTGCGGTCGGTCATGGGCGAGCCGTAGCCGGAATAGTTGCCGGCCTGGCCCACGTAGACGAGGTTCTTTTCGCAGCCGACGCCCGGGGCGGTGGGGAAAAGTTCGATCTGCTTGGTCGAGTTGTCGGGCAGCGACGTGGTTCGCCCGAGTGTGTATAGGTGGTATTCGAAGAAGGCTTTTTCCGCGAACCCGTCGGCTTCCTTGGCCATGGCCCGCGCGGCCATCGCCGGCTGCGGCGCGGCGGGATACCGCGGTTGCGCGCGCTGCACGTCGCCGGCGATGAGCTTGAGGCGTGCATCGGTGTACGAGGCGCCCGACTGGTTCACCAGCGTGACCCATGCGCCCACATCCATCCTGCAGGTGGCGGCGGCGTCCGAGTAGGTGATGTTGTAATCGGCCCACCAGGTCATGCCGGCGGTCTGGTAGGCGAAGCGGGTGTTGTGGCCGCCCGCGGTGGCGGTTTCAATGTCCCAGACCAGCGTGGGCTTGCTGATGAGGCCTCCCGGCAGGCTCGGCAGCTTGATGCCGCTGTGGCCCTCGACCACGCGGATGCTGCCATCGGGCTGCTTGAGGATGAGGCCGCCCTGGGTGCCGACGAGGGTGCCCGCGATGGATTCGACCCCCGTGCCGCGTGCCGCTTCCACCGTGATCTCGCGATCCAGGAAACGCGACAGCAGCTTGGAGGTGCTGGTGAGGTCGAACTCGAAGCTTTGCTCGACCACGCGCGTGGACCTGGGATCGGTGAGGGATGCAAACGACACCGTGGTGGGATCGATGAGGGCCGGCACGTCGCTCACGCGCAGCAGGTTGCGCCCCACGCCGAGGGTGAAAAGGCGTTCCTCGCGCACCAGCGCGTAGCCGGGCACCGCCCTGCCTTCGCCACCGTTGCGGAAGGCCTGCGGGCTCAGGGTGCCGGGCCTGGCGCTCGAATACACGGTGATGGTCGTTTCCGCGACGGCCGCGGGGGCGAGGGCCACAGCGAGGGCGGCGGCCAGGGGGCGTAGGGTCTTCATGGGCGGGCTCCGTATTGGGACAGGGATGTTAACGGGGCGTTCCGGCCAGGGGGTCAAGCGCCGGGATATATAATTCAATCGATGAAATTCACCGGCACCGAAAAATACGTCGCCGACGACGACCTCAAGCTGGCGGTGAACGCCGCGGTCACGTTGCAGCGCCCCCTGCTGATCAAGGGCGAACCCGGCACCGGCAAGACCATGCTGGCCGAAGAGGTCGCCGCCGCCCTCGGCATGCCGCTGCACCAGTGGCACATCAAGTCCACCACCAAGGCCCAGCAGGGCCTCTACGAATACGACGCCGTATCCCGGCTTCGCGACTCGCAGCTGGGCGATGCGCGCGTGGGCGACATCGCCAACTATATCGTCAAGGGCGTACTCTGGGAGGCTTTCGAGGGCGAGCAGCAGTCGGTGGTGCTGGTTGATGAGATCGACAAGGCCGACATCGAGTTCCCCAACGACCTGCTGCGCGAGCTCGACCGCATGGAGTTCTACGTCTACGAGACGCAGCAGACCATCCAGGCGCGCCACCGCCCGGTGATCATCATCACCTCGAACAACGAAAAGGAACTGCCGGATGCCTTCCTGCGCCGCTGCTTCTTCCACTACATCCGGTTTCCCGATCCCCAGACGATGCAGGCCATCGTCGACGTACATTTCCCCGGCATCAAGAAGCGCCTGCTGCAGGCCGCGCTCGAGACGTTTTTTGAAATTCGCGAGATGCCGGGCCTGAAGAAGAAACCCTCGACCTCGGAGCTGCTGGATTGGCTCAAGCTGCTGCTGGCCGAAGACATCCCGCCGGAGGCGCTGCGCCAGCCCGGCCACGCCGCCTCGATCCCGCCGCTTTATGGCGCATTGCTGAAAAACGAGCAGGACGTGCATCTGTTCGAACAGCTGATATTCCTCCAGAAGCGGGGCCGGTAGGGTGACAGCCAGGCGCAAGGCTCCCGCGCGCACGGCGGCATCGCGGCGGCCCACGCGCGTGCGCATCCCCGTCTCCAAGGGCCCGGCAACACGCAAGGCGCCCGCCAAACGCAAGGCCGCGGCGGTTGCCCCCAGGGCCAAGGCGCTGCGCCTGGCCGGTGTCGGATCCGACGCCGTGCTGAAGGCCACCGGGCGCGCCTGGGAGGAATGGCTCAAGGTGCTCGATGCCGCCGGCGCGAAGGCGATGACACACAAGGACATCGCGATGATGCTGTCGCGCAAATTCTCGGTCTCCGGCTGGTGGACCCAGATGGTCAGCCTGGGCTACGAGCAGGCGCGCGGCCTGCGCAAGGTGTACCAGAAGGCGGACGGGTTCTCGGCCACGGCGTCGCGCACGGTTGGCATTCCGGTCGACAAGCTGTTTGCCGCGTGGAGCGAGCCGCGCCAGCGCTCCCGCTGGCTGCCGGATGCGCCGCTGGAACTGCGCCGCTCGACCGACGGCAAGTCGATGCGATTGACGTGGAGCCCCGGCAACTCGAGCGTGGTGGTTGCGTTCTCCGCCAAGGGCACCGGCAAAAGCGCGGTGGCGCTCGAGCACGGCAAGCTGCCGAGCGCGAAGGCGGTGACCGCGCAGAAGGCCTATTGGGGCAATGCGCTCGACCGCCTGAAGGCGCTGCTCGAAGGCACGCGCTAGGATCGCCGTGTTGTTCGATTTCTTCTACGCGGTTCGCAAGGCGGGGGTGCCCTGCAGCGTCAAGGAATTCCTCACGCTGCTCGAAGCCCTCGACCGCGGCGTCATCTACGGCAACGTCGACGACTTCTACGCCCTCGCGCGCCTGGTGCTGGTCAAGGACGAGGCCTATTTCGACCGCTTCGATGTCGCCTTCGCCGCGTATTTCAAAGGCGTGCAGGCCATTCCCGGCGACCTGGTGACCGAGATCCCCGCCGAGTGGCTGCGCAAGCTGCTCGAGAAGAACCTGACCGAAGAGGAGAAGGCGCAGATCGAAGCGCTCGGCGGCTGGGACAAGCTGATGGAGACCCTCAAGCAGCGCCTGGAGGAGCAGAAGGGCAGGCACCAGGGCGGCTCGAAGTGGATCGGCACCGCCGGCACCTCACCCTTCGGCGCGTACGGCTACAACCCGGAGGGCGTGCGCATCGGCCAGGAGGGATCGCGCAACCGCAGCGCGGTGAAGGTTTGGGACCAGCGCGAATACCGGGACTACGACACCAACCGCGAACTCGGCGTGCGCAACATCAAGATGGCGCTGAGGCGCCTGCGGCGCTTCGCGCGCGACGGCGCCCCGGAAGTGCTCGACCTCGACGGCACCATCCGCTCGACCGCGCGCAACGCGGGCTGGCTCGACATCAAGATGGTCCCGGTGCCCCACAACGCGGTGAAGGTGCTGCTGTTCCTCGATGTGGGCGGCTCCATGGACGACCACATCAAGGGTGTCGAGGAGCTCTTTTCCGCCGCGCGCAGCGAGTTCAAGAACCTCGAGCATTTCTACTTCCACAACTGCGTCTACGAGAAGGTCTGGAAGGACAACCGGCGCCGGCATGACCGCATCAATACGGTCGAGGTGCTGCGCAAGTACGGGCACGACTACAAGCTGATCTTCGTGGGCGATGCCTCCATGAGCCCTTACGAGCTGGAGCACGACGGGGGCAGCGTCGAACACTGGAACGACGAGGCGGGGCGGGTGTGGCTGGAGCGTTTGCTGCGGGCGTGGCCCCACGCGGCGTGGCTCAATCCCATCCCCGAGGATCAGTGGGGGTGGACGACTTCGATCCAGAACGTGGGCCGCATCATGGATGGGCGGATGTATCCGGTGACGGTTTCCGGATTGGAGCGCGCGATGAAGGGGTTGGGGAGCAAGGCCTAGCGGCGTCGAGACCTGTGGCGCCGCTTTTCAACACAGAGGACACAGAGGATTCACAGAGGACACAGAGGAAGAGCAAATCGATATTGGTGGGCCTATCCGGAATTCTGTGTGTGAGGTCATCATTGTGCTGAAGGAGCCTCTGAATGACCGATCCTGCTGCCAAGAAGCCGCGCAAGCGCAAGCCCAAGGGACCGTTCTCCGACGAGCTGATCGAACAGCTGCTAGCCTGCTGCCAAGCAATTCACGATCATGTTCGGCGAACGATTCACAATCCCCGGCGCCAACCTGTGACCAATCCCGACCTCGCACACAAAAATACGGATACGCCCGCGCCGACCCGAACCAATATCATTTTGCCTTTCCTCTGTGTCCCCTGTGAATCCTCTGTGTCCACTGTGTTTAAAAATCAGCGCATCGATCTTGGCGCCGCCAGTTCAAGTCCGAACGAATCGCCTGACCCCGTCCTTCACGTCTCGTCGGATTGATCCCTTCGCTTCAAGGTAGTGAAGATGCGCGATCGCCTCACCCATGGCGAACATCATCTGGTGGTCGTCGAGCTTGCGCTTGAATAGCAGCGGCAGTGCTTCGAAGGCGGTGATCG
>JBBREI010000181.1:0-6478 GCA_038203035.1 Burkholderiales bacterium
TCCGGCCTCGGGCACCAGATCAACGGCGCCTCGCAACGCCGTTGATGCGTTTGCAAGCCCGAATCAGGCCGCGACGCGCTCCGAAGCCATTGCGCTGGCCATGCGCTCGACCGCCTTCTTGATGTTTTCCATCGAAGTGGCAAAAGAGATTCGCAGGTAGCCTTCCGCGCCGAAGGCGGATCCGGGTACGGCGGCCACCGCCTGCGGCAGCGCCAACAGGTAGTCGCACAGCGCCATGTCCGTGGCCGCGGGGATCTTGCCCGCCGCGTGCAGCTTGCGGATCGCCTCGCGGCAATCGGGGAACGCGTAGAACGCACCCGGGGGCTGCAAACACTTCACGCCGGGGATGTGATTGAGGCCTTCGGTGACGACCTTGGCGCGTTCCTTGAAGGCCGCGACCATCGGATCGATACACGACTGGTCGCCGGTGAGCGCCGCTTCCGCCGCGTATTGCGAGATGGAGGAGGGGTTGGAGGTGCTGTGGGACTGCACGTTTTCCATCGCCTCGATCAATTCGGCCGGGCCGCCGCAGTAGCCGATGCGCCAGCCGGTCATCGAGTAGGCCTTCGAGACTCCGTTCATCACCACGGTGCGGTCGTAGAGATCCGGGCACACGTTGACGATGTTCACGAACGTGGAGCCATCGAGAAGGATGTGTTCGTACATGTCGTCGGTGGCGATGACGATGCGCGGGTGCTTGCGCAGCACCGCGCCCAGGGCCTTCAGCTCGTCGGCGGAGTAGACCGCGCCGGTGGGGTTGGAGGGGCTGTTGATCCAGATCAGGCGCGACCTCGGCGTGATCGCCTTTTCCAGCTGCTGCGGGGTGATCTTGAAGCCCTGCTCGATCCCAGCCTCGATGAACACGGGCTTGCCGTTGGCCATCATCGCCATGTCGGGGTACGAGACCCAGTAGGGCGCGGGGATGATCGCCTCGTCACCGTCGTTGAGCAGTGCGAGGCACAGGTTGAACGAGGTCTGCTTGCCGCCGGCCGAGACCAGGATCTGCCTTTCGGTGAAGTCCAGCGCGTTTTCGCGCTTGAATTTGGCAATGATCGCCTTCTTGAGCGAGGTGGTGCCGCCGGCCGGCGTGTATTTGGTGAAGCCCTTGTTCATGGCCGCGATGGCGGCGTCCTTGATGAACTGGGGCGTGTCGAAATCGGGTTCGCCGGCGCCCATGGCAATCACGTCCCGGCCCTCCGCCTTCAGCTTGGCGGCTTTGGCGGAAACGGCCAGGGTGGGGGAGGCTTTGATGACCTTCAGGCGATTGGCGACGAGCGACATGCGGATTCTCCGGGGCGGGGGTTGGAACGGGGTGCTTTTCCCCCATTTTACCTTGTAGAATCTTCTGTTCGGATGCGTTTGTGCACATGGATGTCATAGCCTTTCCCAACAGTCCCTACAAGCTGCACCGGCCCTTCGAGCCCGCAGGCGACCAGCCCCAGGCGATCGACAAGCTCACCGAGGGGTTGAACGACGGCCTCACCTACCAGACGTTGCTCGGCGTCACCGGCTCCGGAAAAACCTACACCATGGCCAACGTGATCGCCCGCACCGGGCGACCGGCGCTTGTGATCGCGCCCAACAAGACGCTTGCGGCCCAGCTCTACTCCGAATTCCGCGAATTCTTCCCGGAAAATTCGGTCGAGTACTTCGTCTCCTACTACGACTACTACCAGCCGGAGGCGTACGTCCCCTCGCGCGACCTCTACATCGAGAAGGATTCCTCGATCAACGAACACATCGAGCAGATGCGCCTGTCGGCCACCAAAAGCATGCTCGAGCGCGACGATTCCATCATCGTGGCGACGGTGTCGTGCATCTACGGCATCGGCGACCCGAGCGACTACCAGGACATGCGCCAGGTCCTGCGTGAGAAGGATCCCGTGGGCCAGCGCGAGCTGCTCGCGCGCCTGGCGGGCATGCAATACACGCGCAACGACATCGATTTCCGGCGCGGCACTTTCCGCGTGCGCGGGGACACCATCGACGTCTTCCCGGCGGAAAACAGCGAGCAGGCGCTGCGCATCTCCCTCTTTGACGACGTGATCGAATCCCTCACGCTTTTCGACCCACTCACGGGAGAGCTGCTGCACCGCCTGCCGCGCTTCACGCTCTACGCCAAGAGCCATTACGTGACCCCGCGCGAAACGGTGCTGCGCGCCATCGAGACCATCAAGGTAGAGCTGCGCGAGCGCCTGGAATTCTTCCAGAAGGAAGGCAAGCTGCTGGAGCTGCAGCGGCTGCAGCAGCGCACCCATTTCGACCTCGAGATGATGAACGAGCTGGGGTTCTGCAAGGGCATCGAGAACTACACGCGCCACCTTTCCGGGCACGCGCCCGGCGAGCCGCCGCCCACGCTCATCGACTACCTGCCGAAGAACTCGCTGATCGTGATCGACGAGAGCCACGTGACCATCCCGCAGATCGGCGGCATGTACAACGGCGACCGCTCGCGCAAGACCGTGCTGGTCGACTACGGCTTCCGGCTGCCGTCGGCCCTCGACAACCGGCCGCTCAAGTTCGAGGAGTTCGAAAAGATGATGCGCCAGGCGATCTTCGTCTCGGCGACGCCGGCGGAATATGAAAGGACCCATGCCGCGCAGGTGGTGGAGCAAGTCGTCCGCCCCACCGGCCTCATCGATCCGGTGCTGATCATCCGCCCGGCCTCCTCGCAGGTCGACGACCTGCTCTCGGAGATCAGCAAGCGCGTCGCGGTCAACGAGCGCGTGCTGGTCACGACGCTCACCAAGCGCATGTCGGAAGACCTCACCGACTACCTGGCCGAACACGGCGTCAAGGTGCGCTACCTTCACTCCGACATCGACACCGTGGAACGCGTCGAGATCATCCGCGACCTGCGCAAGGGCCTCTTCGACGTGCTGGTGGGCATCAACCTGCTGCGCGAAGGCCTCGACATCCCGGAGGTCTCGCTGGTGGCGATCCTCGATGCCGACAAGGAAGGTTTCCTGCGCTCGGGGCGTTCCCTGATCCAGACCATCGGACGCGCGGCGCGCCACATCAACGGCACGGCGATCCTCTACGCCGACCAGATGACCGACTCGATGAAACTCGCCATCGGGGAGACCGACCGGCGCCGCGCGAAGCAAGTGGCCTTCAACCTCGCGCACGGCATCGAGCCCAAGGGCATCACGAAGCGCATCAAGGACATGATCGATGGGGTCTACGATGCCGACGAGGCGCGCGAGACCCAGCGGGTGGAAAAGGAGGATGCGAAGTTCGATTCCCTCTCCGAGAAGCAGCTCGACCAGCGCATCCGCAAGCTCGAGAAGGAGATGCTCGACGCGGCCCGCAACCTCGAATTCGAGCGCGCCGCGGCGTTGCGCGACGACCTCAAGGCGTTGCGCGACCGCATGCTGGCGGTGGGCGGCGGCTGATGGCGGCGAAGGTCCTGGTGCTCGTGGTCTGCACCGGCAACATCTGCCGCTCGCCCACGGGCGAGGGCGTGATGCGCCATCTGGCGACCAGGCGCGGGCTCGGCGAGCAGGTCGAGGTCCGGTCGGCGGGGACGCACGACTACCATGTGGGCGAGGCGCCGGACGCCCGCACGTTGCGGCATGCGCACCAGCGCGGCTACGACCTCGGCGCGCAACGAGCGCAGCTGGTGACGCGCGAACACTTTGGCGAATACGACTACATCCTGGCGATGGACCGCAGCCACCTGCGGATCCTGCGCAACATGGCTCCCACGGACGCGAAGGCGCGCGTCGGCATGTTCCTGGAGCCCAGCGCGCGCTGGAAGGGGGAAGACGTGCCCGATCCGTATTACGGCGGCGTCGAAGGCTTCGAGCAGGTGCTGGACATGGTGGAGGAAGCCGCCGGGCGCTGGCTCGACCTCATCCAGGCCGAGCTCGACCCGTCCGCGTTCAGGCTGGAGAGCTGAGGAGGGCGGCCCGACCGGCGGCTACCACCCCCCGATGCGGATCCACTCTTCGGCCATGCCCATGCGGTCCACGCCCCAGAACGGTTCGCCGTCGACGATGAAGTAGGGCGAACCGAATACACGCGCCGCGACGGCGCAATCCACCTCGCGTTTGGCGCGCTCCTTCAGGGCGGGATCCTCCAGCGCCGCGGCCAGCCCGGCCGCATCGATGCCTGCGCCCCTTGCGACCTCCAGCACCGCGGGCACGCTGCCGATGTCGTGGCCCTGCGAGAAGTAGGCGCGGAACAAGGCCTTGGCCAGTGCCCTGGCCTGGCCGTGATCGTGATCGTGGGTCCAGTAGAACGCGCGCATCGCGGCCACGGTGCCGATCGGAAACTTCTCCGGATGGCGGTAGGCGATTTTGTGATGGCGCGCCGAGCGCGCGAAATCACGCCGGGCGTAATCACCCTTGATCGGGATCTCGATCAGCGGCGGCTGCCCGGTGAGCTTCAAGATCGGACCCAGCAGCATGGGGCGCCACGTGACGGCACGCCCCACGCGCTGTTCGAAGCCGTCGACGAGCTCCGACGCGATGTACCCGTACGGAGACGAGAAATCGAAGTAGAAGTCGATCGGCGGCTTCGCCGCGTTCATGGCGTGGGCGGGGTGTCTGCGCGCTGCGCTTCCGGCAGGCCCTGGGTTTCCACCAATTGCAGCGCTTCCTCGGCGGCGCCTTCGCTGCGGCGACGGCGCGGCTTGCTGCGGCGCGGCGGTTCGTCTTGCGCCACCGCGGGCGCGGGCGCTGCATTTGACGTTTCCACCAGCTCGAGGGCCGCAACGGCGGGCGGCGCCTCTGCGCCGGGGCGGCGGCGGCGGCGCGTCGGGCGATTGCTTTCGTCCTCCGATCCGTCGTGTTCGCTCACCGCGTGGATGGCAGCGGAAGGCGCCGATGCAACAGCGGGTGTGTGCACTTCGGCCCGCGGCGCGGATTCGCGGACCGGGTCTTCACGGCGCGGTTCGGTGCGCGGGGCGGGTTCGCTGGTGCGGACCGGTTCATCGACGTAGGCAGGCTCGCTCACGGCAGGGGGGGCATCGAAGAGCTGGCGTGTGACAGGCTGATCGTCGGGTGCGGACGACGCGTCGCGCGGGGCGCGTTCCGGGCGATCTGCACGTTCCGGGCGGTCACCACGTTCTCCACCGCGGCCACCGCGGCGGCGGCGGCGGCGGACACCACCTTCTCCGGTTTCACCGGGGATTTCCGCGGACTCCGGTGCATGGGATTCCAGTGCCGGCTGCACGGCTGCATCGTCACGCGCGACATCGGTTGCGGGACGCGGCTGGCGGGGCGGGCGCGCCTCGGCGCGGCCTTCGCGCGGCTCCCTCGGCTCGCGGGGCTCCCTGGGTTCGCGGATTTCGCGCGGCTCGCGGGCTTCACGCGGTTCGCGGGCCTCGCGAGGTTCGCGGCTGTCGCGGGTTTCGGCGTTGCGGGGTTGCGGGTCGCCACGGCCCGGGCCTTCGCGGCGCGGCGGCTGTCCATCGGCGCGGGGGGGGCGCTGCGAACGGCCTTCGCCGCCACGGCCACCTTCGGCGCCACGGCCTTCGCCACCACGACCACGGCGCGAATCGCGCTTGCCGTCTTCACGTTCGCGACGGGCACGTTGCCCATCGCGGTTGCCGCGGTCTTCCAGGGCCGCGGTTGGTTTCGGGAACGACTGGCGCACTTCCATCTTCTCGGTTGGCTCGGGAGCCTTCTTGAACCAGCCGAACAACATGTCGAGGAAGCCACCGCCCTGCGCAACAGGCGCGGGCGCGACGGGAGCCGCGCGCTGCGGCGCGGGTGCATCGGGTTGGCGCTCCGCGCTGATCGGCGCGGGCTGCGAAGGCGTGATGCCCTTGACCAGCGGCTCCGGACGGGGCGGCGCCTTTTCCTGGCCCTTGGAGGGCAGGGCGACGGTTTCCTCGGCCGGCGCGATCACGCGCTCGTAGCTCGGCGTCTGCAGGTCCAGCTCCGGTGCGTCGTGGCGCAGGCGCTCGACCGAGTAGTTCGGCGTTTCGAGGTGCGGGTTCGGGATCAGCAGGACGTTGACCTTGAGGCGCGCCTCGATCTGGAAGATCTCGCTGCGCTTCTCGTTGAGCAGGTAGGTGGCGACATCCACGGGCACCTGCGCGTGGATGGCGGCCGTGCCTTCCTTCATCGCTTCTTCCTGCAGGATGCGCAGGACATGCAGGGCGGTGGAGGCGGTATCGCGGATGTAGCCGGTACCGTGGCAACGCGGGCAGGGTGAATGGGTGGACTCTTCGAGCGACGGCTGCAGCCGCTGCCGGGAAAGTTCCAGCAGCCCGAAGCGCGAGATCTTGCCGACCTGCACGCGCGCGCGGTCGTGGCGCAGCGCGTCACGCAGGCGATTCTCCACCTCGCGCTGGTTCTTGGTGCTCTCCATGTCGATGAAGTCGATCACGATGAGGCCGCCAAGGTCGCGCAGGCGCAGCTGGCGGGCAACTTCGTCGGCCGCTTCGCAGTTGGTGTTGAACGCCGTCTGCTCGATGTCGTGGCCACGCGTGGCGCGCGCGCTGTTGACGTCGACGGAAACCAGAGCT
>JBBREI010000182.1:0-6458 GCA_038203035.1 Burkholderiales bacterium
GATTGCGGCACCGGCTCCGATAAATTGCCTGCGTTTCATCATGCCTCCTTGGGAATGGGCGATGGCTTATGGTTGTTGCGGCGGCCGACGGCGGACTTCATGGCCTTCATTTCCCGCATGACGACTTCGGCGGACTCCACACCAACATACCTCATGCCGATGTCGGTGAGGTTCTGCTCGTGCGCAATCGAACCCTGGTCGAAGACGCAATCGCGCGGGACTATTGTGCGGTAACCAAGGGCGAAGCTGTCGATGGACGTCGCCCGGATGATCGTGCTCCCCGGTATGTGAACCTCCCCGGCCAGCGTAACCAACCCCCCTGCGCGCGTTTTGGCCATTCGCGCCATTTCTTGGCATGTATGCGAAGCGCCGGGGGGCGGATGACGGTTCGGTTAAACAATCCGTCGCGTCGATGCACCCCGGGGGAAGCCGCGCTGACTAGCATCCTAAGCATCAACCATTCCATGGGAACCCCGATGAAACAGATCACCGTGTTCCGCGCCCGCAAGGTGGTGACCATGGACCCGGGTCGCCCGCACGCCGAAGCCATCGCCGTGATGGACGGTCGGATCGTGTCCACCGGCACGCTGGAGTCGATGAAGCCGTGGCTTTCCCGCTACGAGCACCGGATCGACGACACGCTTGCCGGCAAGGTGATCCTGCCCGGCCTCATCGATCCGCACACCCACTTCAGCATGTCGTCGGGATTCATGGCGCTGCACTACGTGGGCCCGATCGAGTCTCCCGGCCCCGGGGGAATGAACCCGGCGCTTCGCACCCACGAGGATGTGGTCTCCAAACTGAGGCAGGCGCACCAATCGGAGGCGGACGCGACCAAGCCGATGATCGCCTGGGGCCTCGACCCGGCGCTGCAGGGTGGCCACCTGCACCGCGACGAGCTCGACACCATCGCCGGCAAGCGCCCGCTGTGGGTGATCTCCTATGCCCCGCACTTCGTTTATGTGAATAGCGCCGCGCTGGAGAAAATCGGCATCGACGAGAAGGCCGAGGTCCACGGCGTGCAGCGCTATTCCGACGGGCGCCTGTCCGGCGTGTTCGTGGAGATCGAGGCGACGCGCCTGGCACTCGCCGGCATGCGCACCGAAATCAACAAGGGCGGGGGCGCCGCCGGCATCCGGCGCATGGGTGAAATCGCGAAGGCCGCCGGCATCACCACCACCGCGGAAATGGTGTTCGGCTTCACCGACTTCGAGACCGAGTGGAAGATGCACGACGAAGCGGTGAACGATCCCGCCTTCCCGCTGCGCATGGGCCTCGTGCCGCTCGAGAACCCGCTCTACAAGTCCCACGGCGCACAGGCCGCGAAATTCCTGCTGGACATCCGCGATCGCAACACCAACAAGCTTTTCTTCCACGGCATCAAGTACCTCTCCGACGGCTCGTTCCCGGCGATGTCGCTACGGCTTAATTTTCCTGGCTACCTCGACGGCGGCAACGGGCTACGCAACGACGTGCCCTGGGAGGAACTGCACGAGCGCATGTTGCCCTTCTGGCAGGCCGGCATCCAGATCCATTGCCACGCCAACGGCGACGAGGCGATCGACGCCTCCCTCGACGCCCTCGCACGACTGCAGTCGATCCAGCCGCGCTTCGACCACCGCTTCACCATCGAGCACTATTGCATCAGCACGCCGGAGCAGGCGCGGCGGCTGAAGGCGCTGGGCGGCCTGGCAAGCGTCAACAACTACTTCGTGCATTACCGCAGCCAGCTTCACGCCAACGAGGCTTTCGGCCCCGACCGCTCGGAAGCCATCGCGCGCCTGGGCTCGCTCGAGCGTGCCGGCGTCACCTTCGCGCTGCACTCCGACTTCTCGCTGGTGGTGGTGCCGCTGCACCCGCTCACCGCGGCCTGGGCGGCGGTCAACCGCGTCGCCAAGGATGGCAAGACCGTGATGGCGCCGGGAGAACGCATTGGCGTGGAGCGCGCAATGCGCGCCATCACCATCGACGCGGCCTACGTGCTCGGCATGGAACGGGAGGTCGGCAGCCTCGAGCCGGGGAAATTCGCCGACTTCGCGGTGCTCGAGGAAGATCCCCACGAAGTCGCGCCCATGAAGCTGAAGGACATCAAGGTGTGGGGGACGGTGCTCGGCGGAAAGTTGCAGCCCGCATGAGTGAGGCCGTGGCGCTTCCGGCGCGCGATCCGCACGCGGATGCCACGGAGGCTTGGCAGATGCTCTCCGGATTCCTGCAAGCCTCGAAGGTGGTGCCCGATACCCAGCGCGCAGCGCCGGGCAGCCTGCCACTCACCGTGGTCGCAGGTTTCCTCGGCGCCGGCAAGACCACCCTCGTCAATCGGCTGCTGGGCGAGCCACACGGGCGGCGCCTCGCGGTGCTGGTGAACGATTTCGGCCGCATCAACATCGACGCGGCGCTGGTCCGATCGCGCAGCGAGGACACGATCGAGCTCGCCAATGGCTGCGCCTGCTGCAGCGTGGCGGGAGACCTGGCGCGAAGCATCGTGCAACTCGCGCAGCGCGAGGACCCGCCCGACGCGATCGTGATCGAGGCCAGCGGCCTGGCCGATCCTCGCGGCATCGTGCAGGTGGCCCTCGCCAACCCCGCCCTGCGGCTCGACGGCGTCGTGACGCTGGTGGATGCGGAAACGCTGCGTGAGCAGGCGACCGATCCCGATATCTCGCGCACCCTGCTCGCCCAGATCGATGCCGCGGACGTGGTGGTGCTCAACAAGCGCGATCTCGTGAGCGCCGAGGCCTTTGAGGAATCGCGACGCTGGCTCGAGGCGCGTGGCCCGGATCGGCCGGTGGTCGAGGCAAGACACGGCGATGTGCCTCTTGATGTGGTGCTGGGAATCGAGAGTGACACGGTGTTCGCGCCGGATGTGATCGATGCGCGCCACGCCGAGGGTTTCGAAACCTTGAGTGTCGCCATCGATCGGCCGCTCGATCGGGCGCTGCTGCGCGGGCTGCTGGGAGCGCTTCCGACCGGCATCCTGCGCGCCAAGGGAATCCTCTGGATCGCCGACGACGCGGAACAACGCGCCGCGTACCAGCGCGTGGGGCGCCGCTGGGGCTGGGTGCCGCTTGGTGGCTGGGGGGCCGAGCCCCGGTTCTCCCGCATCGTGCTGGTCGCGCGACGCGGCACGATCGATCGCGAAGGATTCAAACGCGCGCTGCGCGAATGCACCACACTCGGACCCACGGGTTAACCTCCGATGAACGCAACCCTTTCCAGGAAGGAATGACCATGCACGCGCTCCTCAAGCCGTCGTTTGTTGCTCGCGCGCTGCTGGCGCTTGCCATCGCCGCGATTTCCCCGCTGGCCTCCGCGCAGGCGCCGAAATACCCGAGCAAGACCGTCAAGATGATCGTTGGCTACGGACCCGGAACCACCTCGGACGTGTTCGCGCGACTGATCGCGCATGCGTTGACCCAGCGCTGGGGCCAGACCGTGATCGTCGAGAACAAGGCCGGTGCCGCGGGGGCCATCGGCTCCGACCTGGTGGCCAAGTCGGAGCCCGACGGCTACACCATCATGCTGATCTCCAACGCCTTCACGCTCGGCCCGTTGCTGCAGAAGACGCTGCCGTACGACCCGTTCAAGGACTTCGCCGGCATCACGCAGGTGGCGCAGACGCCGAATATCTTCCTCGTGAGCAAGGCGCTCGGCGTGAGCAACGTGAAGGAGTTCATCGCCTACGGCAAGGCCAACCCGGGCAAGCTGCAGTATTCGTCCTCGGGCCGCGGGACTCCGAGCCACATCACCGTGGAGCTCTTCAAGGCGATGGCGGGCATCCAGATCCAGGAGATCCCGTACAAGTCCAGCTCGCAGGCGTTCACCGACGTGATCGGCGGCATCGTCTCACTCAACGCGCCGGGCCTGGCGCAGGGCCTGCCCTACGTCGCCGAAGGGCGCGTGGTGACGCTGGGCATCACCGGCTCGAAGCGTGCTCCCGGGGCGCCGGACATCCCGACGCTCGCGGAAGCGGGCCTGCCCGGGTACGTGGCATACGGCTGGCACGGCATCTTCGCGCCGGCAAAGACCCCGCCGCAGGTCGTGGCCTTCCTCAACAGCGAGATCGTCGCGATCCTCCAGGAGCCCGAGCTGCGCGACAAGTTCGGCAAGGCGGGAGCGGAGCTGGTGGGCAGCACGCCCCAGGCGTTCACTGCATTCCTGCACAAGGATTTCGAGATCTGGAAGAAGCTCTTCAACGAGATCGGCATCAAGCCCGAGTGATACGAAGGGATCGCACGTGAGAATCAGATTGCTGGGAACCGGAACACCCACACCCTCCCTGCGGCGCATGTGCTCGGGCTACGTGGTCGAGATCGGCAAGGACGTGATTGTGTTCGACCACGGCTTTGGCGCGCACCACCGGCTGCTCGAGCTTGGCATTTCGCCCACGCAGGTGACGCACTTCTTCTGCAGCCACATGCATTACGACCACATGGGCGACTACCCGCGGCTGCTGCTCACGCGCTGGGACCAGGGTGCGGGGCTCATCCCCGACCTCAAGGTCTATGGTCCCCCGCCCTTCCGCCAGGTCACCGCGGCGCTTTTCGAGGAAGGCGGCGCCTTCTACCCGGACCTCGTGGCGCGCACCGAACACATGTGCAGCGTTTCGCTCTACCACGCGCGCGGCGGCACCGGCGAGCGCAAGAAGCCCGTGCCGATCGTGACCGAAATGCGGCCCAACGACGTGATCAGCGAAAACGGCTGGACCGTGAAAGCGGTGGGCGTGGCGCACTTCGGGCCGCAGCTCACCTGCTACGGCTTCCGCCTCGACACACCCGAGGGTTCCTTCGTGTATTCCGGCGACAGCGGGCCCTGCGCCTCGATGGAGCGCCTCTCGAAGGACGCGGACGTGCTGGTGCACATGTGCCACTACCTCAGCGGCACCGAGCTCTGCCCCGAATTCGCCGAGTCGTGCATGGGACACATCGAGCTGGCGCAGATGGGACAGAAGGCCGGCGTGAAAACGCTGGTGATCTCGCATGTGACCGAGCAGATCGACCAACCCGGCGTGCGCGAGCGCGTGATCCGCGAGATGGCGGAGATCTACAAGGGCAACCTCATCTTCGGTGAGGACCTGATGGAGATCCCCGCGAAGGTCGAGGCGGCGAAGCTGTTGTGACCGCCGTTGATCTTGCAAGGCGTCGAACACAGACGCAAAACGGGCAGCGCTGATACTGGCAAGGATGTAGCGGAGCAAATCGCGACATAATCGCGTCATGGCGAAGAAGGCGGCGAAGGCGTCTCGAGGGGGATTGCAGGTACGCATGCGCGACGTCGCACTTGCCGCCGGCGTCTCGGCCATCACGGTCTCCCGCGTGATCACGAGCCCCGATCGCGTGGCCCCCGATACCCGCAAGCGCGTCGAGCGGGCGATCAGGTCGCTGCGCTACGTGCCCAACCTCGCCGCGGGGACGCTCGCCTCCAGCCGCAGCCGCATCGTCGCCGTGATCGTCCCCAACATGTCCAACTCGGTCTTCGCCGAGACGCTCCAGGGGCTGTCGGACATCCTGCGCAAGGCCGACTACCATCTGCTCATCGGCAACAGCGGCTACTCGCTGGGCGAGGAGCAGTCCCTCGTAACCACGTTCCTCGCACGCCGCCCCGACGGGATCGTCCTCACGGGATACACGCATACGCAACGCACGGTGCAGATGCTGCGCGCCGCGCGCATTCCCGTGGTCGAGATGTGGAACCTGTCCGAACGGCCGCTGGACACCATGGTTGGGTTCTCGAACTTCGAGGCGGCGCGGGCGATGACGCGCCATCTGGGCGACAAGGGTTATCGCCGCATCGGCTACATCGGCGGCCTCACCCACGACAACGACCGCACACTCCAGCGCGAGGCCGGGTACCGCGAGGCGCTGCGCGAGCTCGGCCACAGGCTCGCCCCGCGCCTCATGCTCGCCGTGCCGTTCGAATACGAGGCCGGGGCCGACGCCATCGTCGAACTGCTGCGGCGCGATCCCTCGGTGGACGCGGTCTTCGCGGCCGGAGACGTGCTGGCGGTCGGGGTCCTGCTCGAATGCATCCGCCGCGGCTGGCCGGTACCGCGCCGGCTGGCTGTGGCAGGCTTCGACGACGCGCGGATCTCGAGTCGCATCGTCCCGCCGCTCACCACGGTTGCCGTGCCGCGCTACGAGATCGGCTGCACCGCGGCGCAGAACATCCTCGACCGCCTCGGCGGCTTGCCGGCAAGACCGCGCGTGCTCGACCTCGGGTTCCGTATCGTCGAACGCGGCAGCACCTGAATTGCGCACCGCGCCTTGACAGGCGCGCCGAATCCCTTCAGATTCATGTTACCGGTAACATCCGGCCCGGCCTCGCGCCGCGGATACAACGAATCACGAGGAGATGTGGTGGAAATTCCCGATCGCGAGGCGGCGCTGCGGCTTTATCGCGGCATGGCGCTCATCCGCGCCATGGAGGAACGTCTCGGCGTGGTCCAGAAGGGCGGCGACCTC
>JBBREI010000183.1:0-6447 GCA_038203035.1 Burkholderiales bacterium
GTTTGACACCAGCGCGGGGGCCCCGGCGCCGCGCTGGCGCTCACCGCCGGAACGCGCGCCGGGACGATTTTCGCGGCGATGCCCCCGGCCCACCTCCCCCAGCATTGCGGCCGCGCGGCCGCGCGATTCCCGGTCCGGGGCGCGGCGGATGATCAGCGGCATCGCGACGTTTTCGAGCGCCGTGAATTCCGGCAGCAAGTGGTGGAACTGGTAGACGAAACCCAGCGATTCGTTGCGCATGCGCCCGAGGGCCGCGGCATCAAGTTTGGAGACATCGCGCCCGCGCAGCGTCACGGTGCCGGCGGTTGCGCGATCGAGCCCGCCCAGCAGGTGCAGCAGCGTGCTTTTGCCGGAACCCGACGCGCCGACGATTGCGATCGATTCGCCACGGCGCACCTCGAGGTCGACACCCTTGAGCACCGGCACCGCAACCGCGCCCAGGCCGTACACCTTTTCGAGCCCACGGCAGGCAAGGACCACTTCGCCGGCGTCACTCATAACGCAGGGCCTCGGCGGGATTCACGCGCGATGCGCGCCAGCTGGGATAGATGGTGGCGACAAACGCCAGCAGCAGCGACACGACCGCCACCGACCACACGTCGGCCCACTGGAGGTCCGACGGCAGCTCGCTGATGTAATACACCTCGCTCGACAGGATGCGGAAGTGGAACGTGCGCTCGATGAAGGGCACCACCACGTCGACATTTAGCGCCAGCAGTATCCCGGTTACGACGCCGAGCAGCGTGCCGATGGTGCCGATCACCGCGCCCTGCACCACGAAGATCTTCATGATGCTGGAGGGAGCGGCGCCGAGCGTGCGCAGGATGGCGATGTCCGGATGTTTGTCGGTCACCACCATCACCAGAGTGCTGACCAGGTTGAACGCCGCCACCGCGATGATGAGCGTGAGGATGATGAACATCATCCGCTTCTCGATCTGGATCGCGCGGAAGTAATTGACGTTCTGCTGCGTCCAGTCGGTGACGTACGAATCGGGCGGCAGGGTCGCGGCGATCTCGCGCGCCACGCGCGGGGCGCCATCGATGTCGCGCACCTTCACGCGCACGCCGCTCACCGCCCCATCCATGCGATAGAGGACCTGTGCGTCTTCCATGCGGGCGAGCGCGAGGGCGGAATCGTATTCGTTGTGATCGAGCGAGAAGATGCCCACCACGGTGAACTGCTTGAGTCGCGGCATGAGCCCCGCGGGGGTCACCTGCCCCTGCGGCGAGATGAGGGTCACGCGGTCGCCCACGCGCAGTCCCAGCGCGCGCGCCACGCCGATGCCCACCACCAGGCCGAACTCGCCGGGCCTGAGCGCCGAAAGGCTGCCCCCGCGCATGTGTTTGCTGAAGTCCGCGACCTGGTCTTCCATGTCCGGGACCACCCCGCGCACGTAGACCCCACGCACCGCGGATCCGGTGGAGAGCAGCCCCTGCGCCTGCACGAAGGGCGCGGTGGCGAGCACTTCCGGGTGCTTCGACACCGCGGCGGCGACACCTTGCCAGTCGCGCATGCCGGCTTCCCCACCCGTCACCTGGATGTGGGCGGCCGCGCCGAGGATGCGCGCGCGGATCTCCTTTTCGAAGCCGTTCATGACCGACATCACGGTGATGAGCGCGGCGATGCCGAGCGCGATGCCCAGCATCGACACCAGGGAGATGAAGGAAATGAAATGCGTGCGGCGCTTGGCGCGGGTATAGCGCAGGCCGACAAGAAGCTCGTAGGGTCGCAAAGCGGGAGGGGTGTTGGATAATTCGTTATTGGCCCGATTATCCCATTAGATGCCCCTCGACCTGGTGGTTCCCGATTTGCTGCTCGACGCAGGCGCCCCGGCGTCCTTGCGCGAAGCGCGCCTGCCATGGGCAGAAAGGTGGCTGGCGCGTGCCGACAGGCAGCGATCGGAGATTCGCGGCCTCGAATCGTGGCTTGCCGCCGCTTTCCAGGTCCCGGAACCCATGCCGGTGGCGGCGATCACCCTGGGTGGCGACGCCGGGCCGCGGGAGGGCCTGTGGCTGCGGGCGGACCCGGTGCACATGCGCATCGGGCAGGACTCGGTTTCGCTGCACGATGCCTCGATCCTTCGGGTCACCGCCGCCGAGGCCGCCGCGCTGGTGGAATCGCTGCAGGACCTCTTCGCCGGCGACGGCCTGGAATTCCACGCGCCGGCGCCGGCGCGCTGGTACGTGCGTGTCCCCGCCGGTGAGCTGCCACGGACCACCCGCCTGGACGATGCGCTCGGGCGCAACATCTTCCGCCTGCTTCCCGCCGGCGATGGCCGCATCAACTGGGGCTCGGCCATCACCGAGACGCAGATGCTGATGTCGGCGCACCCGGTGAACGTCGCGCGCGAAGGCGAAGGCCTGCCCGCGATCAACAGCGTCTGGTTCTGGGGCGGCGGCGCGTTGCCCGCTGCGGTTCGCTCGCCGTACGTGCTCGTGCATGCCGGCGACGCGCTGGCGCGAGGATTGGCAACACTCGCCGGCGTGCGACTGGTGGATCCGGCCCAGGACCCGTCATGTGTCGACCCGGTGCGTGCCCCCGAGCGGGTGCTGGTTGTGGACGACCGCCTCACCGCGGCGCTGCGGGGCGGCGACGAACAGGCGTGGATCGCGGCCGCAACAGCGCTTGATGAGTCGTGGTTTTCCCGGCTCGGGGAAGCGGCGGAGCGCTTCGACGGCGTGCGCCTGGTGCTTCCGGGCGCGCGCGACACACTGGTGGCAACCCTCTCCCCGTCCGCAAGGTGGCGCTGGCTGCGCAAGCGCATGCCGATGGCGGCCTATGCCTGACATCATCGTCCGCGCGGTTGATGCAGAAGCGCATGCCCTGCTGGTCGACGCCGGCTGCGATACGCGGCTGGCGCGGCTCTTCGCGGCGCGCGGCCTGCGCGATGCCGCGCACCTCGAGACCACGCTGAAATCCCTGGTGGCCCCGGAGCGGCTGCGGCATGTCGACGACGCCGCGCGCCTGCTCGCCGATGCCATCGCCGCGGGCGAGAAGATGCTCATCGTCGCGGACTACGATGCCGATGGCGCGACCGCCTGCGCGGTCGGCATGAAGGCGCTGCGGGCCTTCGGGGCGCGCGTCGACTACCTCGTACCCAACCGCTTCGAGCACGCCTACGGGCTCTCTCCCGAGATCGTGCGCGAGGCGAAGAAACGCGATCCGGACCTGCTGATCACGGTGGACAACGGCATCGCCGCGGTCGACGGCATCGCGCAGGCCAACCGGCTCGGCATGCGCGTGCTCGTGACCGACCACCATTTGCCGGGGCACGAAGTCCCCGCGGCCGCGTGCATCGTGAATCCGAACCAGGCCGGATGCGGGTTCCCGAGCAAGCACCTCGCCGGCGTGGGCGTGATCTTCTACGTGATGCTCGCGCTGCGCGCGGAGCTGCGCGCGCGCGGCGCCTTCGCCTCGAAGCCCGCCCCCAACCTCGCCGAGCTGCTGGACCTGGTGGCACTGGGTACGGTTGCCGACGTGGTGCGCCTCGATGCCAACAACCGCATCCTCGTGACGCAGGGGCTCGCGCGCATCCGCGCTGGCAAGGCGTGCCCGGGCATCGCCGCGTTGCTGGAGGTCGCGGGCCGCTCGGCACGTTCGGCCGGCGCGTACGACCTGGGCTTCGCGGCCGGCCCGCGCCTGAACGCCGCCGGGCGCCTGGACGACATGTCGCTCGGCATCGAGTGCCTCCTCGCCGGAGACGAGGGCCGGGCGCGCGAGTTCGCGGCGCGGCTCGACAAGCTCAATCGCGAGCGGCGCGAAATCGAAGGCGAGATGCAGGCCGCGGCCCTCAAGGCGCTCGACGAAGTGCAGGTTGGCGAGGGCTACACGCTGGCGCTGCACCAGCCTGAATGGCATGGCGGCGTGGTCGGGATCCTTGCCGGTCGCCTCAAGGACCGCTTCCATCGGCCGGTGTTTGCCTTCGCGCTCGAATCCAGTGGACAGCTCAAGGGATCGGGGCGCTCGATTGCGGGCCTGCACCTGCGCGACGCCCTCGACCTCGTCGACAAGCGCAACCCGGGAATGATCGAGCGCTTCGGCGGCCACGCGGCCGCGGCGGGACTCACGATTCCCGCGAACCAGCTGGAGAAGTTCCGCGCGGCCCTCGAAGCCGTTGCCCGCGAACTGCTCTCGCCCGGCGACCTGCAGCAGCGCCTCGAGACCGACGGCGAACTCGAGGTGTCCGAGATGACCTACGACTTCGCGCGCCTGCTCAAGGACCAGGTCTGGGGACAGGGATTTCCCGAGCCGCGTTTCTCGGGCCGCTTCCAGGTCCAGAGCCAGAAGATCGTGGGCGAGCGGCATTCACGCCTCACGCTCGGGCTCGGCGGCAAGCGATTTGCCGCGATGCTTTTCGGCAAGGCCGATCCCCTGCCCGCCTCCATCAACGCCGTCTACCGGCTCGATATCAATGAGTTCCAGGGTTCTTCCACGCTGCAGCTGCTGCTGGAACATGTTGCTGATATCGAGTAGCGAGCAGGTTGATGCGCTGATTTTTCAACACAGAGGACACAGAGGCAACACAAGAGGAAAGCCAAAACCTGACGTGGGTTCGGTAGGTGGATGCCGTGTTGCGAACCGCAAGCAGCTTATTCTGCTTTCCTCTTGTGTTGCCTCTGCGGCCTCTGTGTTGAAAAATCGGCCGGCCAACCTTCGCCAGCTATAATTCAGGAATGGAAGCCGACCGCATCAACATCATCGAAAACTCCCTCCAAGATCTGGCGTCACGCGCGCAAGAGCTCCGGAGGTATCTTTGACTACGACGCCAAGAAATCCCGCCTGGTAGAAGTCGCCCGCGCCCTCGAGGACCCGAAGGTCTGGGACGACTCGAAGAAGGCGCAGGACCTGGGCAAGGAGCGCCGCGCGCTCGAAGGCACCGTCGAGAGCCTCGAGAAGATCGATTCCAGCCTGCGCGACTCGGGCGAGCTCTTCGGGCTGGCGAAATCCGAAGGCGACGAGGACACGCTGGTCGCCGTCGAGGGCGATGTCTCCTCGACGCGCAAGCTGGTCGAGGACCTCGAGTTCCGCCGCATGTTCAACGACCCGATGGACCCGCAGCCGTGTTTCATCGACCTGAACGCGGGCCAGGGCGGCACCGAGGCGCAGGACTGGGTCTCGATGCTCACGCGCATGTACCTCAAATACTGCGACCGGAAGGGATTCCAGACCGAGGTGCTCGAGGAAAGCCACGGCGAGGTCGCGGGCCTGAAGAGCGCCTCGATCAAGGTGATCGGGCCCTACGCCTACGGCCACCTGCGCACCGAAAACGGCATCCACCGCCTGGTGCGCAAGAGCCCGTTCGATTCCAACGCGCGCCGCCACACCTCGTTCGCGAGTGTGTTCGTCTATCCCGAGGTGGACGAGACGATCGAGATCGACATCAACCCCGCCGACCTGCGCATCGACACCTATCGCGCCTCGGGCGCCGGCGGCCAGCACGTGAACAAGACCGATTCCGCGGTGCGCATCACGCACTTGCCGACCAACACCGTGGTCTCCTCTCAGAACGACCGCTCGCAGCACCGCAACCGCGCCGAGGCGATGGCGATGCTGAAGTCGAAGCTCTACGAGCTGGAGTTGCGCAAGCAGAACGAGGACAAGCAGAAGATGGAGGACGCCAAGACCGACATCGGCTGGGGCCACCAGATCCGTTCCTACGTGCTCGACCAGTCGCGCATCAAGGACCTGCGCACCAACGTGGAAACCGGCAACACGCAATCCGTGCTCGACGGCGACCTCGACCAGTTCATCACCGCGAGCCTCAAGCAGGGAGTCTGAAGCCCATGAACCGCGCCCGTCGCCCGTTACTCCGCGATGCTGCCCCCGTCGCGGTGATCGGACGTCATCCAATCGTGATTTCAGGCGTTCTTGATCAAGCGGGCAATGCCGCGGATTGGGACGCCAATGCTGGAACACAGAGGACACGGAGGATTCACAGAGGACACAGAGAACAACAGATCGGCGTTGACCGGGGCAATTATCGGCAGCGCGATGAAAGTTCACCGAAAGCTGGGCCCGGGGCTTTTGGAAAGCGCCTACGAAGAATGCCTGTGCCGGCAGCTGTCGCTGGATGGATTGCAATTCCGCAGACAGGTAGGCATCCCGCTGGAATACGAGGGACTAAACCTCGATTGCGGATTTCGCATCGACATTCTGGTGGCCGATCACGTCATCGTGGAGATCAAGGCAACGCCAACAGTATTGCGCGTCCACCATTCGCAACTGCTCACCTACCTTCGAATTTCGGACAAGCGACTCGGCTTGCTGATCAACTTCAACGTCGACCATTTGCGCGATGGAATTCACCGGGTAGCCAACTAGACCGTCCTGCTTTCCTCTGTGTCCTCTGTGAATCCTCTGTGTCCTCTGTGTTGAAAGCGGCGCCCCAATGACCACTCCTGACAACAACAACCCCCAGCAACCCGTCGACGAAAACCAGATCAT
>JBBREI010000184.1:0-6265 GCA_038203035.1 Burkholderiales bacterium
AAGGGCCGCGGTGCGCGAGGTGTTCTGGGTGCCGTAGGCCGGGCTGTGGTCGTACCCCGCGCAATGCTTGCGCTCGTGGTCGAGAAGCCAGGCGGCCGGTTGCGGACCGGTCACGATGGTGCACTTGCGCGCGGCGTAGTCGCGCCTGGCGCAGCCGTGGAGCGTGGCGCCGGGATAGTTGCCGCAATACGCCGCCAGCTCCCCGGCCTTCACCACGAGGTAGGCGGTCGGCAGGGGCGGCAGGCTGGCCTGGGACTCCCAGTCTTCGCGCACCGTCGTGGCGCAGCCGGTGGCAAGGCTCGCGAGCATGCCGGCAAAGAGAAGGCGCGCGCTCATCGCATTCCCGCGATCAGGGTGCCACGGGGCTGGGGGATCTCCACCGCGCGAACCTGCTGCAGGCGCTGCGCGCAAGGCTGCTCGTTGGCCACCCGGAAGCGTTGCCAGGCCGACAGGGCCACCTTGCAGCCGTCGTCGAAGTGAACCGTCACGCCGGAACGCGATGCCGCGATGAGCCGGGCGCCGGGTGTGACGCGCGCGCCCTCGACCGCCGAACGCAGGCTCGAATCGCCGGTCACCAGCACGTTGCCGTCGAGTCCTTCCAGCCGGGCGATCGTGGGGTCCCTGGCGCTGCGCATCACCGCGATCTATGCGGTATTTGCGATCCTGTGGATCTACTTCTCCGACCGCGCGCTCGAAGGCATGCTGCGCGATCCGCAGCGCGTCGTCGAATGGAGCACCTACAAGGGCGCGGCATTCGTGCTAGTCACCTCCACCCTGCTCTTCCTGGTGATGCACCGCGTGTTCGGCGCGCTCGAGGTTCGGCAGCGCAAGCTGCGGGAAAGCCAGGAACTGCTGGCCTCGATCGTCGGCTCCGCGATGGACGCCATCGTTTCGACCGACGAGGCCGGTCGCATCGTGACCTTCAACCCCGCCGCGGAACGCATCTTTGCCTGCCCCGCGGCACAGGCGATCGGCGGGCCGCTCGAACGCTTCGTGCCGGAGTTGCGCTCGGAGTGCCAGCGGGGCCCGGGCCTGCTGAGGGGGCACACCGCTACCGGTGCCGCGGTGGCGCTCGAGGTCACGAGCGCGCTCACCGGCCCCGAAGGTGCGCGGCGGTGCATGCTCATCCTGCGCGACGCGACCCAGCGCCTCGCGCACGAGGATGAACTGGCGGCCGCGGAAGCCACCGCGCGCGCCGAGAAGCTGTTCTCGGACGCGATGCTCGAAAGCATGCCGGGCGTGGTGTATTTCTACGACGACCAGGGGCGCTTCGTGCGCTGGAACCGCAACTTCGCCGACGTCTCGGGGTATTCGTCGAACGAGATCGCGCGCATGCACCCGCTCGATTTCATTGCGGAAACCGACCGCCCGGTGGTGGGCCCGCGGATCGCCGAAGTGTTCGAGCACGGCGCCTCGCAGGTGGAGGCACCGCTGGCCACCCGGGATGGCCGGGCCATCCCGTACCTCTTCACCGGGCGGCGCGTGACCCACGAGGGCTCGAACTGGCTGGTGGGCGTGGGCGTGGACATTTCCGAGCGCGTCAACGCGGAGCGGGCGTTGCGCACCCTGAACGAGACGCTCGAACAGCGCGTGGCCAAGCGCACCGTGGAGCTGCAGGCCGCGCGCGTGCGCGCGGAGGCGGCCGATCGGCTGAAATCGGCCTTCCTCGCCAACATGTCCCATGAGCTTCGCACCCCGCTCAACTCGATCATCGGTTTCACCGGCATCATGCTCAAGGGCATGGCGGGGCCGCTGACGGCGGAGCAGGAAAAGCAGCTGGGCATGGTTCGGGGCAGTGCGCGCCACCTGCTCGCGCTGATCAACGACGTGCTCGACCTCTCGAAGATCGAGGCCGGGCAGATGGCGATCCGGCCCGAACCGCTCGACATCGCAACCTGCGTCGAGAAAGTGGCGGGCGCCGTAAAGCCGCTGGCGGAAAAGAAGGGCCTGCGGATCGACACCCGCATCGCGCCGGGCCATCACACCATCCTGGCGGACCCGCGCCGCGTGGAACAGATCCTGCTGAACCTGCTGAGCAACGCAATCAAGTTCACCAACCACGGGGGTGTCACCGTGAGCCTCGAATCCGTGGACGAGCAAGTGCCGGAAGGCGCCGGCGTGCGCCTGCG
Organism: Burkholderiales bacterium; assembly: GCA_038203035.1. Classification (GTDB taxonomy): domain Bacteria; phylum Pseudomonadota; class Gammaproteobacteria; order Burkholderiales; family Usitatibacteraceae; genus Usitatibacter. The sequence continues at coordinate 2,130 of JBBREI010000184.1, forward strand.
GGTGGCGGATACGGGCGTGGGGATCCGCGCCGAAGACCTGTCGCAGCTGTTCCTGCCGTTCCAGCAACTGGACGCCGGGCTTGCGCGCCAGCACGAGGGAACAGGCCTCGGCCTTTCGATCTGCCGCCGCCTCGCGGCGCTGATGGGCGGCGAGGTGCTGGTGGCCAGCGAATGGGGCAAGGGCAGCGTTTTCACCCTCCTGCTGCCGGCCGCGGCCACGGCCAGCGCCCCATGAGCCGTCCCATCCTCATGATCGAGGACAACGAACAGAACCGCTACCTCGCGACCTTCCTGCTGGAGCAACGCGGGCACGTGGTGGTCTGCGCGCACCGCGGTCCCGAAGGCATCGAACTCGCGGGATCACGCGCGCCCTCGGTGATCCTGCTCGACATCCAGTTGCCGGGAATGGACGGCTATGCGGTGGCGCACGCGCTGCGCGGCCTCAGGACTCTCGATGGCGTCCCCATCGTCGCGGTGACCTCCTATGCCATGCCCGGCGATCGCGATCGGGCGGTGGCGGCCGGCTGCGACGGCTACATCGAAAAGCCGATCGACCCCGATACGTTCGCGCAGCAGGTCGAGGCATTCATCTCCTTCGCCGGCAACGCGGGGGCCTGAGGCGGCCGCTGCCTCACTGCAGCGGCAGGCTCACGTAGAAGGTGGCGCCCTCGCCGGGCCGCGATTCGGCCCGCACCGTACCGCCATGGCGCTCGATGATGCGCTTCACGTTGGCCAGCCCCATGCCGGTGCCGGGAAACTGCCGCGCGTCGTGAAGGCGCTCGAATGGCGCGAACAGGCGATGGGCCTGCGCCGGATCGAACCCCACGCCATGGTCGCAAACCGAAATCACGTGGCCGAGCCGGGGATCGAGGCGATAGCGCACCTCGACCCGGATCGGATCGGCGCCCGCACCGTATTTGATCGCGTTCGAAAGCAGGTTCACGAACACCTGCTGCATGAGTGAAGCGTCCACCATCGCCGTGGGCAGCGCGTCGAAGGTCCACGACACCTTGCCTGAGCCGGGCGCCTGCTGCTCCACCATCCGCCGCGCCTCCTCCAGCACCGCGCCCAATGCCACCGGCGCGCGTCCGACGGGTTTGTCGCCGAGGCGCGCAAACGCCAGCAGGTCGCGGCACAACTCGTCGCCTCGATGGCCCGCGGCGATGATTCGATGCAGGACGCCCAGGTCATCGGCCGGCAGCGTCGCCCCGCAGCTTTCCTGCAGGATCTCCGCGAATCCGAGCATGTGCCTGAGCGGGGCCTGCAGGTCGTGCGCCACCCGGCCGGCGAACTCGTCGAGTTCGCGGTTGGCCGCCTCCAGCTGCCCGGTCCGGTGCATGAGGCTCGTCTGCAACAGCCGGTTCTGCTGGCGCAAGCGGCGGAATTCGAGAGCGCGCGCGAGCACCGGGCGTATCGCCTCGAGGCGGAACGGCTTGAGCACGTAGTCGATGGCACCGGTGCGCATCGCCTCCACGGCGGTCGCCACCGATCCATGCCCGGTCATCAACACGGCGACGAGGTCGGGATCGGCGCCCACCGCGCGCCTGATCAGTTCGATGCCATCCATTCCCGGCATTTGCAGGTCGCTCAGAAGCAGGTCGTAGGTTTCGCCGCCCAGCAGCTCGAGGGCTTCCTCGGCGCTTGCGCACCCGCGGGTGGCGTAACCCTCGCGGGACAGCACGTCGACCAGCGCCTGGAGCTGCGGCGCCTCGTCGTCGACGATCAGCAATCGGGTCACCGCACCCGCTGGGTCAGTATCCACTGGGCCTCACTTGGCTTCCGCCACGAATCGTCCGAGCGCCTGGCGTACCTGCGCCAGGCGGGGAGGCTTGCCCAGGACCTGGTCCACGGCGCCCGCCACCTGGGCGGCGTCGGAGACCTCCTCGCCCCAGCCCGTGAGCAATATTATCCATGTGTCGGGCCGCACGGCCTTGATGGCCTGCGCCGCCTGGATCCCGTCCACTTCGGGCATCCCCAGGTCGGTGATCACCAGCGCAAAGGGGTGGCCCCCGCGCAGCGCGGCCTCGAAGGCCTCGATGCCGGCGCGCCCACCCGGGGCGATGGCGACGTCGTGGCCGTCGAATTCCAGCATCCGCTGCACCGAGCTCAGCACCGCGGCATCGTCGTCGATCAGCAGGATGCGCAGTTGCGAATGCAACGCGCCCGCCGGGGCGGAGCGCGCGCCCGAAGGATCGGGCGCGGCCTTCGCGGGGAACACCAGCCGGATACGGGTGCCGTGCCCCAGCTCGCTTTCGATCTCCACGTCGCCGCGGTGGCGTTGCATCGCGCCGTACACCATCGGCAGGCCGAGGCCGGTGCCGCGTTCGCCCTTGGTGGTGAAAAAGGGCTCGAGGCAGCGCCTGACGGTCACCTCGCTCATGCCGATGCCGGAGTCGATCACGTCGACGTGGGCCTGCAGGATTCCGTCAGCGCCGAAGGCGGTGGAGGTGCGCAACACGATAGTCCCGCCCTCGGGCATCGCATCGCGTGCGTTGTTCAGCAGGTTCAGCAGCGCCTCGCGGAGCTCCGCCTGCAGGAACTCGACCGGCGGCATCTTCTCATCCAGCTGCAGATCGAACCCGAGGTTGGCCCCGAGGAATTTCTGGGCTGCCAGCTCCGCAACCTCGCGCACCAGTGCGTTGATCTCCCCCAGCTGGCGCTCCGAGGTATCGTCGATCGGGCGGTGGAACTCGCGCAGCCGCTCCACGGTGCGGGTCACGTCATCAACCGCGCGCTGGATGCTCTGCAGGTATTCACGCGCGCGCGCGCTCAGCTGCGGCTCGCCTTCAAGCAGCGATTCGGTGTAGAGCGCCACGGGTGACAGGGCGTTGTTGATGTCGTGGGCGATGCCGCCGGCCATCTGGCCAAGCGCGCGCAGGCCCTCCTGGCGCAGGATCGAGCGCTGGGTGCGCATCAGCTCGTCGTAGGCCTGGCGCAGGGTGGCGTGCAGCTGCGCCTGCTGCGCGGCCAGCGCCGCGTGCTGGCCCAGCTGGCCGAGGAAATCCACCTCCTCGGCCGCGAACGCCCCCGGCGATGAACGGGCCACCACCAGCAGGCCGAACAATCGCCCCTCCACCTGCAGCGGCGCCATCACCGCGCTGCGCATCCCGGCACGTCGCAGGCCGATGGCGAGCTCGTCATCGGCGCCTTCCAGTTCGCGCTGGTACAAAGGGGCATCCGGCGCGTAGCGGCCGTCGTCGCCGCCCGGCAGCGCCGATGCCAGGCCGAGCCTGCTTTCCAGGGCCAGCTCCGTGCTGCCCATCGCGATGCAACGCACCACCAGCCGCGGGGGCGAGCCTTCGAGCACCGCGGCGGCGCAAAGCGGCGCGGGCAATTGCGACTGGACGCTGTCGCTGACCACCTGCAGGACGCTCTGCAGCTCGAGGCGATCGCCGATCGCACGCGTGATGCGGTGCAGCAGCTCGGTGCGGGCGAGCTGCGCGCGCAGGCGTTGCTCCCCCAGCTTGCGGTCGGTGATTTCCGTGGCATACACATTCACATAACCCAGCGACTGCACCGGGGCCACGGTCAGGGAATAGGACGCGCCCACAAGGTCGGCTTCGAGGGTGGCGGGCTCGACGGCGCGGGCGGCGTGCGCGGCAAACGCTTCCCACGCGGCAAGGGCCTCGCCCCCGGCCCGGGAGATCGCTTGTCGCAACCGGACCGCCGCCGGGTTTGCATACATCACGGTGCCCGCCGCATCGAGGCGCAGGATCGGGTTCGGATCCTCCTCGGCAACCCGGGCTAGCGAGGCGAGCTGCAACTCCACCTTCCTGCGGCCGCGCAGCTCGCGGGCCAGCACCCAGCCCAGTATCCCCAGCACCAGGGTGCCGGCGAACCATGCGGCGAGCGTCAACGCTGCGGAACGGCGCCAGTTCTTCAGCACATGGTCCACCGAGGCACCCAGCACGATGATGACGCCGGGATATTTCGCCACCACATGGGAGGCTGAAGATGCGCTCCAACCCGTCGATGTCGCTGTAGGCGCGGTGGATGAACCCCGCGGGCTGGCCCAGCATCGCGCCCACCGCCGGCGACTTGGCGAACGACTGGCCCAGCAGCTCGTCCCGGGCGGGGCTTCGCATCAGCAGGACGCCGTCGCCGGAAAGCAGGCTGATGGACCCGTTGGCTCCGAC
>JBBREI010000185.1:0-6253 GCA_038203035.1 Burkholderiales bacterium
AACGACGCCGCGCCGATGATATTGCGGATTGCCCGTGAGAAAGTAGGTCATCGCCAGGGCCCCATAAGTCAGACGCCCAACCTCCACAAGGTTGGGCGTTTGCGTTTGTGCGCCCCGGTGGGAGAATGCGCCGGATGGCCAACTTCTGGGAACGGCTGCGCAATTCACGCCTTCTGAAAGGCGCGTTCCTCTTCATGGTTGTTGCCGCGCTTGCGGCAGCGCTCGGTTTCGTCCCCAACCTGCGCGAAGCCCCCCTTACCGAGGCCGAGCGCGGCGCCTTCGACCTGCAGATGCGGGCGTTGCGCGCGATCCACCCCCGGCCACTCGACGACGACGTCGTCCTGGTGGGCATCGTGGAGGAAACGGAGGCGCGGTTCCAGGAGCCGGTGGCCCTGTGGCATCGCCACTTCGCGCAACTGCTGCATGCCTTGGCACGTGCCAGGCCTCGCGCGGTGGGTGTCGACGTGGTGCTGCCCGAGAGGTCGTTCGACAAGATTGTCCCCGGCCTGGACCTCGCGATGATGCGCGGCCTGGTGGACCTCAAGAACGCCACTGTGCTCGTGTACGCGCAGACCGTCGACAGTCGTGGCCGCATCGTCGACCTGCAACCCAACTATCGCAACATCGTCGCGCCCGGCAACCTGGGGATCGACCAGCAACTTCGAGATCCCGACAGCGTCTCCCGATACTTTGGCGAGATGGTCGACCGCAATGGCCAGGTCGTGCCCTCGATCGTGAGCCAGATGCTGCGTGGAATGGGCAGGCCGGCGGGCCACGGATTCATCGACTACAGCCTCGGCGCGCCGCTGGCGCACATCCCGATGCACGAGATCCAGGATTGGGACGACGAGCGCCTGCGCAGGACGTTCGGGGACCGCGTGGTGATGGTGGGAACACTGCTCGGCGGAACGGATCGCTGGAGGCTGCCGGTCAAGCTGCTGGCGCGCGACCCGGGCAGGCGGTCGTCAGACAACAACGATCCGAGCGACCAGCTCGAATACAACCAGCCCGGCGTGCTCGTCCACCTTCAGGCGTTGCGAAGCCATCTCGGGCCCGGCCTGCTGCAGCCGCTCCCGGAGTGGGCCAGGTGGCTGCTGTGCGCGGCGGCGGCGTTCGCGGTGCTGGTACATGCACGCCCGGCCGCGATCGTGCTGGGCGCAGTCCTGGCGCCGATCCTGGCCTTCGCGGTTGGGCTCGCGTCGATCGTCACGATCCAGACGTTGTTGCCCGTCGCCTCCATCCTGGCCTGCTTCTGGATGGCGCTGGTCGCGCGCGGCATCTTCGATGCGGTGGAGGCCGTCGTCGACAGGTTGCGCCTGCAGGCTTCGTTCGCGGGCCAGGTCAGCCCTGCGGTCATGAAGGAAATGCTGGGCGGAAGCCTGTCGCCGGGCCTCGGCGGGCAGCTCGCCGACATCTGCGTGCTCTTCAGCGATGTGAGGGATTTCACAACACTTTCCGAGAGGATGCCCCCCCACGTCGTGACGACTGTTTTACAGCGCTATTTCGACCGCATGGTGCATGCGGTCCACCGGCATGAAGGCACCGTTGACAAGTTCATCGGCGATGGCATGATGGTCCTCTTCGGGGCGCCCCGGAAATCGGCCGACGCCTGTGGGGATGCGGTGCGCTGCGCCCTTGCGATGATGTCGGAGCTGGACGCGCTCAATGCCGAGTTTTCAAGCGAGGGACTGCCGACCCTCATCATCGGAATCGGCGTGAACTACGGCACGGTCACCGTGGGCAACATCGGGTCGTCGGAGCGGCACAACTACTCCGCGATCGGCGACGCGGTGAACGTGGCGGCAAGGGTCGAGGGGCTCACCAAGGACCTCGGGCGCAAGATCCTGATCACCGAAGCGGTGGTGGCGAGGATCGCGGAGCGATTCCAGTTCGATGCGCTCGGCAGCCACAAGGTGAAGGGACACAGCCCCGTGAACGTCTGGGGAATACGCACGGCGCGTACCGCGCCGGCCGAAGTCGAAGTGGAGGCAATCCAATGAAAATATTCCAGCGCACATTCCTCGTCGTCCTGCTCGCGTGCCATGGCGCGTTTGCGGCGGAAGGCATCGCTTTCATCACCAACATCAAGGGCGAAGCCGCGGTGGACGGCAACCCGCGCCCGCTGCTGCTCGCCGAGCTCTCGCGCGGCCAGAAGGTTACGGTCGGCAAGGACTCGACGGTGTCCGTGATGTACATCGCCAGCGGCAAGGAATTCGTGCTGAAGGGCCCCAACGAATACCTGGTCCGGGAATCGGAGATCGCCGGCACCGCCGGGGCGCCTGCCGCCATTCGCGACACCCAGTGGCGCACCAGCAACCGTGTGCTCGCCCAGGCGGCCCAGAGCTCGGCGGCGAGCGTGCGCATGCGTTCCGTGGCGCCGCCCAAGCCTGCGCCGGCGCAATCCGCGCTGCTTTTTCCCACCGAAGGCGCCGTGGCCTCGCTGCAACCGACGTTTCGCTGGCGCACCCCCGATCCGAAATCGCAGGGCGAGCTGACATTGCTGGTTATCGGCCAGGAAAAGCCCGTGCACGTCGCGAAGGCCACCGGCGGCAGCTATCGCATTCCCGCGAAGCTGCGGCCCGAAACCGAATACGCATGGACCGTCACCGCGTCCGGCAGCGAGGTCGGCTCGGGCAGTTTCCGTACCCTCTCGACCGATGCCGTATCGCAGGTGGAAAAGCGCAAACCGTCGGACAAGGCGGAATTCTCCGATCGCCTGCTGTTCGCGCTGATGCTCCAGGAAATGGGCGCCACGCAGGAGGCGCGGGAATCGTGGTCGCGGCTTGCGCAGGAACGCGGAGACCTCCCCGAGCTCGCGTCGTTCGGGAAGTAGATGCGCCTCGCGCTTGCCGCGGCGCTGATCGCCTTCGGGGCGGCGGCAAACGCCGCGGAGCCGGTGGCGTTCGTCACCGACATCCGGGGCAACGCAACGGTCGAGGGGGAAGGCAAGCTGCTCGCTTTCCTGGCGGAACTGGCGCCGGGCACGCGCCTGCTGCTCGGCAGCAATGCCGTGGCCACCATCACGTTTGCAAACACCGGCGCGGAATTCACCGCCCGCGGTCCGGGTGAGTTCCTCGTCACGCCAACCGAGGTGAAGGCGGAAAAGGGCGCGGTGCCGAAGAGGCGCGATGTCGCCGCCTTGTCCGACGCCGCCATCGTCAGTCGCGTGGCCCGGACCGCCACCGCCAGCCTTCGCATGCGCGGCATCTCGCCCCGAGTCGAAGGCGCCGCCCTTCAGTATCCGGTCGGCACGCGCGTCGCGACGCTCCAGCCCGCGCTGCGCTGGCGCGGCGAGGCGGCCGGCTCCACGGTGACCATCGTGGACGCAACCGGCAAGGAGGTCTGGAAAGGCAGCGGGAGCCCGGAAGGCACTCGTCTGCCGCTCAAGCTTGCGCCCGCGAGTCGCTACTCCTGGATGGTTGTCACCCCCGGCGGCGACCTGGGCAGCGCCGCATTCGAGACCCTCGCCGCCGAAGCGATCACCCGCGCCGAGTCGGTCCGGGCGCGCGCCAGGACGTTTTCGGATCGGGTCGTCCACGCGCTGCTGCTGCAGGACCTGGGCGCGACCCAGGACGCCCGCGAGGCCTGGGGATTGCTGGCCCGGGAGCGCCCCGACCTGCCCGAGCTCGCTGCATTCGCGCGTTGAGCCCGCGCACGGCCCCCTCCGATGAGCGATAATTTTTCGCTCGAGGAATTCGGAGGGGCCTTGCCAAAGCAGCCGAACGCGATATTGTCGACGCGCGCGATCCATTTCGTGGCCGCGCTTGTGCTCGTCCTGGCTTCGGGCGCGGCCTGCGCCGTGGAGCGCGTGGCGCTGCTCATCGGCAACAACGAATACGCCGCGACCCCGCTGCGCAACGCCACCAACGACGCCAAGGACCTGGCCGAAGCGCTCAAGGGCCTGGGCTTCAAGGTCATCGTGCGCGAGAACGCCTCGCGCCGCGACATGATCGAGGCGATACGCGAGTTCGGGCAGGCGCTCGAAGGCGCGACGACGGCGGTGTTCTTCTACGCCGGCCACGCGATGCAGTTCAAGGACCGCAACTACCTCATCCCGATCGACGCGGCCATGGGCTCGGAGGAAGACGTCACGTTTTTTTCGGTCGAGATCGGCCAGATCTTCGACCGCATGGACCGCGCCCGCACCCGGTTCAATTTCCTCATCCTCGATGCCTGCCGCGACAATCCATTCGCCGCGAGCTTCAAGACCACGAGCCAGGGCCTGGCGCAGATGAGTTCGCCTTCGGGCACGCTGATCGCGTACGCCACGGCGCCTGGCTCGGTCGCCGCCGACGGCTACGGGCGCAACGGCATCTATACCAAGCATCTGCTGCAGAACATCAACGTGCCCGACCTGCCCGTCGAGATCATGTTCAAGCGCGTGCGCGAGGGCGTTGAACGCGAGACGCGCAAGCTGCAGACGCCCTGGGATTCGTCGTCGCTGAAGGGCGACTTCGCCTTCAACACCTCGAGCGCGCGGTCCCCGGGCGCACAGTCCGCCAGCGGCCCCAGCGCCGATGTCACCCTGCAGATCGAGCGCGAGTTCTGGATCAGCGTACGCGATTCGAACCGCCCCGAAGACATTCGCGCCTACCTGGACAAATACCCCAGCGGCAACTTCTCGTCGCTCGCCCGCAACAAGCTCGATGCGCTGGTGCGCCCCGCGCGTGTGGCGACTGCGGATGCGGCGTCAGCCCGTCCGCAGGAAGAAAGCGTGCCCACACGTCCCGCGGCGCAACAGCGTCCCGCGCCGGCGATCGCGCCTGAAAAGGTGGCGGAAAGGGCCGCCGAGCGGCCGATCGAGAAGCCGCCGGAAAAACCCGCCGTGAGAGCCGCGGTCAAACCGCTGGAGCCCCCCCCCGAAAAACCCGTGGTGGTCGCCGCCGCGGTGCCCACGGCACCACCCGCGGCTGCCGCGCCGGCCGTTGCGCCGCCGCCTGCCATCATCCCGCAGGCGCCCCCCACACGGGTTGCCGAACCGCCGCTTCCGGGCCGGGAGATCGCGCCCGGCGTGCGCGAGGTGACCTTCGCCGACGGCGCGGTTTATCGCGGGGCGATGCGGGGATCGAACCTCCACGGCAAAGGCGAATACGTTTCCAAGGCGTTCCGTTACGAAGGCGAATTCAACGACGGGCTGAAGCAGGGAATGGGCGTCTACGTCTGGGACAACGGCGACCGCTACGATGGCCGCTTCAACGGCGACCGCCCCGACGGCATTGGCAAATACCATTTTGCCAACGGCGATTCCTATGAAGGCGAGGTCAGGCAAGGCGTGATCACGGGCCGCGGCGCCTATGCCACCAGGAACGGCGACGTGTTCGAGGGCTCGTTCGCAAGTGGCAAGCCACACGGTGTCGGTGTCTACCGCTTCTCGAGCGGCGACCGTTACGAAGGCGAGATGGACCAGGGGCGCCTGCAGGGGCGTGGACGCTACATCGCGAAGTCGGGTGACCGCATCGAGGCGCCGTTTGTCGACGGCAAGGCCCAGGGCATCGGCTCCTACCAGTTCGCCAACGGCGATCGCTACGATGGCGAGATCATCGCCGGCGCCCTGACCGGGCAGGGCGTGTACCAGTACAAGTCGGGGCTCAAGTACGAAGGCGAGGTACGCCAGGGGCAGCCCCAGGGCAAGGGGGTGTTCTGGTTCCAGGACGGCTCGCGGTTCGAGGGCGCCTTCGAAAACGGCCTCACGCGCGCCCGGGGCGAGATCGTCCGGGCCGATGGGTCCCGCTCGGCGGCCGAGATCGTCGACGGCAGCGCCCGGCTCCTCAATTGAGGGGCGCTCCGGTATAATCGAGGGTCTATCCGGAGGTTTTCATGGCTGAACGCAAACGTACCCGCCGCAACACCCTCGAACGCCGCTGCCTGCCGAAGGCGTTCAAGCGCCTTTTTAATGGCGCGCCCAAAGGCATCTTCAAGATGCTCGAGGCCATAAAGAAGAATTGAGCGCCGCGTAGAGGGGCAGCGGGGCGGCCGTTGGCGCGGACGCTCGGCGCCGCTCAACGACGCAGGGCAGAGAACAAAAAGGGCCGCGTTGAGCGGCCCTTTTCAATTGCCGCGGTCCCGAATCAGCCCAGCGCGCGCCCCACCACCTCGGCGACGTTGCCCGAAAGCCCCTAGGAGCCTGTCGGAGTTGAGCCTCCGACAGGCGAGGTGAACAGATTGACGGCGTATTTGCGCATGGGAACGCGTTCCGAAGGTTTTAGATGGATGCGTGTGGAGGGCTCACAGCCCGCAGGCTCCTCGAGGCGCC
>JBBREI010000186.1:0-6223 GCA_038203035.1 Burkholderiales bacterium
CCTGGAGGCGCTGGGGGCGGAAATTGTAACCGCGCCGACCGATCCCTCCAAGCCCGGCAAGACCAACCTCGCCGCCATCGCGCGCGCGCTGGGCGAGCGCGGCTTCAACGAGGTGACGGTGGAGACCGGCGCCAGGCTCAACGGCTCGCTTCTGGTGGCCGGCGTGGTCGACGAGATCGTGCTTTACCTGGCGCCCCTGCTGCTGGGCGACACCGCCCAGGGACTTTTTGCGTTTCCCGGGCTGGCGAGCCTGGGTCAGGCGCCGCGCGCCCGGATCGTCGACGTGCGCGCGGTGGGTGACGACTGGCGCATCACGGCAAGGATGAGGGGCTGATGTTCACCGGGATTGTTGCGGCCGTGGGCCGAATCACCCGCGTCACGGCATGCGGCGACGGCCTGCGCCTGCGCATCGAGGTGCCGCCGCAGTTCCCGATGGACGACGTCGGCCTCGGGGACTCGATCTCGATCCAGGGCGTCTGTCACACCGTCGTCGCGAGGGACGGGCAGGGTTTCGAGGTCGACACCTCGCGCGCCACCCTGGCGGTGACCACCGGGCTGGATGCCGCCGGCGAGGTGAACCTGGAAAAGTCGTTGCGCCTGTCGGATCGGCTCGGCGGCCACCTGGTGCAGGGGCACGTGGACGGCGTGGGGACCGTCGTGGCCTTCGAGGACGTGGGCGGCAGCTGGCGCCTGGGGGTCGAGGCGCCCACGGAGCTGGCGAAATTCATCGCCCACAAGGGCTCGATCAGCGTCGACGGAGTGAGCCTCACGGTGAACTCTGTGCAGGGTGCGAGGTTCGAAGTGAACATCATCCCGCACACGCGGGCTGTCACGACCATCGCGCGCCTGCAGGCCGGGGCGCGGGTGAACCTCGAAGTCGACATGATGGCGCGCTACATCGACCGCGCCCTGAGCCTCGAAAAAGGAGTCAAATGAAAAACCTCGCAATTACCTTCCTGCTGGCCGCCGCCGCCATTCCCGCGTCGGCCCAGCCCATCGGCGAAGCGGTGATTTATTCGGGCGGCAATTTCCGCGGTCCCAGCGTGGTCCTGCGCAACGACACCGCCAACTTCGAGCCCCTCGGTTTCAACGACCGCGGCGCCTCGCTGCGGGTGATCCGCGGCACCTGGGAGCTGTGCGACGACTCCTACTTCCGCGGCTCGTGCCGCGTGTATTCCCCCGGTGAATATCGCAACCTCGGCAGCCAGTCGGAGCGTGTTTCGTCCGCTCGCCTGGCGGTCTCCGACGCCCCTGGTTGGGGTTCCGGCGGCGGGCGCGGGTCACACCCCGCCCCGGGCGGGGGCTGGGAAAACGTCGGCGGCGGCGAGGTCGCGATCTTCGATGGCCGCGAATTCCGCGGCTTCCTGGCCAACCTCACGGCGCCGACGCGTAACTTCCAATCCCTGGGTTTCAACGACCGCGTGGCCTCGATGGTGGTGCGTCGCGGGTTGTGGGAGTTCTGCACCGACGACGAATACCGCGGCAGTTGCCAGGTCTACGGACCCGGCCAATACGCCTCGCTTCCCGGCGCCGCCGACGCCTATTCGTCCGCGCGCCCGGTGCAATCGAGCCGGGGAGAGCGCAATCCGGCGCGCCGCCAGGCACGCCCGTCGAGCGTGATGTTCGACGGCGCGGATTTCTCGGGCCGCTCGATTGCGCTCGACAACACCTCCGACAACCTGGAGCGCGTGGGCTTCAACGACCGCGTCGCCTCCGCCATCGTGGAAGGCGGGCGCTGGCGCCTGTGCTCGGAAGCGGGCGGTCGCGGCCAGTGCGAGGAGGTCGGCCCGGGTCGTTACCGGCTGCTTCCGCCGGACCTGCACTCGCGCGTTTCGTCGGTCTTCCTGCAGTAATCGGGCAAAATAGCGGTCTTCACGCAACGGTACGGGAAACCCGATGGCCCTCAACGCCACCCAGGATCTGATCGACGAACTGCGCCACGGCCGCATGGTGGTGCTTGCCGACGCGGAGGATCGCGAAAACGAAGGCGACCTGGTGATGGCGGCCGATTTCGTGACGCCCGAGGCGATCAACTTCATGGCCACACACGCCCGTGGCCTGATCTGCCTCACGCTCACGGAGGAGCGCTGCCGCCAGCTGGGGTTATCCCTGATGGTCAGCGACAACCGCTCGCCCATGGGCACGGCGTTCACCACGTCCATCGAGGCGGCCAGCGGGGTCACCACGGGCATCTCGGCGGCGGACCGCGCGCGCACGGTGCGGGCGGCCACCGCCCGGCACGCCAAGCCCCAGGACCTCGTGCAGCCCGGCCACATCTTCCCGGTGATGGCGCAAAACGGCGGCGTGCTGGTGCGCGCCGGCCACACGGAAGCGGGTTGCGATTTCGCCGAGGCGGCGGGGCTCACGCCCGCGGCGGTCATCTGCGAGATCATGAACCCGGACGGCTCCATGGCCCGCATGCCCGAGCTGCGCGATTTCGCCGCGCGCCACGGCCTGCGGATCGGCACCATCGCCGACCTCATCAGGCACCGCAGCGAAAACGAGAAGCTGGTGGAACGCGTCTCCGACCACCCGGTGAGCACGCCCTACGGCACGTTCCGGCTGTGTGTCTACCACGACAGCACCGTCGACGAGGTGCACTACGCGCTGGTGAAGGGCGAACCGTCGCCGGATCGCCCGATCCTGGTGCGCGTGCACGAGCCGTTTGTCTCGCTCGACATGTTCGACTTCGATACCGAACGCCACGCCTATTCGGTGCAGGATGCGATGCGCATGGTCGCTCACCACAAGGAAGGCGTGATCGTGCTGCTGCGCCGCCGTGAGGGGACCGGCGAGATCCTCGAGCGCATCGAAGGCGGCCGCGACCGCAAGGCCCCGCGCAAGTGGGACCCGCGCCTGCACGGCATAGGTGCGCAGATCCTGCGCGACCTCGGTGTCGGCAAGATGCGGGTGCTCGCGCGTCCCAAGCGCATTCCGAGCATGTCGGGCTTCGGGCTCGAGGTGGTCGAATACGTCTCCCCCGATGACACCGTGGCGGTGAAGGCCGTATGAACGTGGCCACTCCCGACCTGAAGGGCGCGGGCCTGCGCATCGCCATCGTCTGGAGCCGGTTCAACGAGGAGCTGGTGCGCCTGCTGCTCACCGCGTGCGACAAGCAGCTCGTGGAGCTAGGTGTCGCGCCCGGCGACATCGACGTGGTGAGTGTGCCCGGCGCGCTCGAGATCCCGGTGGTGCTGCAGACGCTGGCGCTGGAACGCCGCGGCCTTGCGGGCCGGCGCTACGACGCACTCATCGCGCTGGGTGCGGTGATCCGCGGCGAGACCTACCATTTCGAGATCGTGTCGGACCAGAGCGCGCGCGGCATCGTCGACGTGCAGCTGGAAACCGGCGTTCCGATCGCCAACGGCGTGCTCACCACCAACAACGAAAAGCAGGCGCTGGAGCGCGCGCCCGTGAAGGGGGCGGAGGCCGCCCGCGTCGCGGTGGAGATGGCCAACACCCTGAAGGCCATCGGCGGATGAAAACCTCGCCGCGCCGCGCGTCGCGCGAGTTCGCGATGCAGGGTATCTACCAGTGGATCTACACTGGCGCCACGCCGGCCGCGATCCTCGGAAACCTCGCGGAAATGGACGGCTACAAGGTCGCCGACGGCGAGTTCCTGAAGGCGCAGCTGCGCGGCACCATCGGCGAGGGCGAGGGCCTGCGCGCGCTGCTGGAGCCGCTGGCCGACCGCAAGTGGGACGAGGTGAGCCCGGTCGAGCGCGCCATCCTCCTCATCGGCGCGTGGGAGCTGGTGCACAACCCGGAAATTCCCTACAAGGTGACGATCAACGAGGCGATCGAGCTCGGCAAGCGCTTCGGCGGCACCGACGGGCACAAATACATCAACGGCATCCTCGACAAGCTGGCCGAAGCGGTCCGCCCCGACGAGGTCGCAAGGAAAAGGCAGGCAAGGAATGGCTAACAGCTCCCCCGAATTCGAAGTCATCGCGAAATACTTCACGCGCCCCGCCGCCAACGCGGTGCTGGGCGTGGGCGACGATTGCGCGCTGGTCGACGTCACCAACGGCATGGACCTCGCGGTGTCCACCGACACCATGGTTTCGGGCACACACTTCTTCCCGGACGTGAATCCGGAAAACCTCGGGCACAAGGCGCTTGCGGTGAACCTCTCCGACATGGCCGCCATGGGCGCGATGCCCTACTGGGCCATGCTGGCGGTCACGCTGCCGAAGGTCGACCACGACTGGCTCGAGGCCTTCGCCAAGGGTTTCTTCGACCTGGCGCAGGAATACAACGTCTCGCTGATCGGCGGCGACACCACGCGCGGCCCCTCGCTTGTGCTCACGGTGACGATCATGGGCGAGGTGCCGGCGGGTGCCGCGCTTCGCCGCAGCGGCGCCAAGGCGGGCAACGACGTGTGGGTGTCCGGCAACGTGGGTGATGCGGCGCTGGCCGTCGCGCACCGCTACGGCAAGATCGTGCTCGACGCCGCCGACTATCACGAGGCCGTGATGCGCCTCTACGAACCGACGCCGCGCGTGGCGCTTGGCCAGGCGCTGCGTGGCCTGGCGACATCCGCCATCGACATCTCCGACGGCCTGCTGGCCGACCTGACACACATCTGCCGGCTGTCCGGCGTGGGCGCCACGGTCGACCTCAACTCGGTGCCGTATTCCTCGATCGGCGCGAAACACATCCATACCGACGAAGGCCGCAACGCCATCTTCGCCGGCGGCGACGATTACGAGCTTTGTTTCACCGCGCATCCGAATTCGCGCGAGAGCATCGAAGACCTCACCGACGTCCTCGGCATCCCGATCACGCGCATCGGCCAGATCAAGCGCGGCAAGGGCGTGAGCCTGCTGGGCGTCGACGGCAAGGCGGTGAAGATCGACGGCCGGGGATACGACCATTTCAAGGGCGCCTGACGCCCGCTTCCTGGTCGCGCATCCGGCGCATTTCATCGCCCTGGGGTTCGGCGCGGGCCTGGCGCCCCGGGCCCCCGGCACTTTCGGCACCCTCGCGGGGTGGGCGATCTACGGGCTGCTGGCGCAGTTCATCGCCCCGCTCGCGATTGCGTTCCTCGCGATCCCGATGTTTTTCCTCGGCGTGTGGGCATGCGAGCGCACCGGGCGCGACCTCGGCGCCCACGACCACGGCAGCATGGTCTGGGACGAAATCGTGGCCTTCCTGCCCCTGGCCGCGCTGTGTTTCGCCAGCGTGTGGATGCAGCTTGCCGCCTTCGTGCTCTTCCGCATCTTCGACATCTGGAAACCCTTCCCGATCCGCCAGTTCGAGCGGCAGGTGAAGGGCGGGTTCGGCGTCATGTTCGACGACCTCATCGCGGCCTGTTATGCCTACGTCGGGATCATCATCCTCACGGTGGCGGGCTTCAAACTAATCCGGGAGCTTGCATGAAGGACTGGCCATATCCGCGCCTGGTGGCGCATCGCGGCGGCGGCTCACTCGCCCCGGAAAACACGCTGGCGGCGATCCGGCTGGGGCAATCCCTCGGCTATCGCGCGCACGAATTCGACGTGAAGCTCTCGAAGGACAACGTCGCCATGTTGCTGCACGACGCGACGCTGGAGCGGACCACGACGGGCAAGGGGCGCGCGGCCGACTTCCTGTGGGAGGCGCTGCGCTCGCTCGACGCCGGAGGGTGGCATTCGGCGCAGTATCGCGGCGAGCCGCTGGCATCCTTCGAGGAAGCCGCGAAGCTGCTCAGGTCCGGGGGCACGATGGCGCATGTCGAGATCAAGCCCACCCCCGGCCTGGAGGTGGAAACGGGCACTCGCGTGGCGCAGATCACGCGCGAGCTCTTCAAGGACGCCCCGGTGCCGCCGCTTTTGTCCTCGTTTTCATTCGACGCCCTGATGGCCGCGAAGGCTGCCGCCCCGGAAATCCCGCGCGGCTGGCTCACCCGGGAATTCTCCGACGACGACTGGCCGCGGCTGCAGGAGCTGGAGGCGGTCTCGATGCACACCAGCTACAAGACCCTCCCCGCGCAACGCATCCGCGAAGTGCAGGATCGCGGCTACCGCGTGCTGCTCTACACCGTGAACGAGGCTTCCATCGCGGAGAAGATCCTCGCCGCCGGGGCGGATGGGATCTTTACCGACAACCTTCGGGAGTTTGCTGCGCGCTTTCCTGATCTTGTTTGACTGACTGATTCTGGGAGCGCTTTGTTTAACTGACTAGTTCAGGGAACGCCGATGGACGCCGATGCCACGCCGATGGCCGCCGATGGATCTAGCGA
>JBBREI010000187.1:0-6169 GCA_038203035.1 Burkholderiales bacterium
TTGCGCGTGAGGGTGATCTTCTTCTTTTCTTCCTTGTTGCCGTGCTTCTCGCGCTGGTGGTCGAGCTGCTGCGTCTTGTCCTGTTCGGTGTTCGCGTCGTCGCCGGCCTTCTTTTTCACGCCGGCGGCCTGCAGCTGCTCGAGCAGCAACGAGACCGGGAGCTTCAGCTCCTCGGCGAATTGGGTGACGTTCGATTTGGCCATTTGCTACCTATTCCTCTGCCGCCGCGCTTCAGGCTTGCGGCTGTTCCTTGAACCACGGTTCACGCGCCGTCATGATGAGTTTCGTGGCGCGTTCGGCATCCATGCCGGTCATTTCGGTGAGCTCGTCGGCCGCGAGGTCGGCGAGCGCATCCATGGTGGTGATGCCCTTGGACGCGAGCACGCGGGCGGTCTGGTTGTCCATACCCTCCATGCTCTGCAGGTCTTCGGCGGCATGCTCCACCGTCTCTTCGCTCTTGATCGCCTCGGTAAGGAGCGCGTTGCGGGCTCGCCTGCGCAGCTCGTTGACGGTTTCCTCGTCGAAGTCCTCGATCTCGAGCATCTCGTTGATCGGCACGTACGCCACTTCATCGAGGGAGGTGAAGCCTTCCTTCACCAGGATCTCGGCGACCTCCTCGTCGACGTCGAGCTTTTCCATGAAAAGCGCGCGCACGACGCTGGTTTCTTCCTCGCTCTTCTGCTCGCGCTCTTCCGTGGTCATGATGTTGAGCTGCCAGCCGGTGAGCTCGGAGGCCAGGCGCACGTTCTGCCCGCCCTTGCCGATGGCCAGCGCGAGCTGGTCCTCGGCCACCACCACGTCCATCGAATGGCGCTCCTCGTCCACCACGATCGACGTCACGTCGGCCGGGGCCAGGGCGTTGATCACGAACTGCGCGGGTTCGGGCGACCACAGGATGATGTCGACGCGCTCTCCCGCCAGCTCCTGGGTGACCGCCTGGACGCGCGAGCCGCGCATGCCGACGCATGTTCCCACCGGGTCGATGCGCGGATCGTTCGACTTGACCGCGATCTTCGCGCGCAGCCCCGGGTCGCGGGCGGCGGCCTTGATCTCGAGCAGGCCTTCCTCGATCTCGGGCACCTCGAGCTCGAAAAGCTTCACCAGGAAATCCGGGGCGATGCGCGAAAGGATCAGTTGCGGCCCGCGCGCGGCGCGGTCGATCTTCGCGATGTAGGCGCGCACACGGTCGCCCACGCGCAGGTTTTCCTTCGCGATCAGCTGGTCGCGCGGCAGCAGCGCTTCCACGCGGCCCGACTCGACGATGAGGCTGCCGCGCTCTGCGCGCTTGACGGTGCCGGTCACGAGCGATTCGCCGCGATCGAGGAAATCGTTGAGGATCTGCTCGCGCTCCGCGTCGCGGATCTTCTGCAGGATGACCTGCTTGGCGGCCTGGGCGCCGATGCGCCCGAAGGTTTCGGCTTCGAGCGGCTCCTCGATGACGTCACCCAGCTGCGCGTCGGAATTCTCCGCCACCGCGTCGGTGATCGCGATCTGGTGCGCGGGCTCTTCATGCTCCTCGTCGGGCACGACGGTCCAGCGGCGAAAGGCGCTGTAGTCGCCCGATTCGCGGTCGATCTCGACGCGCACGTCCACCTCGTCCTTGAAGCGCTTCTTGGTGGCCGAGGCGAGCGCCATCTCGAGCGCAAGGAACACGGTGTCCTTGGCAACGTTTTTTTCGCGCGAAAGCGCGTCGACCAGCAGCAGAATTTCCCGACTCATGACCTGAAAACCTCCAACCCTTTCAAACGTCCGGCACCAACCGGGCGCGATCGATATCAGCCAGCGCGAATGCCTCTTTTTTCCCTTCCACGTCCAGCAGCACGCTGCCATCCTGCACGCCGGCGAGCGTTCCCTCGAAGCGCCTGCGCCCTTCGCGCGGCAGCTTCAGCCTCAGGCTCGCCTTCTGTCCCGCAAACCGCACGTAATCCTCGGCCCGCTTGAGCGGCCGATCGAGCCCCGGCGAAGACACCTCCAGGCGCTCGTATTCGATTTCCTCGACCGCAAATGCGCGCGTCAGGTGGTTGCTCACCCGCGCGCAGTCCTCCACCGAAATCCCGCGCGGAGAATCGATGAAGATCCTCAAGAGTCCGCCACGGGAAGACTCGAGGTCCACGAGCTCGTAACCGAGCCCCTCGAGGGTTTCCCGAAGCCAGCTTTCGCGCGTATCGAGCGCGGCACCACTCACAAATTCGATTCCACAAACAAAAAATGGGCGCTGACGCCCATCCCTTCCCCAGAACCGCGAGATTTTAGCACGATTCGCCCACCGACAGCGACCTGCGCCGCCCTTCGGGGCCCTGCCCCGCGGCCCCGCCACCCCCCATGGCCGGTGACCTTGCATAACATTCCGCGACAAAGCGCTACAGACCGAATTATGCGCTTCCGTAGCATCGGCCCATCAGCAAATCCCGCATCGAAAACGAGGCAAAAGGGCGAGTACCTCGGGCGCAACGGCCTCGAGATGCACTGGATCAATCGGTGCGACGGGGCGATCGAGAAGACACACGAGCTCGCACCCGACCTGCTGCTGCTCGACGTGATGCTGCCGGGGCTCGACGGCTTCGAGATCTGCCGCGAACTGCGAGCGCGCGGCGCGACGCTACCCATCATGATGTTGACCGCGCGCGACGAGGATTTCGACCGCGTTGTCGGCCTGGAGCTCGGGGCCGACGAGTTCATTCCCAAGCCGGTCCAGCCGCGGGTTCTCCTTGCGCACGTGCGCGCCATCCTTCGGCGGGCGGGGATGCGCGAGCGCGGCACCTCCACGGGGGACACCATTGTTTTTGGCTCCCTCGAAATCGATACCGCATCACGTTCGGTGCGCCTGGGCGCCAAGCCGGTCGATCTCACCAGTTCGGAATTCGACCTGCTGTGGCTGCTGGCCCGGCACGCCGGCAAGGTCCTGTCACGCAACGACATCCTCAACAAGCTTCGCAGCCTCGACTACGACGGATCCGACCGATCGGTCGACTGCCGCATCCACCGGCTTCGGCGCAAGCTCGGCGACCTCGTCGACAGCGCCGAACGCATCAAGACGATCCGCAACGTGGGCTACCTGTTCAGCCCGTCCAACTGGTAACACCCCGCCCCTCCGGTGATCCACCTTTTCCTCAAGCTCTACGGCGTATTGCTCGCCACGCTGGTGGTTTCGTTCCTGCTGCAGATCCAGCTCATGGACTTCATCTGGAAGGAAACCTCCATCAAGGTTGATTTCCGGGTGCGATTCGTCCCGACCTTCCATCTCATCGACGAGGCACTGGCGGGGTTGCCGCGCGACCAATGGCCCCTGCGCTTCAGGGAGCTTGCCGCCGGGTTCGGCGTGCCCGCGCGCCTGACGACCGGCGAGACGTTTGCCGAGCGCGAGCGCTTCAGGCCGGAACAGGTCGAGGCTTTCGGCAACGGCGCGCTCGTGTCCCTCGACCGCGATGGCGGCGGCTTCACCCTGGCCAGGCGCCTTCGCGCGGGCGGCGCCGTGGTGGCCATCGACTACCCCGGCACCAATACGGCCAGGGTGCGCATGATTACCTACCTGGCGAACTGGGCGATCGAGTTCGCCCGTCGCCGCGCTGGTCTTCTTCTGGGTGCGCCCTTTCTGGCGCGACCTGCTGGAGATGCGCCGCGCGGCCGACGCGGTCGGCGCCGGGCAGTTCGAGGCGCGCGCGATGGTCGGGCGCCATTCGGCGTTGCGTGAACTGGCAGAGGCCTTCAACCTGATGACACAACGGGTCGCCTCGCTCATGCAGTCGCACCGAACCCTCACCAGCGCCGTTTCTCACGAGCTTCGAACGCCCCTTACGCGCCTTCGATTCAGCCATTCACTCGCCCGCGAGGAGCCGGGCGCCGAGGGCAAGGACAGGTTCCTCGCCCGCATGGAGCGCGATATCGGTGAAATCGACGAGCTCACCTCGGAATTGCTCGACTACGCCAAGCTCGAGCGGGGGTCGCCGGTCACCAGCCTGCAGAGCGTTCCGGCCGAACCGTGGCTGGAAGACGTCCTGGCCGACGCGCGCGGCGACACGGCTGCGCCGGAGGTCGAGATCCGGTCCGAAGTGGCGCTGGAAGCAGTGCGCTGCGAGCCGCGCTACATGGCGCGCGCGGTCGTGAACCTGCTGCGAAATGCGCGCATGCACGCGCGCTCGACGGTGAGCGTCACGCTGCTGCGCGAGGACGGCCGGACCGTCATCCACGTGGACGACGACGGCTCGGGCATCCAGGCCAGCGACCGCGAGCGCCTGTTCGAACCGTTCGTGCGCCTGGACGAAAGCCGCGCCCGCGACTCGGGCGGCTTCGGCCTCGGCCTTGCCATCGTGCGCCAGGTAGCGCGCTGGCATGGGGGCGAGGCCTCCATCAGCCACTCCCCCCTCGGCGGAGCGCGCGTTTCCATCGCTTGGTAGCGATTCCCTAGGCACCCGTCCGAATCCGGCCGGCCGCCCCGATTAAGGGGCGAACGTCGGCGATCTTGCACGCCCGTGAACGGCCCAGCGATGTTTCACGGCGCCACCACATGTTGCATAAAGGATACAAACTGAAATAACCTGTTGGAGTTTTGGCAGTTACGTCGCTATTCTTCGCGGATCATAAAAGTCCGTATCTGAACGCCACTTCAAACTATCCAAATCCCCTGCATCAACTCCAACCACAAGTTCGGGAGAATCCATGAAGGAAATCAAAAGGAAAAAACTGTCCAGCGCCCTCGTGCAAGCCCTGGGCGCGGGTGTGGCGGTTTCCGTCATCGCGACAGCGGCTCACGCCCAACAGGCCCAGCGAGTCGAAAGGATCGAGGTGACCGGCTCCAACATCAAGCGCGTTGACCAGGAAACGGTTGCTCCCGTCGAGATCATCACTCGCGACCAGATCGAGCGCACCGGCCAGGCCACCGTTGCCGATGTCCTGCGCAACATCCCCTCGAACTCGGGCGGCAGCTTCGGCGAAAGTTTCGCCAACAGCTTCGCATCGGGCGCCGCCGGCATCTCGCTGCGTGGCCTCGGGCAGAAAACCACGCTGGTGCTGCTCAACGGCCGCCGCACCGCCGGTTACGGTTTCGCGCAGAACCTCCAGGACTCCTTTGTTGACCTGAACTCCATCCCGAGCGCCGCGGTCGAGCGCATCGAGATCCTGAAGGACGGCGCCTCCGCCGTGTACGGCTCCGACGCCATCGCCGGCGTCGTGAACGTGATCCTGCGCAAGGATTACAAGGGCATGGAGGTGAGCGCCCAAGGTGGCTACTCCGAAGGCAAGAACGACTATCGCTTCAACGCAACCGCCGGCTTCGGCGACCTCGCGCGCGACCGCTGGTCCGGCTTCGCCACCTTTGACTACTACAAGCGCGAGCACCTCGCCCTCGGCGATACCGACTTCGGCGGATCCCGCGACTACCGCGGCCGCTATGCCGGCGGTCGCAACTTCCAGTCGCTCACGGCCGGCGGCACGTGGCGCCAGTTGAGCGCCACCAACACGCTGACCAACAACTTCCGCGCCATCAGCGAGTGCGCGCAGGGCGGCGGCTTCGTGCTCAAC
The DNA here is from genome assembly GCA_038203035.1 of Burkholderiales bacterium. Taxonomy (GTDB): domain Bacteria; phylum Pseudomonadota; class Gammaproteobacteria; order Burkholderiales; family Usitatibacteraceae; genus Usitatibacter. The sequence goes on from JBBREI010000187.1 coordinate 5,518, forward strand.
GGATTGCAAGCGATCGAACGCGGCCTGCTGGGTGCCACCTCGGCTCAGGCGCTCGAATCCAACACGTTCTGCGCCAAGGACATCAACAACCAGGTCACGGCGCTGCCGAAGTCCGAGCGTTTCGGCTTCCTGTCGCGCTTCACCAAGGAGTTCTCGCCCAACGTGACCGGCTACGCCGAGCTCGGCCTGTCGCGCGTGGAGAACTTCCAGGTGTTCACCGCGCCGTTCTTCAACACGACGGGCCTGCAACCCACGGATGCCGGCCTGAAGCCGTTCGCCTACACCGCGAACTTCGCCCCTGGCGCTGCCGGCAACCCGTTCAGCTCGAACGCCCGCATCACCGGCAACATGCAGGACTTCGGCACCCGTGACCAGGAAACCAATTCGGATACGATGCGCCTCCTGGTGGGCCTCGCGTACACCGTGCGCAACTGGGATTTCGACAGCGCCTTCAGCTTCTCGCGCAACGAGATCGAACAGAACAGCGTGAACCGCCTCACGAAGAGCGGCACCAGCGCGGTCCTCGGTATCTCGGCCGCGCCGCAGCCGCCGGTGCCCCTTGTCACCAACACCCCGCTGAACCTGGATCGTCCGTCCCAGACATCCGAGGCGACGCGGGCGCTGATGCGCGCCAACGTCAAGCGCGAGGCGA
>JBBREI010000188.1:0-6016 GCA_038203035.1 Burkholderiales bacterium
ACGCGTGGGGGCGGCAACGGGAAGTGCCCGATGCGCCGCTGCTCACGTTTCGCCAGTGGTACCTGAAGTTCAGGAGCCCGAAGAAATGAGTGCCCGCGAAGACATCCTGGCGCGCGTGCGCAAGAACCAGCCGGCGCCCACCGGGCTGCCCGCGGTCCCGACCTTCGACGGCGACAGCACGGTCCCGCTCCTCGAGCGCTTCAAGGCCGGGGTGGTGCGCATGGGAGGCAAGGTGGTCGCGGCGCCCGATGGGCCGCTCGACGCGCTGATTCGGAGCCTTCATCCCGGGGCGCGGGTGGTCTGCTCGGCCACCGCGGCAGTCGCCGGCACCTACCCGCTCGATCCATCGCGGCCGCCGGCGGAGCTCGACGGTGTCGACGTCGGCGTCGTGCGAGCGGTGTTCGGCGTCGCCGAGACGGGCTCGGTCTGGCTCACCGGCGCGCAGTTCAAGGTGAACGCGCTGGGCTTCCTGTCGCAGCACCTGGTGGTGCTGCTCGACCCGGCGCGCATCGTCGCGAACATGCACCACGCCTATCGCGAGCGCGCGCAGTTCGATGCGCCCTATGGTGTCTTCATGACAGGGCCCTCGGCCACGGCGGACATCGAGGGCGTGCTGATCCACGGCGCCCAGGGCATCCGCAGCCTGACCGTCGTCCTCGAGGCGGCTACTTCTTCAGGCTCAGGATCCAGCCGACGAGTTCCCTGATGTCCGGCGCCGGTGGCCGGCGCCAACCTCGCCGATAGCCGCCGGAACCGTCGAGCCAACGCTGCTCGCCCCCACGGGGCGATGTCAATGGAATCGGGACCAACCGGCGCCCACGCGAGTTATTGCGCCAGATCAAGGATCCTTGCAATCCAGCTCCCTTTGCCACGCTCCTGTCATTTCGCGGGCCAATGATGGGTATCGCCCTGGCTCTGGACATTCCCATGCAGAAGACCCAAGCGGTGGCCTCCCTGGGCCAGCACAGACTCATGCTGCCGACCTGGGTAAAGGCTTCCTTGTCCGCCAATGACCGCCTCAAGGTCTGCCTCACGGTCCTGCAAGCGGCGTCCTCTCACGCCTCGCACCCGAATCGCGACCTGCCCGATCTGAGCAGGGAGATCGCGGCTTGCGGAATGAACGCCGCGTGGCTGCACGATGTCGCAGCCGTCTCGCGGCGAGTCGACGAAGACCTCCTTATCCAGGACATGCCCCGGCTGATCAAGTGCGTGGGCGATGACCTTGCAACGATGGCTCGTCCGGTGCTCGCGACCACACCTGCCGGCGAGGAGCCCCATCCTCGCGTGAAGCACTGGCTGGATTGGCTTGCCGAACTGCCCCCGGACCGGCTGAGCGACCAGCAGGTCGAAGCGCTCACCAGCGGGCGTCGCGGCGAAAGCGACAGCCTGCATCTGCTCGTGATGGATCTTCACAAGCGGATCAACCGGCTGTCCGGCGAATTGGCCAGCGAGGTGATCGACGGTGCCAACGCGTGGGAGTTGCAGCCGCAGGACCGCGCGCTGGTCGCGGCCTTCATGCGCGGGCTGAATCGCACGGCGGTGCTCAAATTCGACCACCCCGGCCTGGACACCTCTGCCACGCGGGACGGCGAGCGGCTGCTGCTGCAGAACGACATCGGCACCAACGACGCTCACGTGCTGGTGATCCAGGTGATCGCCCGCACGATCACGCTGACCTATTCGGACCTGCATCGCGCCCGCCTCGAGTTCTTCCAGGCCCTCCTCGAACCCTTCGCAGCGAAGTGGTCGGGGGTCGAATCACGCGTGACCGCGGACCTCAACCAGGGCGCGGCCTATTCGGTGGGCACTGCCCGGTTCGACTGCGCCGATGATCCGGCCCTCGAGGCGGCACTGGAAGGCGTCGGCTCGCGCATCGTGTTCCTGATCGACTGGAACCGTGCCCGCAAGCGGCTGAAGGCGTTCGTCGGGAAGGAAGACGCGATTGCCATACTGACCGAGGTGGCCCGGCTCGACGTCGGCCACCGGGCGTGGCTGCAAGTCGGCGGCGAGCGACTGATCTTCACCGCGATGCAGGCGGCGGGCGAAGGGGCCTTCCGGATCGGGGACCGGCTGGACGAAGTCATCGGGAAAGCCGACGCGCACGCCTTCCTGGTGGCGGTCATGCGCCTGGCCTGCGACGCATTGCGTCGCGGTCAGCCAACGGCCCTGGTGGCAGACGAAACCCGCATGCTCCTGGCGCAGCACGTGCGTCAACGCACCAACGAATTCGACCTGCTGGCCGAACATGCGTCGTATTGCCAGGCGCTTGCACAAGCGGTCAGCGACGGCCTGGCCCATGGCGCCGAACGCTCCGGCAAGGCTGCGGCAGACCTGGCGGCACGTTCCAAGGCGTGGGAACGCAAGGCCGACCACCTGGTGATGCAGGCCCGCGAGAAGGCGCAGCGCCAGCCGCGCTGGCGGCCCGTGGCCAAACTCGTGGAGCAGTCGGACGATGTCGCCGACGCGCTGGAAGAAGCCGCGTTCCTGATCAGCCTGATCGCCGACCACCACCTCAAGGGATGGAACGATGAGGTCCGCAAAGCGCTCGCTCGCCTGGCGGCCATAGTGCTGCAGGCGACCCAGGACCAGGTGAAGGCACTGGCCATCGCTCGCACCCTGGGTTCCAACAGCGACGCCGTGGACAACGACGGGTTCCTCAGCGCGACCTGGCGGGTTCTGCAGGCTGAGCGGCAATGCGATGCCTTGCTGCGCGACGCGCGCCGGGTGATTCTCGGTGCGGTGGAGGACGCGCCCTCGCTGATGCTCGCCAACGACCTGGCGGCTGCGCTGGAACTGGCATCGGACCGCCTGCTCGCAGCCTCCTACGCGCTGCGCGACCTGGCCTTCGACCAGGCTGAAGTGCGGGGATGAACGCGCCCGAGTTGCCGTCCGAGGTGTACCTGATCGGGTGTGGCTCCGACGCAGGCAACGCCAGTCAAGCATCGGCTCAGGCCATGGGCTTCAAGGCCTGGAACCTGCTGCGCATGGCGCAACTGTCGCTGCCGGTGCCACCGGCATTCGTGATCGGTACGCACTACTGCCTGGACCCGGCTGCGCGCCAGTTCGCCTCGAGCCCGGATTTCTGGAAGGCAGGTCTGCACGCATTGGAGCGTTCGACCGGATTGGTCCTGGGCGACGTCCGGCGCCCGTTGCTCCTGTCGGTGCGCTCCGGCGCACCGGTCTCGATGCCCGGCATGATGGAGACGGTGCTGAACATCGGACTCTGCGACGCGACCGTCGGCGGCCTGCAGCGCCAGACCGGCAATCCACGGTTGGTCTGGGATGCGTATCGGCGACTCGTGGCGACCTACGGCGAAGTCGTGGCGGGGCTGCCGGCGGAAACCTTCGACCAAGCCGTCACCGCACTGGTCGGCCCGCGCGATGAACGCGACCTCGATTTTTCGGACCTGCGCGAGCTCACACGGCGATTTCTCGTGGCCTATTCGCAGGGCGCAGGCCGGCCGTTTCCCCAGGAACCGGCGCAGCAACTCGCGGGCGCGATCAAGGCGGTGTTTGCATCCTGGCAGTCAGTCAAGGCCTGCGAGTACCGGCGCCTGAACCGCATCCCCGATGCGATCGGGACGGCGGTGACCGTGCAACGCATGGTGTTCGGCAACGCCGGGGGACAGTCTGGCGCGGGCGTCGGCTTCACGCGCGACCCCGCCAGCGGCGAGCCGGCGCTGTGGGTGGATTTCCTGTTCAATGCCCAGGGCGAAGACGTGGTGTCGGGGCGGCGCAGCGCCCATGGACATGACGAGCTGGCGACGGTGCTACCCGATGTCTGGCAGGCCCTGGTGGATGCGGTCCAACAGCTCGAGCATGCCTTCGGCGACATGCAGGACTTCGAATTCACCGTGCAGGAAGGCACGCTGTTCCTGCTGCAGACGCGGGCCGGGAAACGCACCCCGCAGGCTGCCGCGCGCATCGCGCTCGACATGTTCGACGAGGGATTGGTCGGGCGCGAGGTGGCACTGGAACGCTGCGCCGGGTTGGACCGGGAAGCACTGGCCCGGCCGCGCATCGTCGCTTCCAGCGGGGCTCCTCCCGTGCCCCTGGGACGCGCCGCAACCGCCAGCAGCGGCGTGGCCGTCGGGGAGATCGCACTCGATGAAGCGCGCGCCGCCGACCGCCACGGCGCGGGCGCACCGGTCGTGCTCGTACGCCGCAACGCGGAAACCAATGACATTGCCGCGCTCGAATTGGCCACGGGGTTGCTCACGCAGCGCGGTGCGCGCACGTCGCATGCGGCCGTCGTGGCACGCCAGCTGGGCAAGGTCTGTCTCGTCGGCTGCACGGAACTGAAGATCGACGAGACCACACGCACCGTCATGATCGGGGACACCACCCTGCACGAGGGAGACCTGCTGACACTCGATGGCAACGAGGGGGTCTTCTACCGGGGCGCCGCGAAGATCGAGATGGAATACCCGGAGGAGCTCCTGGCTCGATTGGATTCGCTCCGGCAGTTGCGAAAGGCGTAGCCGGGCACTGCCGCATCGAGCGGGCCTAGTTGGCAACCAGGGGCTTGCCCGCCACCCCGCTTGCCTGCTCGTCGGCGCTGCGCTTGCGCAGGATTTCCTGGACGTTCCTGATTGCAAAGACGTGAAGAAACGTCGTGAGGCGCGCACCCACGGCAAGCTCTGCGCGTTCGTGTTCGTAGAGTTTCGCCACGTCTTCGATCGGCACACGCGATTCCCGCGCCAGGAACGCGACGATTCGCTTCTGATCGGGCTGCCTGTCTTGCCGGGCGAGCATCGTGGGGTCTGCAACCTGGAGTAGATGTCCCAAGCTAACACCTTGCAATCCGGGGGTTCTGTGCGTCAGCACTCTTAGCGTCCGGTCGGCCTATCCGGGGCGACGAGCAGGGGCTGGGACTACGCGCTCGTCGCGAGCTGCCGGCGCAACTCGCGGTAATGTTGCCCCGGCGGATCGGCCCCGAAGAGCGGATCGCGGCCCTGGGGCACCGCGTTGTTGACGGCGTCCCAGTCCTGGGGCGTCAGGGCCTGCGCGGCGTGTGCGAGTACGTCCCTCTCCTCCCGGGCGATATGGTTGCCGTAGTAGACGAGATAGGTAGCCGCGGCCGCCTCGACCTCGGCGCGCACGACGATCGCTTCGCTCAGGATGGCTTGCAGGAGCTTGAGGAGCATCTCGCCGGCATTGGCGATGACGCGATGCTCCTGGCCGAGGCGGGCGAGCTCCGGCGCCATGTCGGGGCAGCGCTTCGCCAGGCACGCGAACGCGATGTCCTCCCGCGGATGATGGAACCGGTCCGAGTAGTCGCGCAGGTACGTGATGATGTCGACCATGAGCTCGTAGTTCGGCCGCTCGCCGGTCTGGAATACGTCGACCTGCCGGCGCAGGAGATCGAGCAGCCGCTTGAAGTAGACGTGCTCCGTGTGCCATATGGCGACCGGCGTCGGCATCGCAAGGGGGGGTCTGATGTCCACTGTGTCCATTCTAGTGGCCTGGCGAGCCACCGGTTTGATCGCGGTCAAAGGGATTCGAAGGCCGCCTCGCGTCGCTACTGGAACGGCTGCGCGCGCTCGACCAGCTCCTCGAGCCCGGATTCCCCGGAGTTCCACGGCTTGCCGGGATGGATGATCGAGACCTGGCAGCTCTCGGCGGCCTCCACCATCTGGCGGTAGGTCCCGTTCTTCAGCTCACCCAGGTAGGCCTGCTTGTTGTCGTTGTAGAGGAACAGCTTGTCGTTGATCAGCTGGCACTCGTTGCAGCTCGGGCAGCGCGCGGTCTCGATCCACGGCACGCCCGGCGCGCGCTCGGGCGATGCCTCCGCCGGGAGCGCGGGCTCATCCGCTCTCCGGCCTTCCTCCAAGGGGGAGGGAGCACTGTTTCCCCCTGCCTTGGGAGGGGGCAGGGGGAGGGTGCTCGCCGCCGCCGGCGCGCCCGCGGCCCGGAGCGCGTCCATCTCCTTCTGCTTCTGCGCCTCCCACGCGGCCTTCTCGCGGGCGAGCAGGCGTTCGGCGTGGGAGTTGTGGATGCCTCCCAGCTCCTGCAG
>JBBREI010000189.1:0-5967 GCA_038203035.1 Burkholderiales bacterium
AGATGACCGTGACCGCGATCTGCGGCGCCAGCAGCGCGTAGGGCAGCCACTTCGACTGGAAGACGACGCGCTTTTCCATGCGGGGAGGGCGGGGGCGCGAGGCCCCTGCCCGCCGATCAGGAGCGGTTTGCGGCTTCGAACTTGCGCAGGATCTCGTTTCCGCGCTTCACGGCTTCGTCGAGCGCCGCTTTCGGTTCCTTCTTGCCGGCGAACACGGCTTCCATCTCCTCCTCGATCACCTCGCGGCCCTGCACGAAGTTGCCGAAGCGAAGCCCCTTCGAGTTCGCCGTCGGCGGCTTGTTGGCGAGCATCTTGATCGCTACCTCGGCACCGGGATTCTTGTCGTAGAAGCCGCTCTTCTTGGTGAGGTCGTAGGCGGCATGGGTGATGGGCACGTAGCCCGTGTCCTTGTGCCACTCCATCTGCACCTCGGGGCGCGACAGGAACGCGAAGAACTTGGCGATGCCCTTGTACGCGTTGTTGGTCTTGCCGCCCATCACCCACAGCGATGCGCCGCCGATGATCGCGTTCTGCGGAGCGCCTTTCACGTCGTCCCAGTACGGGATCTGCGTGACCGCCCAGTCGAACTTCGCGCCGCGGCGCACGTTGGCCTGGCCGCCGGTGCTTTCGGTGAGCATGGCGCATTCGCCGCTGGTGAACTTTGCGCCGCCCTGGTTGGTACGCCCGGCGTAGCTGAACATGCCGCGCTTCGCGAGGTCCTGGAGCATCGTGAGGTGGCGCACATGCAGCGGGGTGTTGATCTGGAACTGCGTGTCCAGCCCCGCGAGCCCGTTCTCCTTGGTGCCGATCGGCACGTTGTGCCAGGCGGAGAAATTCTCGACGTGGACCCACGACGGCCACGACGTGGTGTAGGCGCAGGCGTGCCCCGAGGCCTTGAGCTTCTCGGCGGCCGCGACCACTTCCTTCCACGTTTTCGGCGGCTTGTTGGGGTCGAGGCCCGCCTTCTTGAACGCGTCCTTGTTCCAGTAGAAGATCGCGGTGGAGCTGTTGAAGGGGAAGGACAGCATGTTGCCCTTCGAGTCGGTGTAGTAGCCGGCTACCGGGCCCAGGTAGGCCTTCGGGTTGAAGGGCTCGTCGGCATCCTTCATCAACTTGTAAACCGGCACGACCGCGCCCTTGGCGGCCATCATGGTCGCGGTGCCGACCTCGAAGACCTGCAGGACGTGGGGTGCGTTGCCGGCGCGGAAGGCCGCGATCGCCGCGGTCATGGACTCCGGATAGGTGCCCTTGAACGTCGGCACGACCTTGTAGTCCTTCTGGCTCGCGTTGAACTTGTTGGCGAGCTCCGAGACCTTGTCGCCGAGGGCGCCGCCCATGGAATGCCAGAACTGGATTTCGGTCTGTGCGTGCGCCGCGGTCGCGGCGAAGCCGAACGCAAGGGTCGCGAACAGGGATTTGCGAATCATCGAAAGTCTCTCCTCGTTGAGATGGGCCGCCACGGCCTTTATGGACGACCGTTATTACCATCTGGCGACAGGCGCCAATGGTACATCAGCACCGGGAGAACGCGGGCGGGCCTAGTCCTTCTTGATGAAGGATTTGAGCGAGCCCAGCAGGCCGCGCTTTTCCTCGGCGGGCGCGGGCTCCGGGGTCTTCTGGACCACGTATTGGGGGGCGGCCTTGGGCTTCGGCGGCATCGTGGCGGTGGGGCGCGCGGCGAGCACCGAGCGTTTGGTGATCTCTTCCCACTTGTTGGGACGGCCGATGAAGTACTTGGCGAACTCCTCCACCGCCTGCTCGTTCATCTCCAGGCCCATCATGTTGAAGAGGTCGACCTGGAAGCCGTTCACGTTTTTCGTGACGAACTTCATCTTGCCGGTTTCGTGGTCGCCTTCGATCTTGCACTGCACGCGGAAGTCGCAGTTGACCTTGAAGACCTCGTGGGTGATGACCTTGCGATCGTTGCGGAACTGCTCGCTCTTGTGTTCGATGTTCGACTGCCACAGGACGTCGCGGAATTTCTCCATGTCGTCCGGGCCCTTCTTCACCGTGAGCACCTTGTCCGACCAGCAGCGGTAGGCCAGGTGCACTTCGCCGTAGTAGTCCTTGTCGATGAAGTGTTTGGAACGGAAGTCGCAGTAGAAATCCTTGATGACCAGGCCGTCGAGTTCGCCGATGGACGGCAGCAGGTACTTGAAGGGGCTCGGCATCTGGACGACATTCAGCTGCTTGCCGAGGTCGTTCATGTACAGGAAGGTGCGGCGCAGGGCGTGGTCGATAGAAACCGCGGTCGAGCGCAGGCTCTCGGTGCGGTCGGTATCCTGCGCCTTGAGGTCGTCTGCTTGTTTCTTCAGGTCATCTAGAAGTCCCACGGACCCCCCTTAGAGTGCGGCTGTACAGGATGGGACTTTACCGTATCATCCCGCAAAACCAAAGGCTTGCATCTTGCAAACGTCATGAAGGCCGTTCTCGCCTTCGATCAAGGTACCACCAGCTCGCGCGCGATCGCGTTTAGCGCCGAGGGCGCAATACTGGGTACGGCACAGCAAGAATTCCGCCAGATTTTCCCCCAGCCCGGCTGGGTGGAGCACGATGCCGGCGAAATATGGCGCACGCAGCGCGACGTGGGCTCCCAGGCCCTTGCGGCTGCGGGGCTTGCGGCGGCGGACGTCGTGGCGGTGGGCATCACCAACCAGCGTGAGACCACGGTGCTCTGGGACCGCCGTACCGGGCAACCCATCGCCCCGGCGATTGTGTGGCAGGACCGACGCACCGCGTCGCGATGTGACGCTCTGCGACAGGCCGGGCACGAGGCGCTTTTCAGCGCGCGGACCGGCCTCCTCCTCGACGCGTATTTCTCCGGCACCAAATTGGCATGGCTGCTCGAAAACGTCGCCGGCGCCCGCGAACGCGCCGAACGCGGCGAGCTCGCCTTCGGCACCATCGACTCCTGGCTGGTCTGGAACCTCTCGGGGGGCAAGGCGCACGTCACCGACGTGAGCAACGCCTCGCGCACTCTCGTCTTCAACATCCACACATTGCAATGGGACGACGAGTTGCTCGGGCTGCTTGGCATTCCGCGCGCGGTGCTTCCGCGCGTCGTCTCGTCGAGCGAAGTGGTGGCGCGCACCGCGTGCGAGGGCTTGCCGCCCGGCCTTGCAATCGCCGGCATCGCCGGCGACCAGCAGGCCGCCCTCTTCGGACAGGCCTGCCACCACCCGGGCATGGCCAAGAACACCTACGGGACCGGCTGCTTCCTGTTGATGAACACCGGCGAGCGGCCCGCGGTTTCGCGCAACCGGCTGCTAACCACGGTGGCGTGGCAGCGGGGCGGGCACACGACGTACGCACTCGAGGGCAGCGTCTTCATCGCGGGAGCCGCGATCCAATGGCTGCGCGACGGCCTCGGCATCATCGCGCGGGCGTCCGAGATCGACGGGCTCGCGGCGACGGTGCCGGACACGGGCGGGGCGTATTTCGTCCCCGCGCTTTCGGGGCTCGGCGCGCCCTACTGGGATCCACACGCGCGCGGCACCATCACCGGCATCACGCGCGGCACCACACGGGCGCACCTCGCGCGCGCCACGCTCGAGGCGATTGCGTTCCAGAGCGCGGAGCTGATCGAGGCCATGGCCATCGATTCGGGAATCGCGCTGAAGGAGTTGCGCGTCGATGGCGGCGCCACGGCCTCCAACCTGCTGATGCAGATGCAGGCCGACCTCCTGGGTGTGCCCGTGGTCAGGCCGAAGGTGACGCAGACCACCGCGCTGGGTGCCGCCTACCTCGCGGGCCTGGCCACCGGGTTCTGGGAGGATGAAGCGCGCATCGCGGCGATGTGGTCGCGCGACCGCGTTTTCGAGCCCACTTTATCGCGCGCCGAAAGTGGCGAGCGCCTGGCGGGCTGGCGGCGTGCGGTGGAACGTTCGCGCGCCTGGGCGCAGCCCTAGGGGGTGGGCGCGCCGACCAGGAAGTGGCGCCGGTAATGCCGCAGTTCCTCGATCGACTCCTGCACGTCGGCGAGCGCCTCGTGTTTGCCTTCCTTGGCGACGCCCGCGACCACGGCCGGGTTCCAGCGCCGCGCCAGTTCCTTCAGCGTCGAGACATCGACGATGCGATAGTGCAGGTAGGCCTCGAAAGCCGGCATGTAGCGCGCCATGAAGCGGCGGTCCTGGTGCACGGTGTTCCCGGCCAGGGGCGCGGCCCGTTCGGCCACCAGCGGCTTCAGGAACTCCAGGACGCGGGCCTCCACCTCGGCCTCGGTGAACGTGGAGGCGCGGACCTTGTCAACCAGACCGGACTTGCCGTGGGTGGAGCGGTTCCACGCGTCCATCGCGTCGAGCACCTCGTCGGACTGGTGCACGACGAATACCGGCGCCTCGGCGAGGGTGTTGAGCTCGGAATCGGTCACCACGAGCGCCACTTCCAGGATGCGGTCGCGCTCGGGAACGAGGCCCGACATCTCCATGTCTACCCATACCAGCGGGGTCTTGTCTTGTGCCATAGAATTTTGCCTCGAGCCGCATTGGAAGGGACGGCAAGCCGCCCTTCGATGCGGGAACATGAACATTCAGTCCTCCCGAGTCTACCAGCCGCTTGAACGCCTCCACCTTCGCCGCCGTCTTCGCCGTCTTCGTGTTCGCAGCCCTTGCGTGGCGAACCCTGCTGGGCGTGCGCCAGATGCGCCACGTCGCCCGCCACCGCGAAGAGGTGCCCGCGGATTTCGCCGAAGTCATCGCGCTCGAATCGCACCAGAAGGCGGCCGACTACACCCGGGACAAGCAGCGCTTCGCCCTCGCCGAGACCTGGGTGATCGAAGGCGCCCTGCTGCTCGCGCTCACGCTCGGTGGCGGCATCGCCGCCATCGACGCGGCATCGGCGCGTTTCTTCGGAGAAGGCCATGCGCGCGAGCTCGCGACGGTGTTCGGCGTGCTGCTCGCCAGCACCGCCGCCACCCTGCCCTTCGACCTCTACCGCACCTTCGTGATCGAGGAGCGCCACGGCTTCAACCGCATCACGCCGCGGCTTTTCCTGCTCGATTTCCTCAAGGGCCTGGCGCTGGCGGCCGTCATCGGCGCGCCGCTGCTGCTGGCGGTGTTCTGGCTGCTCGATGCCACCGGCGCCCTCTGGTGGTTCTACACGTGGCTCGCCTGGATCGCCTTCACGATGGTGCTGGTGATTGCATTCCCGCGCTGGATCGCGCCGCTCTTCAACCGCTTCACGCCGCTCGAGGATGGCTCGCTGCGCACGCGCATCGAGGCCCTGCTGGCGCGCTGCGGCTTCACCTCGTCGGGGCTCTTCGTGATGGACGGCTCCAAGCGCTCGAGCCACGGCAACGCGTATTTCACCGGGTTCGGGAAAACCAAGCGCATCGTTTTCTTCGACACGCTGATCGAACGCCTGAGCCCGGGCGAGATCGAGGCGGTGCTCGCCCACGAGCTCGGCCATTTCGCCCGCGGCCACATTCCGCGCCTGCTCGCCGTGCGCTTCGCGCTGGCGCTGGTCATGCTGGGCCTGCTCGGATGGCTCTACTCGGAACCGGCCTTCCATGGCGCGCTTGGCATGGAGCAGCCACACATCGGCGCCCTGCTGGCCGGCTTTGCGCTGGTGGTGCCGGTGTTCACGTTCCCCTTCCAGCCGCTCGCGAGCCTGATGGCGCGGCGCCAGGAATTCGAGGCCGACGCGTTCGCGGCGCAACACGCTTCGGCGGCGGATCTGGTGAGCGCCCTGGCGAAACTCTATCGCGACAACGCCTCCACCCTCACCCCCGATCCGCTGCATTCGCTGGTGTATGATTCGCATCCCCCGGCGGCGCTGCGCATCGACCACTTGAAGAGGGCCACCCCATGAACGAGCTCGCGCGCAAGAAGTGCAAGCCCTGCGAGGGCGGCGTGGAGCCGCTCACACCCGAACAGGTGCGCCCGATGCTCAAGGGCCTCGACGCCTGGGCGCTCGAACCCGACGGCATGATCGCCCGGACCTACCGGTTCAGGAACTACTTCGAGACCA
>JBBREI010000190.1:0-5876 GCA_038203035.1 Burkholderiales bacterium
AGATGTAGGCCGGGCCCACCGAGGTCACGGTCGTGGCGATGCCGATCGCGGTGCGGTCGATGTAGTTGCCCCAGATGCGCACGTTTTCGTTGGCGCCCTCGGCTTCGATGCCGTCGTCCCAGCCGTGCGAGATGCGGTTGCCGTAGATGTCGCTGTCGGCATTGGGGAAGCCGCCCTTGGTGAAGTTGTCCTCGCCGCCGATCACGTCGTTGAAGTATTTTCCGTTGGTCGAATACATCTCGTTGTGGCGGATGACGAGTTGCCCCGCGCAGTGGCTGATGGTCACCGCCTGGGGGCCCGCCGGGTGGCCGTCGGACCAGCTGTTGGCGCTGTAGCGCGGGTCATGGATCTTGTTGCGCTGGATGGTCACGCGCGGCAGGGTCGGCGTATTGCAGTAGGCGCGGATGCCCGAATCCATGTCGGTGCCCCAGGTGCCGTCGCGCGTGCGGCCCCAGCCGCTGATGTCGTTGTCCTCGATGATCACGTCGTGCACATCCGGCGAGATGCGGATCGCATCCTGGATCGCGCCCTTGAGCGTGAGCCCGCGCACGATCACATACGACGCGTTGATGGTGACGTTGTTGGTCTTGCCGTTGGCGGCATCCAGCGTGGCGCCCTTGCCGTCGTAGACGACGTAACCCGCGGCGGTGCCGCTTTCGGCGACGTTGAAGGTGTTGGAGCCCGAAGCCACCGTGACGGTCCTGGCCACCGGCATCTGGTTGGCCCAGGTCTTGAACACGAGGCCGCGGTTGGCCGCCTGGCCCGGCAGGTTGAATTCGACCTGGTAATAGGTGTTGGGCGCAAGGCTCACGAGGCTGCCGCGGCACTGCGCATCACGCGCGTCGTACCACATGGCCAGGCCCGGGGCCCACGCCGTGTCGCCCGCCTTGCGGTATTTCACTTCGCAGCCGGTGGAGCCGCCCGGGCTCTGCCAGTAGAGGCCGACGGACTCATACGTCGCGACGGCGACGGTGCCCGTGGAAGGCAGCGTCGACGCCGGCGGCGTCTGCGCGCGCACGTTCGACGCATACAGCGTCACGCCGATCAGCAGTGCCGTAAGCGAGATCGCAAGCGTGCGGGCTCGCGAGAATTTCTGGATCGTGGCGCCGCTGCTGCGGGGGGCATGTCGTTGCATGGCTCTTACCTCGTGTAGGAATTAACCTACCCAAAGCTAAAGCCGTGCCATTTTCAATAACTTCGTTTACATCAATATCTTGAAGTCATTTTTCACCCCTGGTCCACGTGGCACCTGTAGTAAGATCCGGACCCATTTGTAGGTAAGCGCGAATTCTGTTGTAGCTGGGGCGAAAACGACTACACGCGTGTAGTTGAAACACGACAATGGGTCGAATTTGCGTGACGCGGATTGTCAGCGCAGCACTACACCCTCGAAATCAGCGGGTGAAGGCGGCTGCGATGTCACCGGGAAACGACAGTCCGCGCGAGGCAGGCTCGTGGGACAGCACCCGATACGGGGAAAGCGGGCTAGTCGCCCGATTGCGCGGCGGGAACCGTTCGCAGTTTTGGGGCGAACAGCAACTGGTAGGCCGCCAGCAGCTTCGGCACCTCGTAGCGCCACTCCAGCTCGTTCTCAACGCGCCGCCGGCCAATTTCGCCCATGACGGCGCGCTTGGCCGGATCGTCGAGCAACTCCACGATTTTCTGCGCCATGCTGCGCGGATCATTCTTCGCCGCGTAGAGCGAAGCACCCTGGGCCGAGAAGCGGCCCTCGGTGAGGTCGAACTGCACGATCGGCTTGCCGAGCGCCATGTATTCCATGATCTTGTTCATGGTCGACTTGTCGTTCATCTCGTTGGCGATGTCCGGGTTCAGGCAGACCTCGGCCGTGTTGAGCATCGCCAGCAGCTCGGCGTCGGGCACGCGGCCGGTGAAGGTCACGTGGTCGGAGATTCCCAGCTCCCCCGCAAGGGCCTTCATGTCCTCGAGCGAGGTGCCGCCGCCGACGATCCCGAAGTGCACATCGGGCCGACCCATGTCGCGCACCACGATGCGCGCCGCCTCCAGCAGCAGGTCGATGCCCTCCTGCTTGCCCATCACGCCGACGTAGCCCACCAGGTACTTGCGCCCGCGCTTGAGCCCGGGCGACGGCGCCTGGACCTTCATGCGCTCCAGGCTCGGGCCGCTGCGCACGACAAAGACGCGGTCCGGATCCATGCCGCCGCGCTCGATGGCGATCCTGCGATAGCTCTCGTTGGTGGCGAGCGAGACGTCCGCGGTGCGGAATGTCCAGCGCTCGAGCGCCACCATCAGCTTCCAGAAGAAGTCGCGGCGGCCGAACTTGGCCTCGTAGAGCTCGGGGTTGATGTCGTGGTGGTCGAACACGAACTTCCTGCCCAGCAGCTTGAAGAAGCCGCCGATGAGGAAGAAGAGGTCCGGCGGGTTGCAGGCATGGATCGCATCGAAGCCGCGCGTGAAGAGCACGCGCCAGCACAACACGAAGGTCCAGAACAGCGCCACGCCGTATTCGATTGCGTAGCCCTTTGCCCCGTCGCCTTCCAGGGGCAGGTTGTAGCGGTAGATCGCGATGCCGTCGATCTCCTCGAACTTCTTCTCGTACCCCTTGCCGGTCGGGCAGATGATGGAGACGCCGTAACCCGCATCCTTCAGGGCGTTCGCTTCCTGCCACACGCGCCGGTCGAAGGGGCTGGGCAGGTTCTCCACCAGGAACAGGATCTTTTTCATGTCGTGCGGTTCTCCCTCTCCCTTGGGAGAGGGCCGGGGTGAGGGTCGACCGTGCGTGTCATGCCGGCTTGCTCGCGGCCACCCGCAACCCCAGCATCGCCCGCACCACCGGCGTGTCCGCCACGCGCCGGCGGGTGCGCGCAGGCAGCATGCAGAGCGCGCTTTCAAGCGCCTCGAGCACGAAACACGGACACCGCATGAACCAGCCGCGCGCGCCGACATAGGCGCGCACTTTGGTGAAACCCGCGGCGGCAAGCGTCGCTTTCATCTCGCGCAACGTGTATTCCTTCAGGTGGAAACCACGCGCCACGTCGTCGAAATACGCCGAGATGTCGCTCGGGCCATAGAGGCTGTTGGGCGTGATGCAGAAATAGGTGCCGCCGGGCTTGAGCGCGTGGTGGATGTTGCGCAGCTGCTGCACGGCATCGTCGGGGTGCAGGTGCTCCATCAGCTGGTCGCTGAAGGCCAGGTCGACGCTGCCCGCGGGCACGCCGATGCTGCGGCCGTCGGAGATCACCAGGCGCACGTTGCCGGGCAGCGGCTCGCGTGTCTGGTCGCAGATTTCCACGGCATACACCTGCCCCGCCCGCGAGGCGATGCGGCGCGACAATGCGCAATCACCGGCCCCGACCTCCAGGAATGTGATGCCGGGCCTCAGGAAGGCACGAAGCTGCGCCAGGTCCCAGCCGATGTCGCGCTCGCGCTCCGCGACCGAAGCGCCCTTCGAGAGCAGGCGCGGGTGGTCGGGCACCTCGCGGAAGAGCTCGTTGTACATCGTCGCGAAGATGGCGCGGCGCTCAACGGGGCCCCCCGCGCGGCGCAACCGGTCCGCCAGCCGCTTCTCCGCGTGATAGTGGACAGCCAGTCGCTTCGGCTCGCGCTTTTCGCCGCGCTTGCGCGGGATCACCAACGCGGCCATCGGCTGGAGCCATGTGGAAAGGTTTTCACCCATCAGCGCGTAGACCTCGACAAACTCGCCCAGCATGTGGCGCCCTACCAGCAGATGCCGTCGTAGACACCTTCGACACTGCGGGTGTCGCAGATGCGCACCAGGTCGACGATGGATTGGCCGGGACCGAGCAGCCTGGGCACCTGGCGGAATTCCGCCGAGCCGTTGCCGATCACGATGGTGCCGGCGTGGTCGAGCACGTCCTGGATGTCGTCGACCATCAGCTTCGAGATGTGCGGGATCTGGTTGAGGATGTATTCGCGGTTGGCGCCGTGGATCGAGGCGATTTTCACGTTTGCGTCGTACACGCGCAGGTCGTAGCCCTTTCCGATCAGGCGCTCGGCAAGCTCGACGATCGGGCTCTCGCGCAGGTCGTCGGTGCCGGCTTTGAAGCTGAAGCCCAGGATGCCGACCTTCCTCGAGCCCTTGTCGATCACCGCCTGGATGCCGCGCTCGATCTGGATCTGGTTCGAGGGCAGGATGGCGTTGATGATGGGCACCGAGATGTCCATCGTCTTCGCCTTGTACGAAATCGCGCGCACGTCCTTGGGCAGGCACGAGCCGCCGAAAGCGAATCCCGGCTTGAGGTAGTACGGCGACAGGTTGAGCTTGGTGTCCTGGCAGAAGATGTCCATCAGCTTGTGGCTGTCGAGCCCCAGGCCCTTGCAGATATTGCCGATCTCGTTGGCGAAACCGACCTTCAGCGCGTGCCAGGTGTTGTCGGCGTATTTCACCATCTCCGCGGTTTCGTAGTCGGTGCGGATCATCGGTCCGGGCAGGTGGCCGTAAAGCTTGTGCAACACGTCGCCACTCGCGCTGTCGAGTTGGCCGATCACGGTTTTGGGCGGGTGGAAGTAGTCGTACACGGCCGTGCCTTCGCGCAGGAATTCGGGGTTGATGCACAGGCCGAAATCCTGGCCGGCCTTCAGGCCCGAGGACGACTCGAGAGCGGGGATCACGGTGTTGCGCATGGTGCCCGGCAGCATGGTGCTGCGGATGACCACCGTGTGGCCGGGGTGTTCACGCAGGCCCTCGCCGATCTGTTCGCAGACGCGCTTCACGTACTTGAGGTCGATGTGCCCATTGCCCATGCTCGGCGTGCCGACGCAGATGAGCGACAGGTCGGTGTGGCGCACCGCCTCCAGCACGTCGCGGGTCGCACGCAGCCTTCCGGCGGCCACGCCCTTCGCGATCATCTCGCCGATGTCCTTCTCGATGATCGGGGTCTTGCCCTGGTTGATCAGGTCCACCTTGGATTGCTGGGGATCCACCCCGATGACTTCGTGGCCTTCTTCGGCGAGGCAGCCGGCGGACACCGCGCCGACGTAACCAAGGCCCATGATGCTGATCTTCATGCCGTGTGTGCTCCAGGAATATCGGGAAAATTCGATAGACCTAGGATGCGTCCGACAGTTGAATCCTCAGGGACACGCGATGCGGGCACGGGTAGTCCGCTTGGCATGGGGAACGGCGGCATGCCACAGCGATTCCACCCGCGGCACGATGGCCGCCGCGGAAAACGTTGCCGAAGCCCGCAGGCGCGCGGCCCGGCCGATCTCGTCGCGGCGCGCGGGGCTTGCCAGCAGCAACGAGAGGGCGCCTGCTATCCCCGCCTCATCCTTCGGTTCCACCAGCAAGCCGTCGCGGCCCGTATCGATCACGTCCGGGATGCCGCCCACGTTTGTCGCCACCACCGGCAGCCCGGCAGCCATGGCTTCGAGGACCGCCATCGGCAGGGCTTCGAAATGGGAGGGCAACACGAAGGCGGCCGCGCGGCGCATCAGGGCCTGCTTGGCCTCGCCCACGGTCCAGCCCGGCATCTCGACGCTTTCGCCCACGCCAAGCTCCGCGGCCAGGGCTCGCGCGCGATCGAGCTCCCCACTGCCACCCAGCACCAGGCGCGCCTGCGGATGGCGCGCCAGCACCCTCGGCCAGGCGCGCAGCAGGTCGTAGACGCCCTTCGCCTCCTTGACCACGCCGAGGTAGAGGACGGTCTGCCCGTCCAGGCCGGGCGTCCATGCGGGAATCTCCACCGGGTTGGGCACCACCACCACATTGGCCCCGGGGATCACGCCCTGGATCGCGGCGCGCCATTGCTCGGAGAGCGCAATCACTCCGTGTGCGTCGCGGTAAAGGCCGCGCAGGAAACGTTGCGCGCCCGGCCCGCAGCGTTCGGAATAGAACCGGCTGAAGTCGCCGCCGTGCATGTGCAGGATGTAGGGCA
>JBBREI010000191.1:0-5801 GCA_038203035.1 Burkholderiales bacterium
TTCAGGCTCCTGATCGGGCTTCCGGCGGGAACTACCAGGAGGTACGGAACGGAGGCGATCAGCGTGACCGCCGAGAAATCCTTCACCGGATCGAAGTCGAGTTTCGAGTAGAGGCTGGGCGTCGTGGTGTGGCTCGCCGCGGGAACAACGAAGGTGTAGCCGTCGGGCGCGGCCTTGGCGCCGAGTGATGTTCCAATCGTGCCGCCCGCGCCACCCTTGTTCTCGATCACGATCGGCTGGCCGAGGGCCTCGCTGAGTTTCGGGGTGATCGCCCGGGTCACCACGTCGGCAACGCCGCCCGCGGCGAACGGCACGAGGAACTTGATCGGTTTGCCGGGCCACGTGTCGGCGGCGGCGTTGAAGCTGGCGAATGCGCAGGTGACACATACGGCGGAGGCAAGGAGACGAGAGAACATTGGTGGGCCCTTTCAGTAGCGCTGGAGGATTTCGAGCGAGTGCGTGTCGAGCGGAATACCCTTGGCCTTTGCGGCTTCTCGGCGGGATGCGCGCCGCGAGCCCGGGAGATGCTCCGAGCCGGCGGCGTGGACTGCGGTGACCAGTGATTCCACGCGCGTGCCGACATCGGCGCCCGCGCGGCGCGGATCGATGACCATCAGGAATTCGCCGCACTTGGAAGGCATCGTTCCCGGCGCGGGAGACTCGATCCCGAACGGGCTGCCCGTCAGCGCGGCCGCAAGCACCTCGACCATGAATGCGATCGAGGCGCCCTTCACGCCGCCGAACGGTACGAGCGCGCCGCCTTCGAGCACGGCTTTCGGATCGGTGGTGGGTTTGCCGTGCGCGTCGACGCCGATGCCTTCGGGCAGTTGGCGGCCCTCGCGCATCGCCCGCAGGATTTCTCCCTGGGACATGACGCTCGCCGCCTGGTCCCAGACGATGGGCGGGCCTTTGGCCCGGGGCGCGGCAAAGGCCGATGCGTTGGTGCCGAACACCGGTTTGCCCCCGCCCCAGCCGACCACGCGTGCGCGGGAGGTGACGCAGGCCATCGCCACGAAGCCGTCGTCGGCAAACCTTTCGATGTCGGGCCACAGCGCGGCGAAATGGTGGGCGTTGCGGATGAGGAGGATGGCGCAGCCTGTGGCCCTGGCTCGCCCGGCGAGATCGTCGCGGGACTGCGCGAGCGCGAGATGGGTGAAACCGTTGCGCGCGTCCATGACAATCATCGACGGGCTTGTCGAGATCGTTTCGGGCAGGATCGTCCCGTCCGCCCAACCGGTTTTCACGGCCTCGATGTATCCGGGCAGGCGCAGCAGGCCGTGGCTCAGCGTGCCATCTCGCTCGCAGGCGGCGATGGTCTGCGCAATTGGCGCGGCAACCTGCGCAGCGAAGGCGTTGGCGGTGAGCGCGGCGCTGACGCGCTTCAGAAGGTCGTCGAAGGAAATGCGCTCGGCCACTAGAGAGTCCCCTGCCCCAGCGCCGCCAGCTCGGCCAGCAGCGCGGTGTTCGATTCGCGGCCGAGGCCGAAGTGGCGCGCGTAGTCGGGAATCGGCTTGCCGGCGATGCACGCGGCGCAGATCGATCCGGCCGCGCACGCAGCCATCGAGCCATAACCCGAGAGCGCGCCGGCGATGGTGGCGCCTGGTGTCTTCATCGGACCGATGAGCGGCCAGTTCTCCTTCGTCATCGTGTAGTAGCCGCCGTAGTGGCGCGCGCCGCGCGGCAGCCGGCCGATGTACACGCCGAGCGCGGGATTGAGGCGGCTCGCGGCGCGCACGACGGTATCCGGGAACTGGGGGTCGACGGGCTCTTCGCCATGCGGATCGCTCACGGCGTCGTTGCAGGCCCAGCCCAGCTTGATCCACGTGCCGTCGATGGGACCATCGGGGCGGCAGTGGATGCCGCCCTTCATCGGTTCGCTCAGGCGCCGCGTCGCAGGATCGGCAGCCAGGATTTCGCGGTCCTCGTCACTCCACGCAAGCACCTGGCCATCGAGGTCGATCGTGAAGGGCATATCGCGCGGGACCGCCTTCTCCGTATCGGGGAAAGCGATCTTCTGCTGGTACACGCACTGCACCGGGAGATCCTCGCCCAGCATGCGCGCGATGTCGTTGATGAAAGGACCCGCGGCGTTCACGATCCGATCGGCCATGAGCGCGCGAGTGCCCTCGCCCGCCGCGATCTCGAGCGTGAAGGGCGAGCCGCCGGAAATGGACTTCACCTCGCCTTTGATGAGATGCCCACCCGCATCGCGGATCGCCTCGAGCATCAGGCTGCCCATCTGCTGCGCGTCGATCGAGCCTGCGCGCCGGATGTGGATGACGGCGGCGGCGTCCCGGGCATACGCAGGAAAGGTGCGGCGAATGAGGTCGCGATCGAGCAGGACATCGACGCCATCGGGCGCCTGCTGCCACGGACCGCGGCGCGGCGGGCGGTAGTCACCTGCCGATTCACGGATGCGGATCTTGCCCGGCGAATCTGAGTAACCGCGGTGCAGCCCGGCGATGAGATCGTCCGGGGCCCCTCGGCGCGTGACCAGCGCATACCCGCCGCGCGTCATGTGCAGGCGCTCTCCCGAAGCGGCATCCATCGCTTCCATCAGCGCGATCGAATGGTTGGTGAAGGCCGTCATCACCGGGTGCGGCCACCAGTTGCGGTAGTTCTCGCCGGACTGGGCCGAGGTGAGGCTCATGGGGTCGCGGGGATCGATGAGCGCCACGCGGGTGATGCCGTGCTCGCGCGCAAGGTAGTACGCAACGGCGATACCCACGCTCCCGGCCCCGATGACGGCGACATCGACCTGCTCCATGACTGAATTGGATCCAATTTTGGATGCAAAGTCAACGCCCCGGCCGGATGTTCTGCTGCGACCACTGCGCGGAGAAAAGCGGCGTGACGAAAGCCGCGGGACCGGGCCCAGGGCCGGCCCAGCTACCCGGGAGGAATGCCGGCGGCGATCGAGCTGTCCGCGATCTGCCGCAGCGCGCGCTCGAAAGCCTCCGGAGGCTGAGCGCCTTCGATCGCGTACGCGTCGTTCACCACCACGAAGGGCACGCCGCTCACGCCTCTCTGCTGCCAGAAGTGCTCGCGGTCGCGAACCTGCGCCGTGAACTCGTCGCTTTCGAGGATGGCCCTGGCGCGCGCCTGATCGAGGCCCACCTTGCCGGCGAGCTCC
This sequence comes from Burkholderiales bacterium, assembly GCA_038203035.1. Classification (GTDB taxonomy): domain Bacteria; phylum Pseudomonadota; class Gammaproteobacteria; order Burkholderiales; family Usitatibacteraceae; genus Usitatibacter. The sequence goes on from JBBREI010000191.1 coordinate 3,134, forward strand.
ACCAGCACGTCCTTGGCACCGGGGTTTCGTCCCTCCCCGTGGTACGCCTGCAGCAATTCGCGCTTGAGCTCCGCGGCCTTGCCCTCGAGCCCGGCCCAGTGCAGCAGGCGATGTGCATCGAAGGTGTTCCACACATGGTCGCGGGGACCGAACGTGAAGCCAACGGCCGCCCCGCTTTCGCGGATGCGGGCCTGGGCCTGCGCGATCTGCTCCGGGGTACGGCCGTATTTTCGCGCCAGGTAGGGCACGGTTTCCGTTCCCTCGGGCGGCATGTCGGGATTGAGCTCGAAGGGTTCGATGTGCACTGTGGTATCCACCTCCCCATTCAGACGGGAGAGGGCCTGGTTGAGGGAGGCGAGCCCGATCGCGCACCAGGGACACGCGACGTCCGAAACGAAGGCGATGTCGAGGTGGGGTTTGTTCATGCCTGAAAGGATACGCCCAGGCGCTGTTGCCGGCGGCGTTGCGCACAGCTTCACTGCGCCGCTAGAAAGGCACCTCGGGAAGCTCCGCAGCGCCGCGCGCCGTTTGTGGCGCCGGGAAATCCCCGAGGTCCCGTGAGATCGCCGCGCGCAGGAAACCGTCGACCCAGTCGAATACGTCGTTGCGGCGGATGGCGCGGCGCATCGCCCGCATGCGGGCCACGCGCTCTTCCTGGGGCATGGCGTGGGCGGTGCGCAATGCAGCCGCCACGCCTTCCACGTCGTACGGGTTGACCAGCAAGGCGCCCCGGCCGAGCTGCTCTGCCGCGCCCGCGAACTCCGACAGGATCAGGATGCAATCCTCCTCGATGCTGCAGGCGCAGTATTCCTTTGCCACCAGGTTCATGCCGTCCTTGAGAGGCGTGACCAGCGCGATGTCGGCCGCGCGGTAATACGCAAGCAGCTCGAGGCGCGAGAGGCTGCGGTATTCGTACCAGATGGGCACCCACCCGCCGGGGCGGGCGAAGGCGCCGTTGATGCGCCCGACGAGCTGCTCGATCTCGAGCTTCATCGCGCGGTACTGGGGCACCTCCTCGCGGCTCGGGACCACCACCTGGAGCAGCGAGAGCTTGCCGCGCACGTCCGGGTGGCGCTCGAGCAACAGCTCGAAGGCGCGCAGCCGCAGCGCGATGCCCTTGGTGTAGTCGAGCCTGTCGATGCCGAGCACCAGCTTGCGTTGCGGCAACAGCCGATGAAGTTCGCGCGCCTTCTCGGCCACGGGCGGCGAATCGGCCGCGCGCATGAAGGCGTTGTAGTCGATGCTGATCGGGAACGAGCCCACGCGCACGCGGCGGCCTTCCACGGCCACGGTAAGCGTGGAGCCGCGGCCTTCGACGCCGGCATCCGGAAGCACCGCCTGCACACACGCCACGAAATTGCGGCGGTCCCGCACCGTCTGGAAGCCGACGAGGTCGTACTGGAGAAGCGATTCCAGCAGCGACTTGCGCCACGGCAGCTTCATGAAGATGTCCGGGCCGGGGAACGGGATGTGCAGGAAAAATGCGAGCCGCGCCTTGCAACCCGCCCGCCGCAGCTCGCTGCCGACCGACATCAGGTGATAGTCGTGCACCCAGACGAAATCGTTGCGCTCCGCGTGCGGCGCGACAACCTTGGCGTATTTGCGATTCACCTCGGTATAGGTCTTCCAGTACGAGGGATCGAAATTGCAGAGCGACGGCAGGTCGTGGAACAGCGGCCAGACGATCTCGTTGGAGAACCCGAGGTAGAAGCCGCGCACTTCCGCTTCATCGAGGGGCACCGCGGCCAGGGCATAGCCCGCCTTTGCGCCCGCGGTCGACAGCGCCGATGCGAATTCCCGCGCGGGGCCGGGCGCCCCGGGCCAGCCGATCCAGGTGCCGCCGCGATCGCGCAGAACCGGCAGCAGCGCGGTCACCAGGCCGCCGCTGCCGGGGTCTGCCTGCCAGGCGCCGTCCACGCCGCGCCGGAAGGCGAATGGCAATCGGTTGGAGACGACGATGAACCGCGCGCCGCCACGGGCCATGGGTTATCGCACGCCCACGCGGCGCCACCGATCGAGGAACCCCAGCAGGTCATCCGGCGGCCTCAGCCACAGGTGCGCGCGCGTGGGCCGCAGCACGGGGCGGACAAGGACCGCGGCGCCCCGGTCCTCGATCGCCGCGAACGCGTCTTCGTCGGTGAAGTTGTCCCCGAGATAGGCACAGACGCCCGCCGGCGCGCGGTTCGCCAGTCCGGCGCGCACGGCGTCCGCCTTGGTGCGGCCACGCGCGCGCAATTCGAGCCCGCCGTCGAAGGGCATCAGGTCCAGCTCTCCCTCCATCGCGCCCCAGGACTTGCCGATGCGATCGCGCACGATCGTGGCATTGGGCTCGGAGACGCCGCGCCAATGCACCGCGACGCTGGCGATCTTGCGCTCCACCCGCGCGCCATAGATGGCAAGCGTGCGGGCCATGGGTTCGGCCAGCATCAACTGCCGGCGCGCCTCGGCCGCGGGTTCGTGGTCGGTGCGCGTGCCGCCCGCCGCCATGCGCTCCCAGCCGTGCGAGGCAAAGACTTCTTCATGGGGAATGCGGGCGAGCGGAACGCGCAGATCGGCGAGCTTGCGGCCGCTCACGATGACCACGCGCGTGTCGGCCTTGCGCGTGATGCGTCCCAGCGCATCTTCCACGCCCGGATAGGGCATCGCGTGTTCCGGGCGCTTGTGGAAG
>JBBREI010000192.1:0-5785 GCA_038203035.1 Burkholderiales bacterium
GGTCAATCCGGGAGGCAAGACGCTGGTCACGAATGCCGGCAGCAACACCAAGTTCCTCGGCGTGCTGGACCTCGACGTCCGCGGCGGCAAGGTGCACGGCATCAAGTACCACCTGCTGCCGGTGTTCTCGAATCTCCTGCCGGCCGACCGCGAGATGGCGGCGCTCATCGAGAAATCGCGCGCACCACACCTGGCCAAGCTCGGCGAGAAGCTCGCCACGGCGGATACGCTGCTCTACCGCCGCGGCAACTTCAACGGGACGCTCGACCAGGTGATCCTGGACGCGCTGATGGAGGTGAAGGGCGCCGAGATCGCGTTCTCCCCTGGCTTCCGCTGGGGCACCTCCATCCTTCCGGGCCAGGCGATCACCACCGAGCACGTCATGGACTGGTCGGCGATCACGTATCCGTCCACGACGCTCAATGACTTGAGCGGCGAGATGATCAAGTCGATCCTCGAGGATGTCTGCGACAACCTCTTCAACCCCGACCCTTACTACCAGCAGGGTGGCGACATGGTGCGCGTCGGCGGGTTGACCTACACCTGCACACCCGGCGAGGCGATGGGCAAGCGCATCTCGGACATGCGCCTCAAGGGCAAGCCCATCGAGGCGGCGAAGACGTACAAGGTCGCGGGCTGGGCGCCGGTGGCCGAAGGCGCGAAGGGCGAGCCGGTCTGGGAAGTGATCACGCAGTACCTCAAGTCGAAGAAAACAATCGCCCCGCCCAAGCTGATGCTGCCGAAGCTGGTGGGTGTCGAGGGCAACCCGGGACTCGCATGAGGTTCACTCTCCCCTGGGAGAGGGCCGGCATGAGACTCCCTCTCCCTTGGGAGAGGGCTGGGGAGAGGGTCCTCTTTCTGCTCTTCTTCGCTTGCGGCGCCGTTGCAGCCGAACTGGAGCCGATCAAGGTCACGCCGAAGGTCTACTACGTCCAGGGCATGCCTGGCGTGGCCAGCGCCGGGAACCAGGGCTTCAACTCGAACGCGGGTTTCGTGATCACCAATGCGGGCGTGGTGGTGGTCGACGCGCTCGGCACGCCCGCATTGGGTGAGGCGCTGGTGCGGGCGATACGCCGCATCACACCCCAGCCAATCAAGCGCGTGATCGTGACGCACTACCACGCGGACCACTTCTACGGACTTGCGGCGCTGAAGGCCGCGGGCGCGGAAGTGTGGGCGCACCGTGCCGCGCTCGAATACCTCGACGGCGGGGAAGGGCAGCGGCGCCTCGAGCAGCGCGCGCGCGACCTGCTGGTGGACGAGAAGACCACGCTGGTGCGCGCCGACCGCTGGATCGATGGCGACGAGGCATTCGAGCTGGGCGGCGTGCGCTTCGAGGTGGGCTACATGGGCCCCGCGCACTCTCCGGAGGACCTGATCGTGGTGCTGCCGGGGGAAGGCGTGATCTTCATCGGCGACATCCTCTTCGCCGGGCGCATTCCGTTCGTCGGCGAAGCGGATTCGAAGCAGTGGCTCGATCGCATCAACAAGCTGCTGGCGATGAAGCCGAAGCTGATGGTCACGGGCCATGGCGCGGTGTCCCGCGATCCGGGAAAGGACCTGCTGCTGACGCGCGATTACCTGTTGTACCTGCGCGAGACCATGGGCAAGGCGGTGGGGGAGCTGACGCCGTTCGACGAGGCGTACGCGAAGGTGGACTGGAGCCGGTTCGCGAAGCTGCCCGCGTTTGATGCCGCCAATCGCGTCAATGCCTACGGGACGTATCTGCTGATGGAGAAGGAGATGCTGAAGCGCTGACGGCTTCGGGCATCACCAGGCAGGGCAGTCGCGCCAAACCCGGGTTGCGTGTATCGTCCGACGGAAAATGAAGATCAAGATTCCGCAGGCCGGCAGGAAACAGGTGGGGATCGCCGTCAAGGTGGCCCTGGCAGTTGCTGCGGCCTATGCAATCGTCTCCGGCGCGATCTACGTCTGGCCCCGCGTGAAATGCGCGGTTGTCAATCCAGCCCTGCAGGCGGGTGAAAATTCGCTGCGCATGAAGGGCTGCTGGGTCGCCGAGGATTCGAGCGTGCAGCGGGGCTACACCACGTACACGTTTACCGAATGGCCGGTCTCGGAGGATTCGCGGCGGATCCGGATGACGCTTGATACCGAGACCGACGGATCGAAGCTCGGCGACTACGCCAAGCCGGTGACTTTCCCCTGGGGCAAGGCGCTGGAGATCACGCGCGCCACCGCAAGTGCGGGCAATTCCAAGGGGACCCTGCTTTTCCTGCCGGAGCACGGTGCGTGGCTTTCTTCACCCGATGCCGAATACGTCACCCAGATCGAATCGCTGGGCCGCTAGGGGCTTACTTCCCGCCGAACTTGTAATACGTCTGGTCCAGGAACGCGGCGATGTGTTCCTCATCGTCGGGGAAGAGCTGCAGGTTCAGCTCCGTGTTGCAGAGCGCCACGCGGGCCTTGAGCTGCGCCGGCGTTGAGACCTTCCGATCCTTGCGCAGGTAGATCGCCTTGGCGTCGCCCATCGTCTTGTTGTGGTGGCAGGCCTCGCACTTCTTCTCGTCGACCAGCTTCTTGCCTTCCGCGGCGTCGGGCGCGGCCTGCGCGCCCAATGTGATGAACAACAGTGAAAGAAGGAGACGGGACATGGCCATAGTTTAGCGCCCAATCCCCAGCAGCCACACCAGCGACGAGAAAGTCGCGAAAGCGATGGCCGTGGACAGCAGGATGGCGGCCGAGATCCGCCCGGCATCGGCCTCGTAACGCGTGGCGAAGATGAAGACCCAGCCGGCCGCGGGAAGTCCGGCTGCCACGACCGCCACCAGTGTGGTGTACGGATCCACGCCAAAGGCCGTCATTGCCAGCCACACCAGCAGCGGATGCAACACGAGCTTGGCTGCTATCGGCAGGGCAAGGATGGGTGACTTCAACGGCGCATCGGGGCGCATCAACGATACGCCGATGGCAAAAAGCGCACAGGGGCCTGCCGCATCGGCCAGCAGCTTCACGATGGAGTTGGCGAAGACGGGCAGCTCCCATGCAAACGCCGAAAACACCGCGCCCAGCACCATCGCCACGATGAAGGGGTTGAGGAAGACGCGCACCGCCGCATCGCTGACGTCGTTGCGCCAGCCGCGCTGCGTGGCCCCGGAGCTCTCGGCCAGGGCAAGGCCCACTGAACCAATCACGATGTTGTCGACCAGGATGGCGAGGATGACCGCGGCCGCGGCGGCTTCACCCAGCAGCGCCACCAGCATCGGCACGCCCATGAACCCGAGGTTGCCGACGCCGCCGGCCAGCCCGTAGAAGGCCGCATCACGCATGCGGGCGTCGAAGAAGCGCCGCGACAGGTAGGCCACCAGCAGCACAATCGCCACGCCACAGGCCGCCCAGGCCAGCGCGAAGCGCAGGTTGATGAGCTGCGAGAACTCCGCATTGGATGCGAAGCGGAACAACATGGCGGGGACCGCGAAGAAGAGCAGGAAGCCGTTGAAGGCGGGAACGGCTTCCGTGGGCACCCAACGCTTCGCCGCCGCGACGTATCCGAAGAGGATGAGGGCGAAGAAGGGCAGGGTTACGGAGAGGATCACCTCATGTTGCCGGTGTGCCCGAGCGAATACCTTCCTGGCTGCGGCCACACCGTCAGGCCGTGTGGCTCCACGCCGACCTTGATGATCTTCACCCCGCCCGTGGTGGTGTCGAACACGTAGACCACGTGGTCGTAGCGCCCCGAAAGCCACAGCTGCCTGCCATCGGCGCTGACGTTGCCCATGTCCGGGCTGCCACCACCGGGCACGGGCCAGGTGGCCTCCACCTTCTCGGTGGCAAAGTCGACCACCGAGACGCTGCCCGGACCCAGCTTGGTGCCATGAATCCTGTTGGAGCCGCGGTTGGCGACATACATCTTCTTGCCGTCGCGGCTGGGATAGATGCCGTGGGTGCCCTTGCCGGTTTTCACGAAGCCCACTTCCTTGAAGGTGGCGCCGTCGATGATGAAGATGCCATCGGCCTGCATGTCGGCCACGTAGAAGCGCTTGCCATCGGGTGAGACGCGGATGTCCTGCGGCATGCCGCCTTTGGACAGGCGCAGGTAGTCGATGACCTTGCGCTCCACGAGGTCGATCTTGACCAGGCTTTTCTGGAATTCGCAGGTGAAGATGGCGAAGGTGCCGTCGATCGAGAAATCCGCGTGGTTCACGCCCGCGCAGCGCGGGGTGTGGATGAAGTACTGGAACTCCATCGTTTTCGCGTCGCGGAAGGCCAGGCGCTTTTCCGCCTCTTCGACCACGATGGCGTGTTTGCCGTCGGGTGAGAAATACATGTTGTACGGGTCGTGGATCGGAATGGCGGTGCCGGGTTTGCCGGTCCTTGGATCAATCGGGGTGAGCGATCCCTTGAGCGTGCGCTCCGCGTTGTTGGTGACCCAAAGCGTCTGCATGTCCCAGGAGGGCACGACGTGTTGCGGATTGAGGCCCACCTTGTATTTGTCGATGACCTGGAGCGTTTTCGGGTCGATCACGTACACGTTGTTGGACTGCACATGGGGCACGTAAACCAGTTCCCTGTGGTCGGCCAGCGCGGGGCCAACCTTGCCCGCGCCGATCTCGCTGTAGAGGTTCTGCGGATCGGATACCGGGGGCATGCCCGGCACGGTCTGGACCTGCCCCACGGCGCCCGTGGCGGCGAGGCAAAAGGGGACCAGGAGGGCGCCGCGCGATCGGAAATTCAATTCGTGTTGCTCCGGTAAGTGGTTCTCGGCGCCATTTTACCGGCGGCGGGTGGATTCCCGGATGGAATCGGTGGTGTCTTTCACAATGGAGGCGAGGGCGGCGCGCCCAGCCTCTACGGTTGCCGCGCCGGGATCGCGCACCAGGGCAGGATCGACGGCCAGCGTGGCGGCCGTGTCTTCAGGCCCCGCGTGTGCAAGATCGCGATAGTAGGTGTCCGGCACCAGCACGCCCTTTACGCGCGCGGCCACGTTGCGCAGGCTCCTGGCGTAGCCGCCATGGTCACCCAGCAGCACCACGTGCTTGAAGCCGTGGTGCAGCAGGCTGCGCGCCGCGGATTCCAGCATCTTTTCGAACACGTCCTGCGGGACGGTGAGGGTCCCCGGGTGTTTCATGTGCTGCGTCGGCGGGCTGATGCCGCCTTCGGGCACGTAGGCGACCACGGGTGCCACCAACGCATCCCCCAGCTTCTCCGCGATCTGCTTCGCCAGGAAACGCGCGCGGGCGTTGTGTTTGCCCAGCACGATATGGCCCGCGTTCCATTCGGTGCCGCCAATCGGGATGAGGGCCGTGGTCTTGCCCGCGCGGATCGCATCGCGCACCTCGGGCGAGGTGAGATCCTCGAGGAACACCGATGTCTGCGCGTGAGCCACGCCTGCCACCAGCAGCAGCGCGGCGGCGAGCCAGGTTTTCAGTACGGCCTCCGCGCGGCGGTGGCGAGCAGCGACGCGAGCGTGGCGAAATCCACCGGCTTGGTGAGGTGATACGCAAAACCCGCTTGCCTGGAGCGCACGCGGTCGGATTTTTCTCCCCAGCCGGTGACGGCAACCAGCAACGTATCCCGCGCGGCGGGTGTGGCGGTGATGCGTTGCGCCACCTGGAAGCCATCCACCGTCGGCATGCCGATGTCGACCAGCGCCACCTGCACATCGCCACGCGCCGCGCGTTGCACCGCCTCTTCTCCACCATAGACCGCCTCCACGCGATGGCCATGGGCTTCCAGCAGCATGGCCAGGCTATCCGCGGCGTCGCGGTTGTCGTCGACCACCAGGATCGACAGGGCGCCACTGCCCTTGGGCGCGAGGCTGGCATCC
>JBBREI010000193.1:0-5767 GCA_038203035.1 Burkholderiales bacterium
GTGAAACCCCGGTTTGCCGAGCTTCATGCCCCCCGATGGTGAGGTGATCACGGACTTGGTCTCCATCACCATGCTGAACTGGCGCCACTTTCCGTCCGGCATCGGATCCGTGTAGCGCGCGGTTTCGCTGCGCAAGTGCCAAGGCTTGTCGCCCACCTTCATGCGCCTCAACCACTTGATGCTGATGTTGCCTTCCCATCCGGGCACGACCAGGCGCACCGGGTAACCGTTCTCGGGACGCAATGCCTCGCCGTTCATCGCATAGGCGATGATGCAGTCGTCCATCGCTTTTTCGATCGGCAACGAGCGAGCATGAGCCGCGCCGTCGCCCCCCTCGCACAGCACCCACTTGCCGCGCGAGTCGATACCGGCTTCTTCGAGCACGATCGAGAGGGGTACGCCGGTCCAGAGCACCCCGGACAGCAGTCCATGGGTCTGCTGCACCGTCACCGACGCGGGCTTCAACCAGTCGGTCAGGCCATTGCCCGAGCACTCGTGGAAGTGGAAACGCGATACCGAGGGGTAGCGCTGCAGGTCTTCCATCGAAAACGTGAGCGGCTGGCGCACCATGCCGTGCACGACGACCTTGTGCGTGCGCGGGTCGATGTCGGGAACCCCCGCATGATGACGCTCGAAGACGAGGCCGTTGGGCGTGATGATGCCGGGCTGGTGCTGCAGCGGCGTCATGCTCCAGTCGGAGAAGTTCTGGCGATTCTTGAGCACGTCGCTGCGATTACGCTTGACGTGCTCCTCGAACTTCGACGGCATGCCGTAGGCCCTGGCTTCCATGCCGCGACCGATCTCGCGGTTGGAGGCCGGCACCTCGAGCGGCGCGGCGATTGCGCCCGTGGCGGCGAGCGATCCGCCGCCGGCGAGGGCCATGGACTTGCGCAGGAAGTCTCGGCGCTGAAGGACGCGCGTGTCCGCGTCGGATGGATCGGTGACCGCGGAATGACGCGATGAATCTGTGCGGCTTGCCATATTGTCTCCTCCTCGATGAAATTGTCGGCCAGCTCTGCGGGCAGTGTATGGCGCTCCGGGGGCAATTGGAAAGCCTTCTGCGACTGTTCATGTACGCGTGGGCAATTCGATGTTTCCTTTTGAAATGCCTGCGCTCCGAGCGCCCGAAACGAAACGCGCTAAACGGGTCCAAACGCTCCTGCGACCCCGGACGGGTATGCTCCGCGCGATGGGAAATCTCGCAGAGAGGTACGGGGATGCGGCCCGCTCGGGAGTCTATGGAGTGCGCGACGCTGTCATCCCGCGCGCAGCGGCCATGGAAGCTGACGCGTTCCTGATCGAGGTCAGCGCCAGTCGGCTCCGGGCAGAGTGGGGGCGAGTCGAGCAGGCGATCGCCGCCGAAACCGCGCGCGCGCGCGTGCTGCTGGTGCCCGGTGCCGCCGCACTGGCCCTGCCCGAGCACCACGGAATGCTGGAGCGACTGCGCGCCGCGGCGGTTGCCGGACGAGAGGCGGGCCGGCCGATCTTTGCGGTCATGGTCGATCCCGACGGCCGGCTTGAGCTACCGCCTCTCTATCGCGAGAAACCGGGGTGATAGGCTGCCGGCCCGCCTGGTGCTCCAATGAATTCTCAACCCCATGCGTGGTCTCGAAGCGCGTCGAACCGGGCTGACAGTCTGCAGACAGGATGACGAGCGTCAGAGCACGCTCTTCAGCAGCTTGTCCATCTCCGCGGGGTTGTGGGTGACCTTGATGCCAACAGTTCGGCCCGCCGCAGGGCTTGACCCGGGTCAAGCGTCGAGGTGGACCTGAAGCGGGGCCGATTTCCCCTTGACCACGATCGAGCGCGTCGGACCCGTTTCGAGGCTCGCGGCCCCTCGAAACGCCTCCGACAGCAGGATCTCGCCGCGCGCCGCCGCGCCCTCGATGCGCTTGGCCGTGTTCACCGTGTCGCCGATGGCGTCGTAGGACTGCATCTCGGGGCCGCCCATGAGGCCCTCGACCACCGGGCCCCAGTGCAGGCCGATGCCCGCGCCCAGGCCCTGCGGGCGAAGGCTCGCGTCCGCGGCGCCGGCGAGCTCGCGCGCGGCGGCAAGCGCCACGAGCGGCTCGGCGAATACCGCCATCACCTCGTCGGCCGCGAACTTGAACCGGATGGGCGCGTGCCGCGCGAACACCGACTCGGCCGCCGAGTAGTACGCATTGAGCGCGGCCACCACGGATTCCGGGGACTCGGTTTCGCTCCAGGCCGTGAACCCGCGCACGTCCATGAAGAGGATCGCGCGGCTGCGCCGCTGCAGCGCGAGGCGCTGCGGATCGCTCACCGCCTCCTCGAGGAGCGCGCGCCCCAGGAACCATTCGGAGTAGCGGCGAAGGCGGCGCGAGAGGGCACGCAGCATCGCGAGGTAGCGTTGCGAAGCCACCGCGGCGATGCCCGCGACGAGGCCGAGCAACGCCATCGCCGAGCCGATGAAGACGTGTGCCCCGTCAGCGAAGAATGGGGTCGCAGCCGCGTCCGCCGGCGCCGAGAGCGATTCGTAGATGGCGTACATGGCGAAGAGGATCATGGATCGCACCACGCTCTCGAGCACCAGCAGCGCGTCGGCGAGGCGGCCGTTTCGTCCCCAGCGCAGCTGCTGCAACGCGCCGATGGCGAGGCTGAAGGCCCAGTAGGCGACGTGGTGGGGCGCGGAGAAGAAGCGCGCGCCCTCGAGGCTCAACTCGACCGCGGTGTAGATCGCAGGGCCGACGAGGTTGCCTGCGAGTCGCCACGGCGCCGGGCCGGCCGCGCGATGCGCGAGGAAACCTGCCTGGACCAGCGCCGCGAGCATGATGGCGTGGAAATCCGGATCGAGGAAATAGCGCGCGCTGCCCCCGAGCAGCAGCTCGAGGAGCAGGTTGGCGACCGGGAACACGGCCGAGCTCGAGAAGAGCTCGAGCAGGAAGCGCTCGCGGCCCGAGCCCTCGATCGCGGTCTCGATCGGCCCGGCGGGGTTGGCGGAGACCTCCACCCGGCCCGGGAGGATCACAAGACCGTCTTGAGCAGCTTTCCCATCTCCGCGGGGTTGTGGGTGACCTTGATGCCACACGATTCCATCACCGCCAGCTTCTCCTGCGCGGTGCCCTTGCCGCCGGAGATGATGGCGCCCGCGTGGCCCATGCGTTTGCCGGGCGGGGCGGTGAGGCCCGCGATGAAGCCGACCACAGGCTTCTTCATGTTGTCCTTGACCCACAGCGCCGCGAGTTCCTCGTCGCCGCCGCCGATCTCGCCGATCATGATCACGGCGTCGGTTTCGGGGTCGTCATTAAACATCCTGAGCACGTCGATGTGCTTCAGGCCATTGACCGGGTCGCCGCCGATGCCCACCGCGGACGACTGGCCCAGGCCCAGCGCCGTCACCTGGCCCACGGCTTCGTAGGTCAGGGTCCCTGAGCGCGAGACGATGCCGATGCGGCCCTTGCGATGGATGTGGCCCGGCATGATGCCGATCTTGATCTCGTCGGGCGTGATCGTGCCCGGGCAGTTGGGCCCCAGCAGGATGGTGCGCTTGCCCTTCATCTTCGCCTTGGTGCGGATCATGTCGCGCACCGGGATGCCTTCGGTGATGCAGATCACGAGGTCGAGATCGGCTTCCACCGCCTCGTCGATCGCCGCGGCCGCGAAAGGCGGCGGCACGTAGATCACCGAAACCGTGGCGCCGGTCTTCGCCTTCGCGTCGGCGACCGAGCCGAAGATCGGGATGCCTTCGAAGTCCTCGCCCGCCTTCTTCGGGTTCACGCCGGCGACGAAGCAGTTCCTGCCGTTTGCGTATTCGCGGCACATGCGGGTGTGGAATTGGCCGGTCTTGCCGGTGATGCCCTGCGTGATGACCTTGGTGTCCCGGTTGATGAGGATCGACATTCAGTTCCCTTTGGCCGCGGCGACGACTTTTTCTGCCGCATCGCCCATGTTGTTCGCCGAGATGATCGGCAGCCCCGAATCCGCGAGGATCTGCTTGCCGAGGTCCACGTTGGTGCCTTCCAGGCGCACCACCAGCGGCACCTTCAGCGCGACCTCCCGCGCGGCGGTGACCACGCCGGTGGCGATGACGTCGCACTTCATGATGCCGCCGAAGATGTTGACCAGGATCGCCTTGAGCTTCGGGTTCTTGAGCATGATCTTGAAGGCTTCGGTCACCTTCTCCGCGGTGGCGCCGCCGCCCACGTCGAGGAAGTTGGCGGGGCTGCCGCCGTAGAGCTTGATCGTGTCCATGGTGGCCATCGCCAGGCCAGCGCCGTTGACCAGGCAGCCGATGTCGCCGTCGAGCTGGATGTAGTTGAGGTCGAACTTCGAGGCCTCGACTTCGGCCGGGTCTTCCTCCTCCAGGTCGCGATAGGCCACGATGTCGGGGCGGCGGAAGAGCGCGTTGCTGTCGAAGTTGAGCTTGGCGTCGAGCGCAACCACGCGCCCATCGGCGGTGGTGATCAGCGGGTTGACCTCGCACAGCGAGCAGTCGGTCTCGTCGAAGACCTTGTAGATGCCCTTGAAGAGGTCGCGCGCCTGGGGCACGAGCGCCTCTGGGATGCCGATCTTGCGCGCGAGGTCCTCGGCGTCGGAATCCTGCAGCCCCTTGAACGGGTCGATCGCGACCTTGTGGATCTTGTCCGGCGTGTGTTCGGCCACTTCCTCGATGTTCACGCCGCCCTCGCTCGAGGCCATCATCACGGCCTTCTGCAGCGCGCGGTCGACCACCACCGCGAGGTAATACTCCTTGGTGATCTGCGCGCCTTCCTCGATCAGCAGGCGGCGCACCAGGCGGCCTTCGGGGCCGGTCTGGTGGGTGACCAGCGTCATGCCCAGGATCTTGCCGGCCAGTTCGCGCACTTCCTCGATCGATTTCGCCACCTTCACGCCGCCGCCCTTGCCGCGGCCGCCGGCGTGGATCTGCGCCTTCACGACCCAGACGTTGCCGCCGAGGCTCTTCGCGGCGGCGACCGCCTCATCGACCGTGAACGCGGGAATGCCGCGCGGCGTGGGCACGCCGTATTTGCGGAAGACTTCCTTGCCCTGGTATTCGTGGATGTTCATGGAGTGTTTTCCCGGGATGCGGCGTGATGCGCGCGGGTTGGGTGTCGGGTGCAATTCTAACAGCGGGGTACGGGGGGCACTTCTTGACCCGGGACAGCGACTGGCTGGCGGCCTCGTCGACGGCCCCGCAGGATCTCCAAGGCTCTTTTAGTCCGGATCGTACGGGGGTCCGCCTTTGCCTGCCGGCGGATCGACGACGCGCGGTACTGCTAGTCCCAGTTGATCGGTGCAGCTGAATCGACCCTGATTGGTTCGTCGGCCGGAGAGGCGATCTGCTAAACGGTCTTCGTCCATGAGAACCTCAACGGCGAAAGCAAATACTGCCTGCAGCGCCTCAGGAGTGAGGCGGGGGTACGACTGATACAGATCTTCCAAGGTCCAGCCGTCCGCGAGGCGTCCGAGGATGACATCAACTGACAGCCGGGTACCCTTCACCACTACCTTGCCTGCCAGGACTTCGGGGTCGCAAACAACGTGGTCACGCCAACTCACCGGCACTCCTTCTTGCACGACAGAGTCAAATGGTACTTCGTTACGCCCCTCTCCTATCCACGCCTCAGATCGAGCGCGCCAACAGGTGCCATGCGCGTTTCAATCCACGCCCGCGCCAAGATGGCCGGCCTCTCGATGGAGCAGTTTCAATCCACGCCCCTCCGTCACCGTCTCCGCGCACCTCACGACGGTTTCAATCCACGCCCGCGACACAGGAATCCCCTACGGCTATCTGTCGTTTCAATCC
>JBBREI010000194.1:0-5755 GCA_038203035.1 Burkholderiales bacterium
ACCAGTCGTCCGGAAAGATGGGTTACGCCATTGCCGAGGCGGCCGCCTCGCTGGGCGCGGAAGTCACCCTCATCAGCGGGCCCACGGCAATCGCGCCTCCCACGCAGGCCCATTTCGTCTACGTGACCAGTGCGGCGGAGATGTCCACCGCGGTGAAAGCACACGTCGCCGGCAGCGATTTCTTCTTCAGCGTCGCCGCGGTGGCCGATTACACGCCGGTGGCGGCGTCGAATCGAAAGCTGAAGAAAAGCGCCGAGCCGATGGAGCTCAAGCTCAAGCCCACAGAGGACATCCTGGCCTACGTCGCTTCGCTGTCCAACGGGCCGTTCTGCGTCGGCTTCGCCGCCGAAAGCGAGAACCTGGCCGACTACGCGCAGGCCAAGCGCGCGCGCAAGAAGATCCCGATGATCGTCGCCAACCTGGTGCAGCACGCCATCGGCAAGGAAGAAAACGAGGTCACCATCTACGACGATCGCGGCGCGCATGTGCTCGCGCGCGCGCCCAAGTCGCGGATCGCGCATGGCATCATCGCGCACGCCGTCGCGCTGGCGGGCGAAAGGCCAAGCGCCAAAGTCACCCCGATCAAGCAGCTTTCCTAACCGGAAACTGGTGTCAGAGACGAATTTCGCAGCGCGAAACTCGTCTCTGACACCAGTTTTTCATCACGACGAAGATGAATACCCTCGACATCAAGATCCTCGACGAAAAGATCCGCGCCTCGCTGCCGGCCTACGCCACGGGCGGATCCGCCGGCCTGGACCTGCGCGCCTGCATCAGCGAACCGATCACGCTCAAGGCGGGTGACAGCGCGTTGATCCCGACGGGGCTGGCGATCCACCTGGCCGATCCGTCACTGGCCGCGGTGATCATCCCGCGTTCGGGCCTGGGCCACAAACACGGCATCGTGCTGGGTAACCTGGTGGGGTTGATCGATTCCGACTACCAGGGCCAGGTCTTCGTCTCGTGCTGGAATCGCGGCCGCGAGCCGTTTGTGGTCAATCCCCTCGAGCGCATCGCGCAGATGGTGGTGGTGCCGGTGGTGCAGGTCGAGCTCAACATCGTCGACTCGTTCGGGGAAAGCTCGCGCGGCGCCGGTGGCTTCGGCTCCACCGGGAAACACTAGCGATGCGCGCAATCATCCTCTTCGCCCACGGCGCGCGCGACCCGGAATGGGCGCGCCCCTTCGAGGCCATCCGCGACACCGTGCGCAAGCAGCGGCCGGAATACCCGATCGCGCTCGCCTACCTCGAGGTGATGGGTCCCACGCTTGAAGACGCGGTGGCGAGCCTGGTGGGCCAGGGCGCCTCCGCCATCACCGTCTTCCCGCTTTTCATGGCCCAGGGCGGCCACCTGAAGCAGGACGTGCCACGGCTGCTGGAGTCGATCCGCGCCGCCCACCCGCGCATCCCGATCTGCCAGGAAAGCGCAATCGGCGACGTGCCCGAGATCCTGCAGGCGATAGCGCACTGGATCCTCGAGCGCGCGGACTAGCTACTTCTTCCCGCAGATGCCGAAGCCGTCGTTCCAGCCCATCGAATACTGGGCGTCGGCGGAGAAACGCGCCGCGTCCTTGCGCGCGTAATCGGAGCGCTTGGCGGTCTCGCAGCCGTCGATGTAGCCCTCGCGGACCGCGGGCGGATAACCCGTGAGGTTGTACGCCGGGCGCGAGGCTTTCTCGCGGCGCTCCCGGGCCTGGGCGGGTGCTTCTGTTGCGCTCGGAGGCACGTAGGGCTGGCTGGCGCATCCGGCGGCCAAAAGGAGGGCTGAAAGCTTGACGTAAGGAACTACATGCATTTTCATGGCTGGCTCGCGAGAGTTTCGCATATTGATAGGCGTTCTCGGCTGGCGCAATCGCGACAGATGTATCCCTAAACGACATATAAGACAGCCCTGCCCCCGTGAAGATCAAAATCCTGTTCGGCGGCCTCCTGAGCGCCCTGGCCCTGCCCTGGCAGGCAGCGGCGGCCAATACCGAATACTCCGACCTCTGGTGGAACCCCAACGAAAGTGGCTGGGGTGTCGGCCTGCAGCGCCAGGACGACGTGATTTTCCTCACGCTCTTCGTCTACGGCGCCAACGGCAACAGCACCTGGTTCGTCTCCCCCAACGTGCAGTTGCTGACGACGGATTCCCCAAGCTCCACCTGGGAAGGCCCCCTGTACCGCGCCACCGGCCCGGGATTCGCCGCGCAGTTCGACCAGACGGTCCAAGCCACGGAAACCGGCAGCGCCCGCCTGCAGTTCACCAGCGGCGAATCGGCCACCTTCACCTATACGGTCGACGGCGTGCAGGTCGTCAAGCAGATCTCGCGCATGACATGGCGGCAGCCCTCGGCGGCCGGCAGCTACCACGGCGGATTCAGCACGAAGATCGAGCAATGCGGCGACGTCAGGCGAATCGGCGCCTACGACTTCCTGGGCAGCATGACCGCAACCCAGACGGACGGTGCGATCCGGATCGCCGTCTCGACCGTGGTCGATGGCGGCGTTTCCTCCTGCACCTTCACCGGAAACACCCGCCAGGCAGGCCGCCTGGGCTTCTGGGCCGGCGCCTTCAACTGCTCGATCTACATCGGGCTCGACGAGCGTGGCGAGAACCCGGTCCGGATCCTGCGCCACGGCACATTCACCGCCGACCGCGTCGCGGTCACGCAAAGCGGTTTCCGGGGTGTGTTGACCGCCGCGGACCAGGACTGCTCGTTCAGCGGCTACGTGGGAGGCACCCGTACACCATGAAACGCGCCCTCGCCCGCGTGCTCCTCGCCACCGCCCTGGCCACCTCCGGTGCGGCGCAAGCAAACTCCTCGACACTTCCCGACTACTCCGACCTCTGGTGGAATGCCTCCGAAAGCGGCTGGGGCGCCCACGTCACGCTGCAGGACGACGTGATTTTCCTGGTGCTCTTCGTCTACGATGCGCAGCGCCAGCCGCGTTTCTTCGTGGCTTCGGAGATGCGCCGCGCGCAGGGCGCCGGGCCCTTCACCGGTGAGCTCTACAGCACCACCGGCCCGGCGTTCGCCGGCGCCTTCAACCCCGCCGGCGTGGCGGTGCGCACCGTCGGCGGCGCCAGCCTGAGCTTCGCGACGCCGGGCGCCGCGACGCTGACCTATTCCGTTGACGGGGTGACGGTCAACAAGTCGATCACGCGCCAGTCGTGGCGTATTCCCGACCTCAACGGCGAATACAAGGGCGGGCTCTTCGCGTCCACGGTCAATTGCCCCAGCGGCCTTCCCTCCCTGGGTTACCCCGGCTCGGTTAAGATTTCCCAGTCGGGCGACCTTGTGACCATCGACTCGACCTTCTCACCGGGATTCGCCGAAGCAGGCACCTGCCGGATGGTGGGCCGGCTATCGCAGCTGGGCACGGTGGTCTCCATCACGGAAGGCACGTACGGATGCGAATTCTTCAACGAGCCCAACTCGGTTTCGGGCACCTTCACGCTCACGGCGATCGAGGCGAACGAGTCGGGATTCGGCGGGCGCTACACCGCCAACCAGGGCGGCCAGTGCACCCACACCGGCTACCTGGGCGGCATGCGCCGGGGCTACGACATCCTTCCGCCGGTCGAGGAGCCGCCAGCGGAATGATCGTTGCGCTGCGGCTCTTCGCCGCCGCACTGCTCACATCGGCTGCCGCGGGCAACGCGGCGGCCGATGTCGCCTTCAAGACCCGCTCGATCATCGTTGCGGGCCACCCGTTGCGCGTGGAGGTCGCGACCACAGACCAGCAGCGCATGCAGGGCCTCATGTACCGCAAGAAGATGGGCGCCAACGACGGCATGCTTTTCATCTTCGAGGAACCGGCCTATCACGCGATGTGGATGAAAAACACCCTCATCCCGCTGTCGGTGGCGTTTGTCGACGCGCAGGGTTCGATCCTCAACATCCTCGACATGGCGCCGGAGACGCTCGATTCACACATGGCTGCCGGCCCCGCGATCTACGCAATCGAGACCAACAAGGGATGGTTCGCGCAGAAGAAGGTCAAACCCGGCGACAAGGTCACCGGGTTGCCAAAGGGCAGGAACTAGCGCCGGGAACAATCAACCGAAAATCGCCCGGCGGAAGATCCCACCCGAAGCCACCATGAAAAACAGCATCGGGATCGACAGCATGGTGTTGGTGCGCGAGGCAAGGAACGCCACGCGGCGCGCCTTGTTTTTCTCCTCGTCGGTCGCGGGCACCAGCCCGAGGATCTTCTTCTGGTTGGGCCAGATCAGGACCCACACGTTGAAGATCATGATCAACCCGAGCCACGCGCCGATGCCGATCGGAATGTAGGCGCGTTCCTTGAACAGCAGCGCGTCGTCGGCCTTGGCGCCGAGGATGAAGAAACCCAGCAGCACCGTGGCGACCGCCGCCCAGCGGAAGAAAAGCAGCGCGCGCGGCGCCACGTGCTTCGTGATCCCCGCGCCGGTGGGCGGGGTGTCGGCGGCGGCCTTCTTGAGGGCGTCGACCTGCACGAAGTTGAAGTAATACAGCAACCCGACCCACAACACGCCGGCCATGATGTGCAGCCAGCGCCCCAGCCCGTACTGGATGAAGTCCATGGTCATGTCACGCCCCCCCCATCATGGCGCGCGCCAGGTAGTACAGGACCACCGTCAGCGCGAAGCCCGAGATGACGGTGCCCCAAAGCGAATCCAAAGGATTTTTCATCGTTGTGCCTTTCGGGATTTTGTCGGGTGCTGCGACCTCGGCGCGATTCTAACACGCGCTGAAAACCCCTATGGATTAAGGGGTTATGGAGGACTTCAAGCGACCAGGCGGCAGGCGTGCAGGGCCGCGATGGCCTTGGCCTGGGTGAAGTCGGGGGCGTTGCCGACGGCGTAAAGGCAGGCGGCCGCGAGGCTGAGCGCGGGCACCGGCACCGGCACCGAGCCGTCCGTGGCGCGCTGGATCCACTGCGCGATCCCGGTTGCATCGTCGGGCGGCGGCGCCAGGGCCGTGGGTGTTTCCTGCGCGTCGGCCTCGAACAACACCTCGCGCAGGCCGCCGTGCATGCGTTCGATGCGCGGGCGGATCGAAAGGTTGAGCGGCGAGCGCCCGGCGGGCCAGCGCAGGCAGACCAGGTCGCCATCGGCCTCCTCGTCCAGGAGCTCCAGGCGATCACTCGCCCCCCCCGCCGACAGCACCAGGCGCGTGGCGCGCCCCTGGGATGGGTCGAGCACCGAGGCCACCAGGTGGGCGGCATTCACAACACCGAGCCTTCCCCGCAACGCAATCAGCGCGGCCAGGGTCGGCGACACCAGTTGCGAAGGCAGGAACGCCACGCCATCGGTGGCGAGCTTCTCGTCGGCCTGCGCAAACGAGGCGCACGGCATGATCCCCAACTCGCGCAGGACACTCGCCGAGGAGGCGCCACACGGTGAATCGAGCACGCCGTGGATCAGCACCGAAACCTCGAAACGGCGCAACAAGGCACACGCCAGGGAAACCGCAACCGCCTCGCCCGGCACGAGGCCGTACGCCGCGATCGATACCAGGCCCCCACGCACCGGGGGGGACCACTTGACCATCCGTTCGCGCGCCGCGCGGTACAGGCCCGCCAGCTCCTCACGCGTTTCGCCCGCCACGGCGAGCGACGCAACCACCGCGCCCATCTCGACGTCGTCGAGCGCGCCGTCGAGGATCGCGCCCCAGAGGCGCGCCATCGCCTCGGGGTCGAGCGGTTCTCGTTGCAGCAGCCGGCGGATATCGCGGGTGAATTGCATGCACAGGTGTTAGCAGCTTGCGTGCCACGCACGAAACCGGAAA
>JBBREI010000195.1:0-5704 GCA_038203035.1 Burkholderiales bacterium
TTCTTCAGCAGCTCCAGCCCGTAGAAGGTGAAGAAGATGGCGACGTTCCAGCCCAGCGCCGCGGCGGTCGAGGCGAGGATGAACGGCGGATACGCCCAGTCGAGCGTGCCCTTGGTGGCGATGATGGTCATCGAGGCGGGCCTGGCTTCCCGGATCGCGGCGAGCTTCGCCTCGAGGCGCTCGTCGAGGACGGCGTCGACGCGCTCGCGCACCAGGCGCTCGAGCAGCGCGGAATCGATTCGGGGGGATACGTCGTTGTCGATCATGGGTCGGCTCCTTCGCTTGGGTCGCCACGGCCGATGCTAGAGCACCCCCCCGATATATGCAAGTTCCCTAATATTAGCCGGCGTGGCGGCTGGACACGCGCACTGCGCGATCAGCGATCCGCATTGACATGACCACCCCCTTTCTCCCTGCGCCGGCGCCTCGATTTCGCTGATCGCCCGATAAGGCAGCTCGATTGAGCGCCGGGGCCGCGCGGCCGGATAATACCCCCATGAAGATCTGCATCGTTTCGGACAGCCACGACCGCGCCGACCCCCTGGCCCGGGCGGTGCTGGAGGCCCGGGCGCTCGGCGCCGAGGCGGTCATCCACTGCGGCGACCTCATCGGCGCCCAGACCATCAAGCCGGCGCTCGCCGCCGGTCTGCCGGTCCACGCGATCCACGGCAACAACGTCGGCGATCCCCAGGCGATGCACAACCAGTCGCGCAAGAGCGGCGGGCAGCTCCAGTACTACGGCCCCGATGCGCGCCTCGAGCTGGGCGGGCGCCGGATCCTCGTCGTGCACTACGACGACTACGGCTACGCGTTCGCCTGCACCGGCGAGTGGGACCTCGTGTGCTGCGGCCACTCCCACAAGGCGGAAGTCCGCCGGGTTCCCGGCGTGAAGGGCGAAGGCACCTGGCTCGTCAATCCCGGGACCGTCGCGGGCCTCGCCGCCCCCTCCACCTGGGTGCTGGGGGACCTCGCGGCCATGCGCTTCGAGGCCCACACGCTGAATCCATAGCCGCATAGCGGCAATCCTTCTGCGCCCCTTATGCCCGCATCGGCACTCGTCGAGCCTGGCGTCGGCCAGCGTGCATTTTAGTTGCTCGCCGTCAATTGAGGCCCAAATGAGCGGGTTACATTACCGCTGAAGGCGAGTCCGGATAGCTCGTCACGCACACTGCGCAGGCCCGATGCGGTCGTCAAACGGGAATACGAACGCCTCTTCCCCGAATGAGCGAAGAGGAAGATGAAAGTCCAGCATAAGGAGATGAAGACAATGAAATTCGGCAAAAGCGTGATGATCGCGACTGCGTCGAGCGCCCTGTTGATGGTCCTGGCGGGCTGCCCGCAGAAGGAGGGTCCGGCCGAACGCGCCGGCAAGTCCGTCGACAAGGCCATGGACAAGGCGGGTCAGCAAATCGAGAAGGCCGGAGAAAGCGTCCAGGACGCCGCAAAAGGCGACAAGAAGAAGTAGTCGCCGACGATCACACCAAATACTAGGAGAGTCGGTCATGAACAAGGACCAGGTCAAGGGTGCTGCGAAAGACGTCGCCGGAAAGTTGCAGCAAAACGCCGGCAAGCTCGTGGGCAATGAAAAGCTGCAGGCAAAAGGACTTGCGAAGCAGATCTCGGGGAAACTCCAGAAAGGGGTCGGCGATGTGAAGGAGGTGCTCAAGGACGCCGCCAAGACCGGGGACTGAGCCATGAGGAATCCCCCGTCTGACCACATCATCGATTGAGGGCCGCGGGCGAACCCGCATGAGGCCGCCCCATGGGCGGCCTTTTTTTGTGCTTGAATAGGCCATGGCCGATCGTCGCCTCCAGGTCTTCCACGCCGTCGCGAAGCATCTGTCCTTCACCCGGGCGGCGGAGGCGCTCTTCATGACGCAGCCGGCGGTGACCTTCCAGGTGCGCCAGCTCGAGGAGCAATTCAACACCCGCCTCTTCGACCGCGCCCAGGGCCGCATCACCCTCACGCCCGCCGGGGTCGTGGCGCTCGATTACGCCGAGCGCATCCTCGCGCTTTCCGGCGAGCTCGACTCGCGGCTGCGCGAGATGAGCGGGCAGCAGGCCGGGCCGCTGATGATCGGCGCGAGCACCACGCTGGCCGAATATCTCCTGCCCCGGATCCTGGGCGAGTTCAAGGCGCGCCATCCCGGCATCGTGCCGCGGCTGTTCGTGGCCAACTCCGAGGCGGTGCAGGAGCGCGTCGCCGAGCGCAGCCTCGACCTGGGCTTCATCGAGGGCGACTCGCACCTGCCCTTGCTGGTCCACGACCTGTGCTGCGAGGACGAGCTGCGGGTGGTCTGCGCGCCGACGCATGCCCTGGCGAAAGCCGCGAGCGTCGAGCCGAAGTTGCTCACCGAGCACGCCTATATCAGCCGCGAGCCGGGGTCGGGCACGCGCGAAGTCGTCGACCACTACCTGCAGAAGGCCGGGCTCGCCCCCGACTCGCTCCAGGTGGTGATGGAGGCGAGCAGCCCCGAGGCGCTGAAGGGCATGGTGGCCACCGGCCTGGGCTTCGCGATCATGTCGCGGGTCACGGTGGCCAAGGAGGTGCGCCTCGGCGAACTGGTCGAGATCGCATTGTCGCCGCCGCTGGTGCGCCAGCTCGCGGTGGTTTATCCCAGGGAAAGGTTCCATTCGCGCCTGATCGAGGGTTTCCTGCAATTCGCCAAGCAAAGGCTCGCCGCCTTGCAGACGGCCGACTGCCGGGGAAGCCGCGCCGCCTAGCCGCCGCGCGGGCGGCGCTGTTATATTAGCCATCCGTGATATTCGAGCGGCCGCGCCGAGCGCCGCATGCCCCCAATGACCCGGCAGGCCGAGATCAAGACCACGACGTGTTACATGTGCGCGTGCCGCTGCGGCATCCGGGTGCACCTGCGCGACGGCGAGGTGCGCTACATCGACGGCAACCCCGAGCATCCCCTGAACAAGGGAGTGATCTGCGCCAAGGGGGCCTCGGGGATCATGAAGCAGCATTCCCCCGCCCGCCTCACCCGCCCCCTCAAGCGCCGCGCGGGCGCCGAGCGCGGTGCTGCCGACTTCGAGCCGATCTCCTGGGACGAGGCGTTCGCGATCCTCGAGGAGCGCCTGGCGAAAATCCGCGCCACGGACCCGAAGAAGTTCGCGCTCTTCACCGGCCGCGACCAGATGCAGGCCCTCACGGGACTCTTCGCGCGCCAGTTCGGCACGCCCAACTACGCAGCCCACGGCGGGTTCTGCTCCGTGAACATGGCCGCGGGAATGATCTACACGATCGGCGGCTCCTTCTGGGAATTCGGCGGCCCGGATCTCGACCGCGCGAAGCTGTTCGTGATGATCGGCACCGCGGAGGACCACCATTCGAACCCGCTCAAGATCGCGATCTCGAAGTTCAAGCGCGCCGGCGGGCGCTTCATCTCGGTGAACCCGATCCGCACCGGCTACTCCGCGATCGCCGACGAGTGGATCCCGATCCGGCCCGGCACCGACGGCGCGCTGCTGCTCGCGCTGATCCACGAGCTGATCGAAACCCGCCTCTACGACCGCGAGTTCGTCGCGCGCTACACCAACGCCGGCCACCTCATCGACCTCGGCGAGGATAGCGAGCGTCACGGCCTGCCGGTGCTCGATGCGCTGAGCGCCGAGCAGTATTCGCTCTATCCCCAGAACCACCTCTGGTGGGACCGCGCGCGCGCGGGCCCGGTCCTGAGCCACGAGCCGGATGCCGAGCCCGAACTCGAGGGCGCCTTCACGCTCGCCGACGGCACGCCGGTCAAGCCCGCCTTCGAGCTGCTCAAGGAGCAGGTGCGCACCAACACACCCGAGTGGGCCGCGGAGATCACCGGGATCCCCGCCGCGACCATCCGGCGGCTCGCCCGCGAGATGGGTGAGACCGCGCGCGACCAGGCGTTCGAGCTGCCCATCGCCTGGACCGATTGCTGGGGCGTGGAGCACCCGAAGGTCACCGGCCGCCCGGTCGCGTTCCACGCGATGCGCGGGATCTGCGCGCACTCCAACGGCTTCCACGCGGTGCGCGCCCTCGCCATCCTCATGTCGCTCCTGGGCACCATCGACCGCCCGGGCGGCTTCCTCCACAAGGCGCCCTACCCGCGCGCGATCCCGCCGAGCTCCAAGGCGCCCAACAGCGCCGACGCGGTCAAGCCGAACACGCCGCTCAGCGCGCCCCCGCTCGGCTGGCCCGCCTCGCCCGACGACCTGTTCCTCGACGAGGCCGGGGAACCGATGCGCATCGACAAGGCATTCTCGTGGGAGTACCCGCTGTCGGTGCACGGCCTGATGCACAACGTGATCACCAATGCGTGGCGCGGGGATCCCTACCCGATCGACACGCTGATGATCTTCATGGCGAACATGGCGTGGAATTCGGCGATGAATCCCGCCGACACGCGCCGCATGCTCAACGACAAGGACGCGAACGGGGAGTACCGGATCCCGTTCCTCGTGGTCTGCGACGCCTTCCAGTCGGAGACCACGGCGTTCGCCGACCTGGTGCTTCCCGACACCACCTACCTCGAGCGCCACGACGTGATGTCGCTGCTCGATCGTCCGATCTCGGAGTTCGACGGGCCGACGGATTCGGTGCGCGTCCCCGTGGTGCCGCCCAAAGGCGAGTGCAAGCCGTTCCAGGAGGTGCTGATCGAGCTCGCCGGGCGCCTCAAGCTTCCCCAATTCGTGCATGCCGACGGCACGCGCCGGTTCCGCGACTACCCCGACTTCATCGTCAACTGGGAAGCGAGCCCCGGCTGCGGTTTCCTGAGCGGCTGGCGCGGCAAGGACGGCGACAAGTCGATGAAGGGCGAGCCCAACCCGAAGCAATGGGAGATGTACGCGGCGAACAACTGCGTGCACCACACGCCGCTGCCGGAGTCCATGCGCTTCATGCGCAACTGGAACGGGCCGTACCTGAAATGGGCCGTGGAGATGGGGTTACGCAAGTTCGACAACCCGCTCGTGATCCAGCTCTATTCCGAGGTGATGCAGGAGTTCCGGCTCGCGGCGCAGGGCCGGCGGCCGGGGCGCCAGCCGCCCGAGCACTTGCGCGGCCGCATCGAGAAGTATTTCGCACCGCTGCCTTTCTACTACGCGCCGCTCGAGGCGCAGGCCACCGACCTCGAGGCCTATCCGCTCGCCGCCGTCACGCAGCGTCCCATGGCGATGTACCACTCGTGGGACTCGCAGAACGCGTGGCTGCGCCAGATCCACACGCACAACTACCTCTTCGTGAACGCCGCCACCGCCCGCGCCCAAGGCATCCAGGACGGCGCGTGGATGTGGGCCGAGTCGCCCTGGGGCAAGGTGCGCTGCATGGCGCGCCACTCCGAGGCGGTCGAGCCGGGCACGGTGTGGACCTGGAACGCCATCGGCAAGGCGCCCGGCGCCTGGCGCCTCGACCCCGCGGCCAACGAGGCGCGCCGCGGATTCCTGCTGAACCACCTGATAACGGATGAGCTGCCGGACCCTCTCCCAAGGGAGAGGGAGAACGTCCCCCCCTCCCTTGGGAGTGGGCGGGGGGAGGGTCGAATCTCGAACTCCGATCCGGTCACCGGCCAGGCGGGATGGTACGACGAGCGCGTGCGCATCCGCCCGGCCGAGGCGGGTGAGCCCGCGGAGACTTTCCCGGAGTTCGAAGCCATGGGCGCGCTGCCGGGCACGCAGGCCGCGCTGCCGGCGTGGCTCGCCTATTTCGCGGGAAGCAAGCGATGACGCA
>JBBREI010000196.1:0-5655 GCA_038203035.1 Burkholderiales bacterium
ATGAGCTGGTGGCGCACGGCCTGCCGGCCGCGACCCCGGCCGCGCTCATCCAGCAGGGCACGACCCCGCAACAGAGGGTGCTGACGGGTACGCTCGACACCCTTCCCGACATCGTGCGGCGAGGCGATGTCAAGGCGCCGACGCTGATCATCGTCGGCGAGGTCGTGAAGCTGCGCGAACGGCTCAAATGGTTCGAATCCGCGGCGTCGGATCCGCGCAGCACGTGAGCGCGGGCCCCATGTCCGAGCGCTTCGTCGACGCAGGCAAGGCGGGCGAGCTCCGGCCGGGAACCATGAGGCGCGTCGACATCGGCGGGCACCGCATATTGCTCGCGAACGTGGAAGGACGCATCTGCGCCGCCGCCGATACCTGCACGCACGAAGACGCTTCGCTGTCGACGGGTGTCCTCAAAGGCGCATTGGTCAAGTGCCCGCTGCACGGCAGCCGGTTCAACGTCTGCACCGGCGAGGCCCTGGAAGAACCCGCCGAAGACGACCTGCGGACCTTTCCGGTACGGGTGGAAGGCGACCGGATCATGGTCGGCTTGCCCGACGCGGGGACGCCATGAGCACCGCCGGGCGGGCGATTCCCGCGGATCCCGTGACGCTGATGCACTCCATCATCAAGCGCATCGCCACCGGCCCGGAACTGAGCAAGGACATCTCGCGCGAGGAGGCCCGCGCCGGAATGCGCGCCGTGCTCGACGGCCAGGTGGACGCGGTGCAGGCCGGGATATTCCTGATCGCGCTGCGCATGAAGCGCGAAACCGACGACGAGAACCGCGGCATCCTCGAGGCCATCCGCGAAGCCACCCGCCGCGCCACCGCCCCCGTGGACGAGGTGGTGGATATCGCCGACCCTTACGATGGCTTCATTCGTACGCTGCCCGCATCGCCCTTCCTCCCGGCGGTGCTCGCCGCCTGCGGCGTCGCGGCCGTCTCCCACGGCGTCGAGAGCATGGGGCCCAAGTACGGCGTTACGCACCGGCAGGTGTTGCGCGCCGCCGGCCTGCCGGTGGACCTCGTTCCGGAAGAAGCCGCGGCGCGCGTGGGTGACCCGCGCATCGGCTGGGC
Source organism: Burkholderiales bacterium (assembly GCA_038203035.1). Taxonomy (GTDB): domain Bacteria; phylum Pseudomonadota; class Gammaproteobacteria; order Burkholderiales; family Usitatibacteraceae; genus Usitatibacter. The sequence continues at coordinate 1,074 of JBBREI010000196.1, forward strand.
TTACGTCGACCAGAGGGCGTTCTGCCCCAAGCTCCACGAGCTCGCCGCCCTGCGCGCGCTCATCGTCAAGCGGCCCGCCATCACCACCACCGAGGTGCTGGCCGGGCCGGTGCGCGGCCGTGCGAAGACGCACCTCGTCACCGGGTACGTGCACAAACCCTATTCGCGCATCTACGCGCTGCTCGCGCGCCAGGCGGGCTTCGACTCCGCGCTGATCGTGCGCGGCGTCGAAGGCGGCGTGATCCCTTCGCTGTGCCAGACGGGCAAGGTGTTCCGCTTCCACGGCGGTGACGAGGAACAGCCCGCGGAATTCCAGCCCGCGGACCTGGGCATCCATCAAACGGTGCGCGCCGCGCGAATTCCCGGCGAGGCCGCGAACGGCGGGAAGGAAGGCGATCACGAGGCAGCGACGCTCGACCATGCCGGCGTCGCGAAAGCCGCCGCCGAGGAAGGCCTGGCGGCGCTTGCCGGGCAGCCCGGCCCGACGGGCGACGGCCTGGCCTATGGCGCGGCGCTATGCCTGTGGCATCTCGGGCGCCACGGTTCGCTGGGAGGCGCCGTGCAAGCCGTGCGCGGCGTGCTCGAAGGCGGCAAGGCGCTGGAGCATCTCCGGCGCATGCGCTGAGCAGCGCGGTTGTTCAGCAACCGCCAGACGAATTCAATCGGCCCCCGGTCGATTCTGCGTTCGCCCGGAACTGAAATGGGGGCCGGACAGCAGGTCCTGGTCGAGATAGTGTCGCCGGTAGGCATCGAACGCGACGTCGTCCGCCGCCTCCATGCGCCGCTGCTCCGCCAGCGACTCGGCGGCGAGCGCATCGAATCGCTGCCTCGAGGCAGAAGCGAGCGGCGGATCGGACAACGCATCGCGGTGCCGGCGGGACTGCGCGAGGACGAAATCCGGAAATGAGCGCCCATGATCGCGCTCCACGGCCCGAAGGACGCGGGCGGATGGAAGGGTGTCGGGATTTCTGAGGGCCGCATCCGCGGTGCGGAGCACGCGCGCATAATCCGCGCCGCCGAATGCGCGGTCGAGCGCCCCGGCGATCGGACCGTACTGCAGCAGCAGCGCGCAGCCCCATTCGGCGGGAGCGACGGAGTCGCCGGCGCGGTCCAGGCGCGTTCCCGGGTCGCGCCCCGCCTCGGCGACCAGCCTTTGATTGCGGGCGGCCGCCCGGATCTCGCCGGGCGAATCGCGCGCACTGTCGCTCAGCAGGCAGTGCAACAGGAAGACGTCGAGCAGGCGAACCGCGTCGGCGTCGATCCCGAGGGGCATGAAGGGATCGATGTCCAGGCACCGGACTTCGACGTACTCGATGCCGCGCTCGCCCAGCGCATGCAGCGGGCGCTCTCCCCGGGCAATGACGCGCTTGGGCCGGATCGTGCCGTAGAACTCGTTCTCGATCTGCAGCAGCGCGGTGGAGAGCTGCCGGAATTCGCCGCCCACCTCCAGGCCGATCGCCTCATAGGGCGGATACGGCACCCTCATCGCCCGGTCGAGCGTCGCCGCGTAGCCGGCAAGGTCGTTGAAGCTGACCTCGAGAGCGGACTGGGCATCGCTCTGGTAGCCAAGCCGCCCCATGCGAAGCGACGTCGCCCCGGGAGCGAACAGGGTCCCGGTCTCCCAGGCCTGCAGCTCGTGCGCCCGATTGCCGACGAACGAGCCGCAGGCAACGGGCGAGCTTCCCAGGAGCAGCAGCAGCAGCCAGGCGTGACGCCGGAAATTGCGGATCAGTCCCAGGTAACGCTGGTCCGGATACATCTCGGGGGCGCACGAGCTCGACTCGAACGCGCGCAGCAGCGGCCAGGCCGCCTCGGGAATCGAGAAGTTGTAGTGGATGCCGGAAACGACCTGCATGCGCCGCCCGTAGCGGTGGGCGAGCCCGTTTCGGTACACGGACTTCATGCGACCGAGATTGGACGTCCCGTAGCGGCCGATCGGAATCTCGTCGTCGGCGGGCAGCTTGCAAGGCAGGCTCGCATCCCAGACGAGCTCGTCGCCGATGCACTCGTAGACGACCTTGTGCAACTGCGCGAGCTCCTCGAGGCACGCGTCGATATCGGCGTGCACGCCCGTGACGAGCTCGAGCTGGGCCTCGCAAAAATCCGTGGTGATGCGCGGATGGGTCAGTGCCGAGCCTAGTCCGCGCGGGTGCGGTGTGCGCGCGAGGCTTCCGTCCGGGCGCACCCGCAATCCTTCCTTCTCGAAGCCGCGCCGCAGCCCCCGCAGGATCGCGGGCGCGAGCACTTGCACGCGCTTCTCCATGTCCTCCCGTCCCATGTCTTCGCCTCTCGATGCCAGTCCGGGAACAGCATGCCGTAAAATGGCCGCATGGCGAAACAAGGCTCCTCCCGCAAGGCTCTGGTCCCGCCCCCGCAGGTCGCCGCGCGCATGGGCGAGCTGCAGCGCAGCGCGCGCCGCGCTGCGCCACTCCTCAAGGCCATGTCGAATCCGTCGCGCCTGGTGATCCTCTGCCAGCTCGCCGAGGGCGAGCGCTCCGTGGGCGAGCTCGAGGAGGGAGTGGGCCTGAGCCAGTCGGGGATCTCGCAACACCTCGCGATCCTTCGGCGCGAGCACGTCGTGGTGACGCGCCGCGACAAGCAAACGGTGTTCTACTCGCTGGCGAGCGCAGACGTGATGGCGCTCATGGCAACCCTCCACAAGGTGTTCTGCAAGCCGGCGAAGGCTTCGCGCCCGAAGCTGAAGGTCGCCGCCTAGCGGCCTTCCGCGGCTGGCGGGCGCCCAACCCCCTGGAACCAGCGCCCGAGCCAGTGCTTCTCGAACAGGACCTTAGCCCAGGTGCAGCAGGCGCCCCGAGGACGAGGACGGTCTTGCCGGTCGTCGCGCTCACGGGCGGTTCAGAAGACCGCCAGTTTGTCGGCCCACGCAGTCCACGTCGCCAACTCGGCCATGCTTGCGCGATGGCAGCCCTCGGCCAGCTCCGCTTCGGCGATCCCGCGCGCATCCATGCAGGAGCCGCATACGCCGACCTGGGCTCCGCGCGCCGTGACGCCCTTGAGCAGCGCCTCGATGCTGTAGAAGCCCGGCGGCAACTTCTGGCCGGACTTGGCGCAGGAGGCCGCGTCGCCCACCAGGAAAACCTTCGCCTCGTTGGCCGCCGCGGGGTCTTTCAGCAGCTCGCGCGCGAGCCGAAGGCCGTTGTAGCTGCGCTCGGTTCCGTACGGCGGATCGTTGAGGATGTAGAGCATCTTCATGATGGCTTGCGTCCGAGGAAAGGCATGCCCACCGCACCGGCGAGCGTCGCCACGACGGCGGGGTCCCTCCAATCGGAGAGCCCGATTTCCAGCTCGCCGGGGGTATCCCGCGTGTAGGTGCCGAACACGCGGTCCCACAGCGACAGGCAGAAGCCGTAGTTGCTGTTGCGCTCCACCGCGATCACGGAGTGATGGATGCGGTGCATGTCGGGGGTGACGAGGAATGCGCGCACGAAGCGCTCCGCGCCCCGGGGAAGGGAGACGTTGGCGTGGTTGAACATCGCGGTTGCGTTCAGCAGGACCTCGAAGACGAGCACCGCCAGAGGCGAAGCGCCGAGTGCCGCCACCGCCGCGAGCTTGATCGCGGCCGAAAGCAGGATCTCGAGCGGATGGAAGCGGATGCCGGTGGTGAGGTCGAAGTCCGGGTCGGCGTGGTGCACGGCGTGCAGGCGCGCGAGCGCCGGCACCGCGTGGAACAGCACGTGCTGGAAGTACACCACGAGGTCGAGCACGATCACGGCCAGCAGGACCTCGGCCCACGCCGGAAGGTCCACCCGGTTGAGGAGGCCCCAGCCTTCGATCACCCCCAGCGACGCGAGGGCGATCGCCGTCACCGGCAGCGCCACGCGGGCGAGCAGCGTGTTGACGAGGGCGAGGCCGAGATTCGTCCTCCAGCGCGTGGCGCGGCCCAGCCGGCGCGCGCGCACCGGCGCCGCGGCCTCCCAGAACGCCATCGCCGCGAACACCGTGGTGAACGCGCCCAGGCGCACCGCCCAGTCCCAGCTTTCGAGCATCGCCGCCTGCATCGCCCCGCCTCCTCTACCATGGGGCGTCGTCGCCCCGCGTCCACCACTATTCAACTATTTGGTTGAGTAGTAGACTATAGGCCCATACCCCCCTTGTCAAGCGAAGCCATGAAATCCGCCCTCTACCAGCAGATCGCCCGCGTGGCGGGCGCCCTCGCGAGCGAGGCGCGGCTGCAGCTGCTCGAGCACATCGCGCAAGGCGAGCGCAGCGTGGAGACCCTCGCCGCGATGGCGGGGCTGTCCGTCGCCAACTGCTCCAAGCACCTGCAGGCGCTGCGCAATGCGGGGCTCGTGACCACACGCAAGGAGGGGCTGCGCGTCTACTACGCGCTCGCCGGCGATGACGTGGTAATGCTGTATTCCGCGCTCCAGCACGTGGCCGAGGAGCGCGTGGCGGAGGTGGAGAAGCTGGTGCGCACGTGGCTCAGGCACCGCGACGAGATGGAGCCCGTGTCGCCCAGGGAGCTGATGGAGCGCGCGGCCAGGGGCCTGGTCGTGGTGATCGACGTGCGCCCTCCCGGGGAGTACGCCGCGGGCCACCTGCCCGGGGCGATCAACGTGCC
>JBBREI010000197.1:0-5603 GCA_038203035.1 Burkholderiales bacterium
TCCTGTCGCGGCACGACCGGGCGCGCGACGCGGCGTTGAACCTGATGCGCTTCTTCGAGCACGAGTCGTGCGGGCAGTGCACGCCGTGCCGCGTCGGCACCGCGAAGGCCGCGCACCTCATGGAGAGCCGCAAATGGGACCTGTCGCTGCGGGTGGAGCTGTCGGTGGCGTTGGCGGACGGGTCGATCTGCGGCCTGGGACAGGCCGCGCCCAACCCGATCCGCTGCGTCGTGAAGCACTTCCCGCACGAGGTCTGAACGCATGAAGATGAACGAGCTGGCCGCCACGGCCGAGACCATCGACTTCAAGCTGAATGGCGAGACCATCTCCGCCTTCGCCGGCGAGACGATCATCCAGGCCGCCTCGCGGCACGGCGTCGAGATCCCGCGCCTCTGCTACAAGGAAGGCTACCGCGCCGACGGCAACTGCCGCGCGTGTGTGGTCGAAATCAAGGGCGAGCGCGTGCTGGCGCCCTCGTGCTGCCGCGCCCCCGCCAAGGGCATGGAGATCGAAAGCACCTCCGCGCGCGCGCTGCATTCGCAGAAGATGGTGGTCGAGCTGCTGCTCTCCGACGTGCCGAAAGAGGACCTCAAGCCCGGCGGCAACGAGCTTTTCCACTGGGCGGCCGAACTCGGCGTGCAGCACAGCCGCTTCGAGGCGCGCCACCAGCCGAAGGCGGACATCTCGCACCCCGCGATGGACGTGAACCTCGATGCCTGCATCCAGTGCACGCGCTGCGTGCGCGCCTGCCGCGAGGAACAGGTCAACGACGTGATCGGTTATGCCTTCCGCGGCGAGGCCTCGAAGATCGTGTTCGACTTCGACGATCCGATGGGTGCCTCCACGTGTGTGGCTTGCGGCGAATGTGTGCAGGCGTGCCCCACGGGCGCGCTGGCACCCGCCAGGCACGCCTATGCGGTCAAGGCCGACAAGGAGGTCGATTCGGTCTGCCCGTTCTGCGGTGTCGGCTGCCAGCTCACCTATCACGTGAAGGACAACAAGATCATCCGTGTCGACGGCCGCGATGGCCCGTCGAACCACGAGCGCCTGTGCGTCAAGGGCCGCTTCGGTTTCGACTACGTCTCGCACCCGCAGCGGCTCACCACGCCGCTGATCCGCAAGGCCGGCGTGGCCAAGGGCGACGACATCGCGATGGATCCCACCAACTGGTCTTCCGTGTTCCGCGAGGCCAGCTGGGAAGAGGCGCTCGAGCTCGCCGCCACGGGACTGAAGAAGGTCCGCGACACCATCGGGCCCAATGCGCTCGCCGGCTTCGGCAGTGCCAAGGGCTCCAACGAGGAGGCCTACCTCTTCCAGAAGCTGGTGCGCACCGGCTTCGGCACCAACAACGTCGACCATTGCACGCGCCTGTGCCACGCCTCCTCCGTGGTCGCGCTGCTGGAGGGCATCGGCTCCGGCGCCGTGTCCAACCAGGTCTCCGATGTCGCCAAGGCGGAAGTGATCTTCCTGATCGGCGCCAACCCGACCTCGAACCATCCGGTCGCGGCCACCTGGATCAAGAACGCCGTGCAGCGCGGCGCGAGGCTCATTGTCGCCGACCCGCGTCGCAACGAACTGGCACGCCACGCGTGGAAATACCTTCAGTTCACCGCCGACATGGACGTGGCGTTGCTGAACGCGATGATCTTCACCATCATCGAGGAGGGGCTGGTAGACAAGGAGTTCGTGCGCCAGCGCACCAGCAACTTCGAGGCGCTGAAGGAAAACGCCAGGGGCTTCAGCCCGGAGAAGATGGCGCCGCTCTGTGGCATCCCGGCCGAGATCATCCGCGAAGTTGCCCGCGCCTATGCGACCTCGAAGGGCTCGATGATCCTCTGGGGCATGGGTGTCTCGCAGCATGTGCACGGCACCGACAACGCGCGTTGCCTGATCGCGCTCTCGCTCATGACCGGGCAGATCGGCCGGCCGGGAACGGGGCTGCACCCGCTGCGCGGGCAGAATAACGTGCAGGGCGCCTCCGACGCGGGCCTCATCCCCATGATGTATCCCGACTACATTCGCGTCGACGATCCGGATGCGATCGCGCGCTTCGAGAAGTTCTGGGGACGGACCCTCGACCACAAGGCGGGCCTGACCGTGGTCGAAATCATGGACGCGGCTTGCGAAGGCAGGATCAAGGGCATGTACATCATGGGCGAAAACCCCGCGATGTCGGATCCCAACGCGCACCACGCGCGCGAAGGCCTTGCCGCGCTCGACATGCTGGTGGTGCAGGACATCTTCCTCACCGAGACCGCGTATTTCGCCGATGTCGTGTTGCCCGCGTCCGCGTGGCCGGAGAAAACCGGCACCGTGAGCAACACCGATCGCATGGTCCAGCTCGGCAAGCGCGCGCTCGACATGCCCGGTGACGCGCGCCAGGACCTGTGGATCGTCCAGCAGCTTGCCAACAAGCTCGGTTGCGGCTGGGACTACCAGGGTCCTGAAAGCGGCGTGGCCGAGGTGTACGAGGAGATGCGCCAGGCCATGGACACGATCGCGGGCATCACCTGGGACCGCCTGCAGGAGCAATCGTCGGTCACCTATCCGTGCCGCACCGAGGACGATCCCGGCCAGCCGGTGGTGTTCACGGAGAACTTCCCGACGCGCGATGGCCTCGGCAAGTTCGTGCCCGCGGACCTCATCCCCGCGAACGAGCGCCCCGATGCGCAGTACCCGTTCGTGCTCATCACCGGGCGCCAGCTCGAGCATTGGCACACGGGTTCCATGACGCGGCGCGCCTCGGTGCTGGATGCCATCGAGCCACTCGCCGTGGGATCGGTGCACCCCCTGGATCTCGACGCGATCGGCTGCAAGGCCGGCGACGTGATTACCGTGGCCTCGCGCCGCGGTGAAATCGCGCTCACCGCGCGCGCCGACGACGGCACGCCGCGAGGAGCGGTGTTCATCCCGTTTGCGTTCTACGAAGCCGCAGCCAACCTGCTCACCAACGCGGCGCTCGATCCGTTCGGCAAGATCGCCGAGGTGAAGTACTGCGCGGTGACGCTCAAGAAGGGCGGCAAGCTGCAGGAGCTCGGCAGCTACGGCGGCGGGCAGTCCTTCGCGGAGAAATCCGGGGCGCGCTGAGGGCGAGCGCCCCGCCTAGCCCGCGGCCGATTCGGACGCGGCGGGAACGGTGGCGATGTGCAGCGTCTGCGTGGGATACGCGAACCCGATGCCCTCGGCCGTGAAGCGCTCGAGGATCTCGAGGTTGATCGCCTGCTGTATGTCCATATAGACGTTGTACGCCGGGTCGAGAACGTAGTAGACCACCTCGAAGACAAGCGCCGAGTCCGCGTACTCCTTGAAGTGCGCGCGGTCGAAGCGCGTCTTCTCGCGTTCCTCGACGATGGCCCGCAGCCAGCCCGGAATGGAGCCGACCTGCGCGGCCGGCGTCTGGTAGGTCACCCCGATGGTGAAAAGCACGCGGCGCTCGGTGAGCTGGCGGAAATTGCGGATGCGGCTCTTGAGCAGCTCGGAGTTCGAGAACACGAGGCTCTCGCCATCGAGGCTCCTCACCCGGGTGGACTTCACGCCCACGCGCTCCACGGTGCCGCGCATGTCGTCCACGACGATGAAGTCGCCCACCACGAACGGCTTGTCGAGCACGATCGACAGCGACGCGAACAGGTCGCCGAGGATGTTCTGCACCGCGAGGGCGACGGCCACGCCGCCGATGCCGAGGCCGGCCACGAGCGCGGTGATGTTGAAGCCCATGTGGTCCAGGATCACCAGGAGGACGAGCACCCACACGGCGACGCGCGCGGCGAAGCTGAGGAGCGCCAGCGCGGTGATCGCGTCGCCGTCGGTGGCGCCCCGCGAGGCCGTCTTGCGATTGAGCCATTCCTGGATCAGGTGGGAGCTCCACACGCCCGCCTGCAGCACGACCCCCGCCACGGCGGCGACCTCGACCAGGTGTTGCAGGCGCGCGGGAAGCTCCAACGCCGAGGCCGCCGCGAGCAGGGCAAGGGGCAGCAAGAGCCATAGCTGCGTGCCCGCGATCGCGCGGGCCACTCCCTGGCCCACCGGGGACCCCGCGCGACGGGAGACGGCGCCAACAATCTTCGCCGCGACGTAGCGCAACAGCACCAGCGCAAGCAGGACGCCGAGCAGGATCCCCGTGGCGAGTGCGAATTCGACAAGCTCGTTCGCGCGCCACGCTTCGAGGAGGAGTCGCATGGGAGTTCCCCTTTTTTCCTGTAGTCCTGTCAGACGCGCATGAGCCGGAAAGTTCCTTCCACTGCGCGCGGCGGCGATTCGCCTTGACGTCGGTGAGCGCGGGCGGCAATAGTTCAGCATGACTCTGGACCGGGTGGTCGATCGCGCTGCGGGCGCAATACGGGAAACGGGTAAGCGCGAGGCCGGCACCGCGCGCTTCTCGCGCATGCTGTATGTGCGGCGGCCTGCGCCCGCAAGGGTGCTCCTGCGCCGCGGCGGCCTGGTCGTGCTCGCGCTGCTCCTTGCAGTGCTGATCTTCTGGCTCGAGCGCGACAACCTGCGCGACGCCTCCGGCGGCCGCGTGGTCCTGGCCGACGTGGTCTATTTCACCATGGTCACGATCACGACCGTGGGCTACGGGGACATCGTGCCGGTGGGAGAAAGCGCGCGCCTCATGGACGCGCTCGTCATCACCCCCATCCGCCTTTTCGTCTGGCTCATGTTCCTTGGGACCGCTTACGAATTCTTCTGGCAACGCATCGTCGAGGAGCACCGCATGAAGAAGCTCCAGCAGCAGCTCACCGGCCACATCATCGTGTGCGGATACGGGTACTCGGGCAGCAGCGCCGCGCGCCTGCTCGCCGCCGGCGAGGCCGATCCGCGCGTCGTGGTGGTGATCGATCTCGAGACCGACCGCCTCGAGGAGGCCGCCGAGCATGGGCTCATCGGCCTGCGCGGCGACTGCACACGCGACGACACGCTCAAGCAGGCGGGCATCACGACTGCGCACGCCATCCTTTTCTGCCTCCGCCGCGACGAGATCGCGGCGCTCGGCACGCTCACGGCGCGCAACCTCAATCCCGACATCCGCATCCTCGCGACGGTGAACGACCAGGAAAATGTGCAGCTGCTGCGACGCGCGGGCGCGCAGGAGGTCATTGCGCCTTCCCGCCTGGCCGGCCACCTCATGGCCGACGCGGTGAGTTCGCGCTACACCACGCGTTTCGTGGCCGACCTGCTGTGCGGCCCCAACGGGTTCATGCGCATCTCGGAGCGGCCGGCGCGCGAAGCCGAGATTGGCCGCGCCTGGCGCGAGGTGCCCCATGCGTTGGTGGTCGCGGTGGAGCGTGCCGGGGCGATCATCGGGTTCTGGGAGGCAGGAGCCACGCACATCGAGGCCGGCGACCTCGTCTTCGCGATCGAGGCGAACCTCGATGCGCCCGGCAGGATCGAGCTCGCGCCGCCGCTATGACGCCCGATGCCGCCGCCAGCACGCCGCGCTGAGCGCAGGGACGGAACAGACTCAACAGGCAGGCGATCCAGGAACGTCCCAGGGGCGTTTCAACCAGGCCCGCAAATCAACCCAATCCGACGAGGCGCGCAACTGCTTCGCGCGCGCTCATTCCCTCCTTGATGTCCAGCCGCCCCGCGACCGCATTGATGCG
>JBBREI010000198.1:0-5598 GCA_038203035.1 Burkholderiales bacterium
GCTTTTCGTGGTGCCCACCGCGTATACGCTGCTGGCGCGCCGGCACAAGACCTTCGAGGAACGACTGGTCGAGGACCGGGCCGGATCCCCGGCGCCTACGGGCCACGCCGCCGCGGACTAGTCGAATTGGCGCAGGTGGCGGCCGACAACTCAATCAGCCGGCAGCGACAGCCTGATTCGCCCCTACTGACCAAGATATCGAATGGTCGGGCGCGGCAAACCCCGCGTGGCAGGCTTTCACGACCCCGATCACCGCGGGCACACACACGCTGCGCTGGTCGTACGAGAAGGATGCCAGCGCCTCGGTGGGCGCGGATGCGGCCTGGATCGACGCGCTGAGCCTGCCGGCAGTGGCCCCGTAACGGGAGCCGGAAAGGTATCGGGCACAGGCCCTCGTCTTGCGACGTGGACCTGTGCCCAATGTCCGGTGGCGCGGGGGACTAACCCTTGCGCGATTGGAACTTGTGGTAGATGCCGAGCACTTTCGGCACGTAGTTGACGGTCTCCGCGTACGGCGGGATCCGGTTGCCATAGCGGATGACGGCGTTTTCCCCGGCGTTGTAGGCCGCAACGGCGAGTTCCTTGTTGCCGTTGAACATCGTCAACAGCTCGCGCAGGTACTTCACGCCGCCGTGGATGTTGTCGCTCGGATCCATGATGTTCTGCACGCCAAAGCGCTGCGCCGTCGCCGGCATCAGCTGCATCAGGCCGCGGGCGCCCACCCGTGAAACCGCGCCCGGGTTGTAGCCCGATTCGGCGGTGATGACGGCGTGCACCAGGGACGCTTCCACATTGTGGGTGCGGCTGGCGGTTTCGATGATCGAGGAGAAGCGGCGGATCATCTCTTCGCGCGGCAGCGAATATTGCGGCTGGCCGGCGGCGGCGGTGTAGGCGGAGGTGCCCGCTTCCTTGCGCACCAGCTTGAAGCGCTTGTCGCCCTGCGGGATGTTGGTGAAGTGGACGACTCCACGTTCGTCCTTGTGCATGTAGATGTCGGCGAACGCAGGCTGCGCCACGGCACCCACCGCCATGACGGCAATAAACATCGGCAACTTGCGTAGGACCATTACGACACCCGCCTTCATGAACACCTACAGAGGGGCTATTTTAGCCCAAGTGCGTGTCGTTGTATCACTACAAGCGCAACCTACAATTTCATATAAATCAATATGTTGTAAAATATACCTGAGGTTATTTATGGATTTAGCGTGGTCCGCATGGACCGGTCGACGCGCGCGAACGTCTGCCAGGCCTGGCCGTCGTACCTGAACCTCAACCGTTCCACAGGAGAATGCGCATGAACCGCGATCAGGTGAAGGGCCGTGTGAAGGAAACCGCCGGCAAGGTGCAAACCGAGGCCGGCAAGGCCACGGGCAGCCTCAAGCAACAGGCCAAGGGCCTGCTGAAACAGGGCGAAGGCAAGGTGCAGAAAACCGTGGGCGACGTTCGCAACGACGCCGAGAAGGACCGCGACTGAGGGTTCATCGGGGCGTCGCGGCAATCCTGCGGAAGTCCCACGCCCCGGCCTCCCCGGCGATCTGCCGGCCGGCCGGGTCGAAGCCCACGGTGCCCTGCTTCATCCCCGCGGAATTGCCGAGGATCTCGGTGGTTTCGTAGGCGACGTCACGGTTTTCCGCACGGCAACCCTTGGACTCGGTGCGCATCCAGAACATGATCGTCATGTGGCCCATGGACATGCGGCAACCTGCGTATTCCCGCAGCTGCGCCGGGTTGTACGCGGCGAAAGGCTGCGGCTTGCGCCATTCGCCCACGAAGTTCTTCGCGTCCGCGGGCAAGGCGTAGATTTCGGCCCAGAACTTCCCGTCCGATTCCACGATGCGGTAGATGCGTTGCGTGAAGGGTTTGTCCTCCGCGCCGATCTTCGCCTGCTCCATGTACATCCAGAACTCGCCGGTTTTCTGCAGCGGCTTCCAGAATTCCGCAATACGCATGCGCACGCCCGCGCCGGGACCCTTGTCCTGGTTGATGGATTCGTAGGTCCCGGGCATGAAGCCCATGGTCAGGCCAAGCTCGCGCTGGCCGGCGCCGGTGGGACGCAGTGCCTCGCGCGGGGGCGGGGGCGCGGCGCAGGCCGCTGCAAGCAGCAGCGCTGCCGCGATCGAGACGAAGGTTTTCATTCAGCAGAAGTCTACCGCGACTAACGCGCCACCTGCTCCACCCACTTGCCGAAGGCGCCCATGAATTTCTTCAGGAATTCCTTCGTATCGTCCTTGGTGAGCTTGCCCGCGTCGTCGAACAGCTTGCCCGACTGCCCGATGTAACACTCGGGCTGCTGCAGCGGGTGGATGTCGAGGAACACGAAGGTGCTGCGCAGGTGGTGGTTGGCGAGGACGCCGGAGATGGGCCCCTGGGACTGGCTCGCCACCGCCGCGGCCTTGCCCGACCAGACACTCTGGCCGTAGGGACGCGAGCCCACGTCGATGGCGTTCTTGAGCGCGCCGGGGATCGAGCGGTTGTATTCGGGCGTGACGAAAAGCAGGGCATCGACGCTGCGGATGGCCGTGCGGAAAGCCTTCCAGGCTTCCGGCGGGCTTTCGGTCTCGAGGTCCTCGTTGTAGAGCGGCAGTGCGCCGATCTCCACCACCTGGAGGTCGAGGTTTTCCGGGGCGAGCTCGATCAACGCGAGTGCGAGCTTGCGGCTGATGGAGCCTTTTCGCAGGCTGCCGACGAGGACAGCAACTTTTTTATTGGCCATTTTTCCTGGGTTCCTGGGGGGATGTAGGGACGTAGTGGGCCGAGTCCTGCGCCGCAACCCGAGGGCGACGGCACTCCGACCCGTGCTGGTTAGAGTGTGTCGAGACGAATACGATCCGCGCCCTGGAGTTTTCTTTGGCCGCCGCGGGCGCCCCTGCCCGAGCTAGAATCGCAGGCATGAAACGCCTGCTCCTCACGTTCGCGGTGCTCTCCTCGACGAACGCCGTCGCCGCCCCCAAGGGCCCGATGATTCCCAGGGAAATCCTCGACTATCGCCTCTCGATCGAGATGTCCTGCCGCGATTCGGGCAGCCGCCGCGGCCTCGCCCTAGACGTGATCGAGAAGCGCTGCACCTGCGTGGTGGGCGTGCTCGACACGAAGCTTTCACCCTCCGACTGGAGGCGCGCCCAGGCAGCGAACGCCGCCAGGAAGCCCGGGCAGGAAGGCGAAGTGCTCAAGCCCCACATGGCCGACATGAAGGCTTGCGGCGGCCAATGAAACGCTACCCGCTGCGGGGGCGGTAAAATAGCGGCATGACCGAATCCGAAAACCGCGCCATTGTCGCCATCTCGCTGATGGCTGCCTTCGCCGACGGCGACAAGCACGAACGCGAACGCGAAGAGATCCGCCGCATCGCCGATGGGCTGGCACGCGACAGCCTGCACCTGCCGACGCTCTACCAGGACGTGCTCACCAGGCGAATGACGCTTGAATCCGCTGTGGCGGAGCTGCAGGGCCAGGAATCCCGGCACCTCGCGTACGAGATGGCAGTGTGTGTCTGCGACGCGGATGGCGCGCAATCGGATGCCGAACGCCGCTTCCTGGACCGGCTGCGCCAGACGTTGGCGATGCCGGCGCACGCGGGGGTGGAATTCAATCAAATGGCCGAGTCGATCGCGACCGCGCCACTGGCGGGCGCAGCAGCGGCCCCATCGACGACTGCCAGCGACGCGGAGCTCGACAAGATGATCCTCAACGCCGCGATCATGAACGGCGCGCTCGAGCTGCTGCCGGAGACACTCTCCACCATGGCGATCATTCCGCTGCAGATGCAACTGGTCTACAAGATCGGCAAGACCCACGGCTACGAGCTCGACAGCGGCCACGTGAAGGACTTCCTCGCCACGGCGGGTGTGGGCCTCACCTCTCAATACCTCGAGCAGGCGGGCCGCAAGCTCCTCGGGGGACTGCTGGGAAGCATCGGCGGCTCCCTCGCACGCGGCCTGGGGAAACAGGCGGTGAGCTCGGGCATGAGCTTCGCAAGCACCTATGCCCTGGGCCAGGTGGCGAAGCGCTATTACGCCGGGGGGCGCGAGCTCTCCACGCAGATGCTCAAGGACACCTTCGAGCGCGTGATGCAGGAGGGGCGCAGCCTGCAAGGCGAATACCTGCCGGCGATGCGGGAGAAGGCACGGGGGCTCGATCCCTCCAAGGTGCTCGCTTTGGTGAGGGGGCAGTAGATGATCTCCTGTCGTACGCGCACCGCTGGAGTCCTCGCGCTCCTGCTCGCCCTCCACGCCGGGCCCGCTTCCTCAGCCTACAATCCTGCCTTCTGCCAGACCGTCAACAACACGCTCAACCTCCATTGGGAAGCGATCGCGGGCGCCTTAACCGGCTGCACCGGCATCGAAACCACCGACGGGACGCTGGCCGACGCGAGGGACGGCTCGATCGCGATGGCGGGTATCGGGGTGAGCAACCCTGTGTGCATCGCGGTGGCGGCCTACACGTTCACACTCTCCACCGATCGAACCCAGCTCGTCGGCTTCGACACGCTTTCCAACGTCCCGATGACGCTCACGCGCGTGCCCGGCCAGAACTGCTTCGTCGGCACCTGGACGTTGGGGGCGGACGTCTACGAGGCCCACATCTGGGCCGCGCCGTTCCCGGGATTCTCCGTAGGCATTCCCACGCTGGATTTCCCGGAGCTCGCCGCCCTGGCCGTGCTCCTGGGATTGGTCGGAGCGATGAGGTTGCGGCGACGCACGGGCGTGAAACGCGCCTGAGCTATCGCCGCCTGCGATGCAGGCGCGGCGACGGCTACAAGCCAGGCTTTCAGGGTCCGCCGACCGTATCGAGCATTGCGCCCGATATCGGCTGCTCGCCACGCTTCTGGAGCTCCTGCGCCGCGTTCGTTCGGTCGCGCTCATCCCGGTTCTGGCTCAGCTTCCATTTGCCAACCATCCGGACCACTTCGATTTCGATTCCCACAATCTTCGTGAGCATGTCGTCGATGAATTCGGGCGCGGAATCGGTCATCTTCCAGGGCCGGGGAGATCCGGCCTGCGCTTCGTGGGTCTTCGTAAGGCGCGCCACCACCCCGCGCACGAAGCGCTCGTCGTCGCGAATGAAGAGCCGACCATGGACGTGCACCACGCGGTAGTTCCAGGTGGGCACCAGGCGGTGGAATTCGTGTTTGCTGGGATACCAGTTGGGCGAGATGTAGGCGTCGCCCGCGCGGAAGATGACCAGCGCGTCCTGGCCGTCCTGCACTTCCTTCCATAAGGGGTTTGCGCGCGCGATGTGCGCCAGCAGCCTGCTCTTGCCAGCGCCGTCCTGATCGGTGAGAAACGGCATGTGGTTCGCGTCCAGTCCCTGCGGGCCATTCACCACCAGGGCCCCCAGGGGATACGCGGCTATCGTCTGGACGAGGTCTTCCTCGCGCGCCTCTTCGAAGTGCTCTGGCAGGTACATTTCCGTTGTCCATCGCTCAAAGCGGACATGGTACTGCGAGCCTGGAAAATGCTGGACCGCATCAAGGGCAGCAAGACACCGCGCATCGAAGAGGTGCAAGTTGAACTGATAGCGCGGGCGTCATCAGGACCGGCGCCTGAGCCTCAAGGGAACTAAGACCCTTACCCTTTCCTCAGCACCCGGGCGATC